>NZ_CP156084.1:924500-1255500 GCF_040687965.1 Methylocystis echinoides
GGCCCTCCTTGTTGAGGCTGGCGATGGCGGCGCGCAGCTTCTTGATCGCCTCGGCGAGATCGTCGCGCTCCGCGACCATCCTCTCGCGCTGGGCGTCGATCTCGGTCAATTCCTCCTCGGCGCGCAGATTGACGGCGCCGAGGCGCTCCCGGTCGGCGCGCAAGGATTCGAGCCGCCGCTCGACCTCGGCGATGTCGGGGAGTTCGTCGCCTTCCGCCACGCCCGCGAGACCGGCGAGCGCGGCCGGCGTCGTTTCGAGATCGTGCTGGATGGCGCGCTCGACGTCGGCGGCGCGTTGTCTCGCGGCCTCGAGTTGCGCCTCGCTGCGGGCCTTCTCCTCGCGCGCGGCGCTCATTGCGTCGAGCGCGGCGCGGGCGGCGCGGTCGGCCTCGGCGAGCCGCGTCTCGGCCTCGGCGCGGGCGTCGGAGGCGTCGCGGCGCGCGGCCTCGGCGTCTTCGAGGGCGTTCATCAGCGCCCGGCGCTGATCGAGGAAGGCGTCGGGCGCCTCGGCCAGGCGCTCCTGCTCCTCGCGCGCCGATTCGAGACGCTCCTCCAACTCGCCGAGTCGATCTTGGGCGCGGTCGCGGCGCTCGGCCCAGGAGGCGATCTCGCGCCCGATGGCCGCGACGCGGGCGGCGCGGGCGCTCGCGTCGTTGCGCAGCGTCGCCAGCGCCGCGCGGGCCTCGCCGGCCTGGGCGCGCTCGACCATGGCGCGGGCGCGCAGGCTTTCCATCGCGCCGGCGAGCGAGGCCGGCTCGTCGAGGCCGTCGAGTTCGGCGGCGAGCGATTCGCGCTTCTGCGCCGCTTCGTCGAGATTGGCGAGGGTCTGCGCCTTGGCTTCCTCCAGCGCGGACAGGCGCTGGCCGATCTGGGCCATTCGCCGCTCGGCGGCGCTATGGCGTTCCCGCGCCTCTTCGAGACGGGCGCGGGCGCGGCGCTGGGCGTCGCGGGCCGCGGCGTCGGCCAGTGTCGCGAGGCGCGTCGCCTCGCGGGCGCTCTCCAGTTCCTCGGCGAGGGCGTCGGCCTCGGCGCGGGCGCGCGCCGCCTCGGCGCGCAACTCGGCGAGGCGGTTCTTTTCAGTAAGACGGCGCGCCGCCGGCGTCGGCGCCTCGGCCGCCTGGGTGAAGCCGTCCCAGCGCCACAGATCGCCTTCTTTCGAGACGAGGCGCTGGCCCGGCTTCAACAGTTTGCGCAGGCTCTCGCCCTCGGCGCGCAGAACGACGCCGATCTGCGCGAGGCGGCGGCGCAGCGCCGGCGGCGCTTCCACCATCTCGCCCAGCGAACGCACGCCGTTCGGCAAGGCGGGATCCCCCGCGTCGGCGGTGAGCGCCCAATGCGCAGGCGCAGAGGTTTCGGCCGAGGCGTCGAGGTCGTCGCCGAGCGCGGCGCCCAGCGCCGTCTCATAACCCTTCTCGACCGCCATGGCGTCGACGACCGGCGCCCACAGGCCGCCTGCGCCGGCGTGAAGGAGATTTTCGAGCGTGCGGACCTCGGTCTCCAGCCGCTGGGCCTTGAGCGCCGCCTGCTCGACCGGGTGACGGGCGGCGGCCTCCGCCTCGCGCGCCTCGCGCTGCGCCTCTTCCGCCATCTGTGCGGCTTCGTCGGCGGCCTGCGCCTCCTCGGCGGCCAGTTCAAACGCTTCGGCGAGGCGCTGGGCCTCTTCGGCGCCGCCGCCCTGCCCGGCGATGAGCGCAAATTCCGTGTCGAGCCGGGTGACTTCCGCCTGGAAGCGGGCGACGCGCCCGTTTTCGTCGCGCAGCGCCGATTCGATCGCCGCGCGCCGCGCGTTCACGCCGGCGAGCTGCTGCTGAACGTCGGAGAGGGCCGATTCGGTCTCGGCGAGCGTCGCCTCGATTTCCGCCAGTCGCTCGCGCGCTTCGCTCTCGCGGTCGTCGTCCTGCAGATCGGCGCCCAAGAGTTCGGCGCGCTCCTCTTCGAGCCGCTCCGCGACCTCGGCGGCGTCCTCGATCAGCGCCTTCTCGCGTTCGAGATCGCGCATGAACTGCTCGATCTGGCGCGCCAGCTCGGAGATGCGCTGCTTGGCGCGCTGCTCGTCGGCCTCGAGCGCCTGACGGGCGGCGACGAGGCGATGCACGGCGGCGCCGGCCTCGGCCTCCTTGTCGCGCAGCTTGGGAAGCTCATGCGCGGCGATGGCCTGCAGCTTCGCCGCCTCGGCCTGCGCCAGCGTGCGGGCCTGCACATTGAGAATGTCGGCTTCGAGCTTTTGCGCCGCGTCGCGCAGCTGGTCGGCGGCGATCTGATAGGAGACGAGGGCGACGAGCGCCTCGTTCTGGCGAATCTTCGCCGCCACTTCGCGGTAGCGCGCGGCCTGGCGGGCCTGGCGCCTGAGGCTGTCGCCCTGGCTCTCGACCTGCTTCAGCACGTCTTCGAGACGGGTGAGATTTTCGGAAGCCGCGTTCAACCGCAGCTCCGCCTCATGGCGGCGGGAGTGCAGGCCGGCGACGCCGGCGGCGTCCTCCAGAATGCGTCGTCGGGCCTGGGGCTTCGCCGAGATGATCTCCCCGATCTGGCCCTGCCGGACCAGCGACGGCGACCGCGCGCCGGTCGCGGCGTCGGCGAACAGCAGTTGCACGTCGCGGGCGCGGACTTCCTTGCCGTTGATTCGGTAGGTCGAACCCTGCTCGCGCTCGATGCGGCGGGTGACTTCGATCTGGTCGGCGTCGTTGAAGCCCGCGGGCGCGAGACGCGCGGAATTGTCGAGGACAAGGCCGACTTCAGCGAAATTGCGCGCGGCGCGCGACCCGCCGCCGGAGAAAATCACGTCGTCCATGCCGGACGCGCGCATGTTCTTATACGAGTTTTCGCCCATGACCCAACGCAGGGCTTCGACGAGATTCGACTTTCCGCAGCCGTTCGGCCCGACCACGCCGGTGAGGCCGGAGTGGATCAGGAAGTCGGTCGGTTCGCAGAAGCTCTTGAACCCCAGAAGTCTCAGGCGTTCGAATTTCATGCGTCAAGAGCGCCACAAAAGAAGGGTGAAAGCAAGAAAACGCTCGCAATATCTTGTGGAAGCGACGCGAGGCGCGACTCTTTGCGCTCGCTTGGCCGCGGCGCGCCGCCTTTTCCTGTTGCATTGCAGGAATTGACTTGAAAGAGTCGACGGGCGGCGCGGACCACTCGTCTTCGCCGGTGGGCTTCATGCTCCAGATGGGGACCAGGCTTGCTGGAGACGCTTTCCCGCGACGAGGATCTCTGGGTGTTCGGCTATGGCTCCCTGATGTGGCGCCCCGGCTTCGACTACGTCGAAAGCGCCCTCGCCTGGGTTCATGGCTATCACCGCTCCCTCTGCATCTTTTCTCACGTCCATCGGGGCACGCCGGAGCGGCCGGGCCTGGTCCTCGGTCTCGACAGAGGCGGCTGCTGCCAGGGCGTGGCCTTCCGCGTCGCGGCCCGGGACCGCGAGCGCACCGTCCGCTATCTGCGCGAACGCGAGCTCGTGACGGCCGTCTATCTCGAAAAGACGGTGGGCGTGCGATTCGCCGAAGGGAGCTGCGTCAACGCGCTGGCCTATGTCGTCGACCGCAGCCACCGCCAATACGCCGGCCGCCTGCCCATTGAGGAAATGACCCGTCTCGTCGCCGAAGGCGTGGGACTGACCGGCGACAACCCCTCCTATGTGCGCAACACCTACGAGCACTTGATGCAGCTCGACATTCACGACGCCGATCTCGCCGAAATCGTACGCCGGCTCGACCGATGTTCCTGCCGGACGGTCCCCGCGGCCTCCGCCGGCCAGGACATCTGAGGCGCCCATCATTCTCGCGCGAGCAAAAAAAGGCCGGGGCAAGCCCCGGCTGCTAGGACACACACGCAACCCGCATTTTACAAGACGCCTTGCACTCGCACGCTCGACCACGCTCACGCAACGACGACACACGCAAGGCAGCAACGCTCACACAACGACGACCTGACGACCATGCACGAAACGCGACCTACGCTCACGCCGCCGGAGCATTCGCCGATCCGAGCAACCGAGATCGCGGCTCCCTTTTTATCGGGGTTCAGGCGCCCCCTTTGGAATCAGAGCCGCTCTAGTTGAGAAGCGACCCCGAAAGATCGCGCGCGGTTGCGTCCCCGGCGCAGAAATGGACATGCCACTCGTCGACGCCGAGTTCTCGCGCCAGACGGGCGAGCGGCGGCTTGGTCCCGTTGTCACGCGCCGCAAGGACGCATAAGGGACGAAGGGAGCCGCCGCCCCGGGCCACGCCAATGACGACGCCGCCGTCGAGGTCGGAAATGAAACCTTCCTCTCCCCGCTGGAAAACGGAGCAGACATAACGCCGGCCCGAAACGCCTCGCCAGGAGAAGAAGCGGCCGCGCAGGACATTCGCCTCGGCGAGCGAATCGAGCTCCTGACCGCGTGGCGTCAGACCGTTCGACGAACGGGGCGGCAAAAAAGGCGAAAAACCGTGATCACGACGCATGACAGCCTGCCTACCAGAGCAAAACAGGAACAATGCTAGAACAAACCATGCCCCCGGTCAATGACCGAACCCCGCGTGTCAGAGGATGGGGACAACGCCGACGCGCCGTCGTGCGACGCAGGGCGCCACCCTCTCACCCGGTTTGTTGCATGGCGCACAGCTTCCTCGCCGTGCGCCGACGCGCAGCACGAACCCCAACGTTTGCGCTCGTTTGAAGCCTAGACATGGGAAACGATTCGTCCGGTTCAAGCTAGAGCGCGACAATAAAACGCACAACTTTTACGTTCGTTCAACGCGCCCCGCAATTTTTTTGATTTTGTGGTGGTCGTGCGCCCGATGGGACGCCGCGCGCCCCATGCGGGAACGCCGCCAAAACCCTCGGTTTCGAGGGGGGCCCTGGTTTTCGCGTCTTCCGACGGCGTCAGCCGTTGGCGCCGCCGCCCGCCGTGCGCAGCCAGGCGGCGCCGCAGGCCTTGGCCAGCTCGCGCACCCGCAAAATATAGCTCTGCCGCTCGGTGACGGAGATCACGCCTCGCGCGTCCAGCAAATTGAAGGCGTGGCTCGCCTTGATGCACTGGTCATAGGCGGGCAGCGCCATGAGATGCCGCTCGTCGCCGGAGCCCGCGCCGAAATCGAGCAGGCGCCGGCACTCGGCTTCGGCGTCCTTGAAGTCCTCGAACAGCTTCGACGTATCGGCGGCCTCGAAATTATGGCGCGAATATTCCTGCTCGGCCTGCAGGAAGACGTCGCCATAAGTGACTTTCTCCGCGCCGTCGCGGCCGTTGAAGTTCAGCTCCATGATGCTGTCGACGCCCTGCAGATAGCAGGCGAGGCGCTCGAGCCCATAGGTGAGTTCGCCCGACACCGGCGCGCATTCGAAGCCCGCCACCTGCTGGAAGTAGGTGAATTGCGAGACTTCCATGCCGTCGCACCAGCACTCCCAGCCGAGCCCCCAGGCCCCGAGCGTCGGGCTCTCCCAATCGTCTTCGACGAATCGGATGTCGTGAAGGGTTGCATCGAGGCCGATTGCGGCGAGCGAGGCGAGATAGAGATCCTGGAGATTGGCCGGCGACGGCTTCAAGATTACCTGGAACTGGTAATAGTGCTGCACCCGGTTGGGGTTCTCGCCATAGCGCCCGTCCTTGGGGCGCCGGCACGGCTGCGCGTAAGCCGCGCGCCAGGGCCTGGGGCCGAGCGCCCGCAGGGTCGTCGCCGGATGAAAGGTGCCGGCGCCCATCTCCATGTCATAGGGCTGCAAAATGACGCAGCCCTGCGCCGCCCAGAATTTCTGAAGCGTGAGAATCAGGCCCTGGAAGGAGCGCGTGGGGGAGAGATCTTCGGCAATCGGGGTCATGCGGGCTTCCTGTCGCGGCGCAGAAGCAGTTACGGGCGCCGCCGCCTGCGGTCAATGGCCGCGCGACTCGTTCCAATTTGAAGCAAAGTCGATCCGGCTGCGAAAGCGCTCGGAAACCATTCCGAAAGTCATGCGCGCTAGCGTTAGCCCATGCGTAACCATGTGTCGTCTCCCCGTGTTCGCGCCCCGCGGCGGGCGCACAAAATCGCACCGGCGCTCGGCGGCGTCGTCCTCTCCCTGATGACCGGCGGCCTGCTTTACTCCTTCGCCGAAAATCCGCCCGAGCCGACCCTCGACGTCGCCGAGCTGGAGCCGGCCGGCGCCGGTCTTCGCGGCTCCCTCCTTGCGGACATCGGTCCGCATGCGCCCACCGCCTTTGCGCCCCGCAGCGCCGGCATGAGAGCGCAAAACCTCTTCATCGCAAGAGCGGAGGCGAAGCCGCAATCGGCCGATCAGCCCTGGCAAGCGGCAGAGGCGCCGACCCCGCCGGCGCGGCCCGCCGCTCTCGAGACAGAGAAGGCGGCCGCGCTGGAGGCCGCGACTCTGGACGCGCCGACGCCGCCGCGCCGTCCGGCGGAGCTCTCCGTGGCGCTGAAGCCGGAACCGCCCAAGGAGCAAGCGCCCTCCCTCGCCCAGGACGAGCCGCGGGCGCCCGCGCGCCAGATGGCGCGGGCTGCTTCGGGCTCGACCGTTGTTCCCGCTGCGCCGGCCGATGGGCGCAGCTTCTTCGAGCGCCTCTTCGGCGGCGCGCCCCAGACGGCGTCGGCGGTGACGCCGGGTCGCCCGAATCGCGAGGTCATGGCCTATGCCGCGACGCCGGATACGGGCGGGCTGTTCGGCGGATTGCGCAGCGCCGTCGCCCCCGCCAATCCCGCTGCGCGCTTCGATCGTTACACCGCGGTCTACGACATTTCCGCCCGCACCGTTTACATGCCGGACGGCGCACGGCTCGAAGCGCATTCGGGCCTGCGCGAGCATCTCGACGATCCGCGCTACGTGCATCTGCGCATGCGCGGGCCGACGCCGCCGCATCTTTATATGCTGACGCCGCGGGAGGCGCTGTTTCACGGCGTCGAGGCGTTGCGCCTCACCCCGGTCGGCGGCGAGGGGGCGATTTTCGGCCGGGCCGGTCTGCTCGCGCACACTTATATGCTCGGGCCGAACGGCGATTCGAATGGCTGCGTGTCTTTTCGCGACTACAACGCCTTCCTCCAGGCCTATAAGCGCGGCGAGGTGCGCCGACTGGCGGTGGTCGCGCATCTCTAGGCGATCCGCGTCCGACGCGCCGTCTTTCCGAAACGGCGCGTTTTTCTGTCAGCGGCCTCAATTCAAGCAGACAACGAGAACGCAACTATCAGATTTAACTAGTTCTTTTTGCCTGGACACGCTATAGCGCCTTGCGCCAAGCTGTCCGGGGACGGCCAAGAATTCGCCTAATTCAAGCCCAAGCAAGGCCGCGATGCTTTTCCAGAGTGTTGCTGCGGCGTTCTTGCGCGCCAGCTGAGTCGGCCCCGGCGCGTGATTCGGATCCGCTGGGCGCCCCGCGAGGCGCGCCACGCAAGGTACTTCCGAGGGCGGATGTTGACGAAACCCCAGATTTTACATGGCTTCCTGTCACGAGAGCGCGGCCGGCTCTTTGCTTATGTGGCGCTTGGCGGCGCCGCGCTGTCGTCGAGCCTTCTGATCGGCTGGCACGCCCACCGACAAAAAGCGCTGGCCTCGGCCGAGACGCTGGCGGCGCCGACCGGCAACCCTTACGGGCCGCTGGTCGTCGGCCTCGGCCCCTGGGCCAAGACCGCCGCGGCGCCTGGGCAGAAGGTCGAAACGACGGCCGCGCTCGAGGCCCCCAAAGCCGAGCCCGCTGCGCCGACTGCCGAACCGCAGCTCATGGCCGAGGCGGAAGGCGCGTCCCCCGACGCCGACACCGTTCCCGTGCCGCCGCGCCGGCCGTCCGACCTCAAGATTCTGGCCAGTCGCATGGCGGCGCCCGCGCCGGAGCGCCAGGCCGCCCTGGCCGAGCCCGCGACGGCTCCCGCCCCGGCGGATAACCGCAGCTTCTTCGAAAAGATCTTCGGCGGCGCCGGCGCGCCGCCGCCGCCCTCCGCGCAGCCCGATGCGGGTCAGACCGGCCGCAACGCCCGCCGCCCGCAGCAGGCGCCGGCCCAAGCGCTCGCTTATGCCGCGCCCGAGACCACCGGCGGTCTTTTCGGCGGCCTCACCAATCCTGCCGCGCCCGCCGCGCCCGCTCAAAACGACGCCGTCGGCCCGGCGCCCCGCGCGGGCGCCGGAACCGCGGTTTACGACATTTCGGCCCACACGGTTTACATGCCGGACGGCAGCAAGCTCGAAGCGCATTCGGGCCTGCGCGAATATCTCGACGATCCCCGCTATGTGCATGTGCGCATGCGCGGCCCGACGCCGCCGAGCGTCTACGCCTTGTCGCCGCGCGAAGCGCTGTTCCACGGCGTGGAGGCGCTGCGGCTCACGCCGATCAACAGCTCGGTTTACGGCCGCGCCGGCCTCCTGGCCCACACCTTCATGCTGGGACCGAACGGCGACTCCAACGGCTGCGTCTCCTTCCGCGACTACAACGCCTTTCTGCAAGCCTATAAGCGCGGCGAGGTGCGCCGGCTGGTGGTCGTCGCCCGTATGTGATTGCGCCCGTGCGGTTTTCGGCGCGGCGGCCGTGGACGTCGCGCCAACGCCGCATATGTACCGCTTGTGAGGATCTCACTTCCAAGCGGGAGGTCGCCTTGCGTATCAACGCCCTCTTTCTTGCTTCCCTGTTCGTCGCGGCAAGCGTGCAAAGCGCCGCGGCGCGGGTGAATGTCCACATCGATCTCGGCAGCCAGCGCATGTATGTGAATTCGGCGCGCGGCAGCTACAGCTGGCCGGTTTCAACGGCCAGGGCCGGCTACCGGACGCCGCGCGGCGTCTTCTCCGCCAAGGCGCTGCAGCCGATGCATTACTCCGCCAAATACGACAACGCGCCGATGCCGCACTCGATCTTTTTCAACGGCGGCTACGCCATTCACGGCACCTATGCGACACGGGCGCTGGGCAGACCGGCGTCGCATGGCTGCGTGCGGCTGTCGCCCTGGAACGCGGCGCGGCTCTATTCGATGGTGCGGCAGGAAGGCGCGACCATCTCGATCAGCGGACGTCGGTGACCGGCCCGTCAGAGGGTCAGCGGGGGCAGCAGGGCCAGCGGCGCCTTCGAGCCCTTCACCCCGCGCAGCAGGATGCGGGTCGCCGGCGCGCCGGCGCGGGAATAAATCGGCTCAATGGCCACGCCGCCCAGCCGCCCGGCCACGGCGGCGAGACAATCGGCTAACGCGTCGGCGCGATGGATCATCGCGAATCGCCCGCCCGGGGCCAGCAGCGCGAGCGCGCCGCGCACCCATTCCGAGAGCGGCGCGGCGGCGACATGGGCGCGGGCCTTCGCCGCATCGGGCGTCACGCGCACACGCGCGGCCTCGTGAAACGGCGGGTTGGTGAGGACCAGCGCAGCGCGCCCGTCGAGGAGACCGGCGGCGCGACGTGATGTCGCAGAGAGGATGTCCGCCTCAAAGACGCTGACGCGTGCGGCAAGGCCGTTGCGATCGATATTTTCACGCGCCAGCGCGCAGCTCTGCGGATTGATCTCGACCAGGCCGACCCGCGCCTCGGGCGCATGGATCGCGGCCATGAGCCCGACGGCCCCGGCCCCGGCGCCAATGTCGAGAATGAGGCCGTCGACGTCAGGCGGCGTCGCAGCGGCGAGCAACACCGCGTCATGGCCGGCGCGATGGCCGCGGCCCTGCCGCAGCCGCAGCCGCCCCTCCATGAACCCGTCGATGTCGTCCCCGCTCATGATGGGCGATTAGTCACACGGCCGCCGCGTGGTCGGCAAGGCGTCCATAACCCTCCGATCAGGCGGGGCGCGGCCCGAGGCGAGGCGTCGACTTGCCGGTAAGGGCGCAAGGCCGTAAATTGCCCCGCCGTTCAGGGTCAGGCCGTAGGGGGGTCCGTGGGTATCGTTATTCCGCTCGAAGAGAAAAAGGCCGCGGGCCTCGACAGCCTGCTCGACCTGATCCGCCCGGACCTCGAGCGCACCAATCAGCTCATCATCCAACGCATGGGCTCGGACGTTACGACGATCCCGGAAGTGGCGAACCACCTGATTTCCGCCGGCGGCAAGCGCCTGCGCCCGATGCTCGTGCTCGCCACCGCGGGCATGTGCGGCTACAAGGGCGACGGCCACCTCAAATTCGCCGCCGGCATCGAATTCATGCATACGGCGACCCTGCTTCACGACGACGTCGTGGACGAATCCAACATGCGGCGCGGCAAGATCGCGGCGCGCATGCTTTGGGGCAACCAGACCTGCGTGCTCGTCGGCGATTTCCTGCTGGGCCACGCCTTCAAGATGATGGTCGAGCCCGGCATGGTCCCGCCGCTCACCGTAGTCTCACAGGCCGCGGCCGTCATCGCCGAGGGCGAAATCCTGCAGCTCAACGCCGCCAAGGACACGACGACGACCGAAGACGCCTATATGGGCGTGATCCGGCGCAAGACCGCCGAGCTTTTCGCCGCCGCGGCGGAAGTCGGCGTGATGCTCGCCGGCAAGCCCAAGGCCGACGAGGCGGCGGCGCGCAGCTACGGCATGAATCTCGGCGTCGCCTTCCAGCTCATCGACGACGCGCTGGATTACGGCGGCTCCTCCGCCAAGCTCGGCAAGAATGTCGGCGACGATTTCCGCGAGGGCAAAATCACTCTGCCCGTCGTGCTCGCCTTCCGCCGCGGCAATGAGAAGGAGCGTGAGTTCTGGCGCCGCACGCTGGAGAAAGGCGAGATCAACGACGACGACGTCGAGACAGCTTGCGGTCTGGTGAAGAAGCACAAGGCGCTGGACGATACGATCGAGCGCGCCGCCCATTACGGCGCCATCGCGCGCGACGCGCTCGAAATCTTCCCGTCGTCGCCGTGGAAGGACGCTCTGCTCGAAGTCGTCGATTTCTGCATCGAGCGCGTTTACTGAGGGCCGGGGCGAGGCCGCTTCGCAGGCTTGTCGATTCAGCTGAGGGCGGGCTTCGAGCCCGCCCTCCTCATATGCGCCTTCTGCGATTATCTTCAGGACTTCACGCACTCGGCCTTGAATTGCTTTTTCGCCTTGCCCTTCAGGCCCTTCTCCTTGGCCTGCTCGGCGCAGGCCTTTTCCTTGTCCGCGGGGGACTGCGGCGAGGCCTGACTAGTTGCGGCGGCGGGAGCGGGCGCGGCTTCGGCGGCGGCCTTCGGCGCGACCTCCTCCGGCGGCTTCCAGACGGTTTCGGCAAATGCGGACGCGCCAGAGAGCGCAACGACGGCGCCCGCCGACAAGATGATCTTGATGCTCTTATACATAACGTCTCTTTTGTTCTTAGAAGCCGGCCGCACGGCTTCGGACTCTCCCCGGCCGACGTTCGTCGAACGCGGCCAGGGCGGACACTATGACATTTCCAAGACCTTGTCTTGCTGCAGCGCCCGGGCGGCCAATTGCAAAGCTTTTGCCTAACGCCGGCCGTTCTTCCAGAAGTGGAAGGCGAGAACCCCGGCAAGAGCGGACAGAGACAGTCGGATCAAGACGAGGTTCGGGGCGAAGCCCTTCACAAGATGCGCGATAAAGCCCTTGCCGCTGACCTTGCGCGGCGGTCCGGCGTTGAAATGGGGAGTGAGGATGCTCATGGCGGTTTCCACTCGAAAATCCGAGGCCCCGGATGGTAAGGCTAACGACGAAAATCTTGAGAAATGCTTGCGCGCGAGCCGCGCGGGCCTTCTGGGGGGACGGCATGGCTGAAGCTCTAAAGACTGACGGCGCCGCCTTCGATTTCTCGGCGACGCCCCCTGTGGCGGAGCGGCGCCCGTTTCGGATGACGACGCACGGGCGCGTGCTCGACGACCCTTACGCCTGGCTCGCCGCCGACAACTGGCGCGAGGTGCTGCGCGATCCAAAGAAACTGCCGGGGGACATCGCCGCGCTCATTAAGGCCGAAAACGCCTATTGCGCGCAGGTCGTCGCGCCGCTTCGCCAGTTGCGCAAGACGCTGGTGGCCGAGATGCGCGGCCGCATCAAGGAGGACGACGCCGACGTTCCCGACCCCGACGGGCCCTACGCCTATTACGGACGCTTCCGCGAAGGCGCCGAACACCCTATCGCCTGCCGCGCCCCGCGCGACGGCGGCGCGGAAACGATCCTGCTCGACGGCGAGGCGCTGGCCAAGGGCCATGACTTCTTCGACATTGGCGACGCCGCCCATTCGCCCGATCACGCACAGCTCGCCTGGAGCGTCGACGACAAGGGCTCCGAGCTCTACGCCATTCGCACCCGCGCGCTCGCCGATGGCCGGGACCGGTCGGACGTCGTGACCGACACCGAGGGCTCGATCGTCTGGAGCGCGGATTCGAAAGCCTTCTACTACGTGCGGGTCGACGAGAATCATCGCACCGCGCAGGTCTTTCGGCACCACGTCGGCGCCGACCCCGCAACCGACCGCCTGATCATCGAGGAGCCGGACGGCGCCTGGTTCGTCGAGCTCGAGGAAAGCCGCTGCCGCCGCTTCGCCATCGTCTCGATCCGCGGCCACGACGCCTCGGAATGCTGGCTCGTCGATCTCGCGGACGCGGACGCGCCGCCGCGACTCGTCGCCAGGCGCGAACCCAAATTGCGCTACGACGTCGAGCCGCACGGCGATGTTCTCTACGTCATGAACAACGCCGAGGGCGCCGACGACTTCCGGATCTCCGTCGCGCCGCTCGCGACGCCCGAGCGCGCTTATTGGCGGGACGTCGTCCCCTATCGGGACGGCGCCATGATCGTCGCCTTCACCGTCTACCGCAATTACCTCGTGTGGATGACGCGCGAGAATTCATTGCCGCGCATCATGATCCGCGATCTGACAAGCGGCGAGGAGCACGCCATCGCCTTCGAGGAGGAGGCTTACGCGCTCGGCCTCGATCCCGGCCTCGAATTCGACACGGACAGGCTGCGCTTTACCTATTGCTCGCTGACGACGCCGCAGGAAACCTACGACTACGACATGAAGACGCGCGCCCGCGTGCTGCGCAAGCGTCAGGAAATCCCTTCGGGACACGATCCGAAGAATTACGTCACGCGACGGCTCTTCGCGCCGGCGGCGGATGGCGAGACGATTCCCGTCACGCTGCTGCATCGCGCGACCTTCACGCCCGGGCGCGGCGGCGCGCCGCTGCTGCTCTATGGCTACGGGGCCTATGGCCATGCGCTCAACGCGCGCTTCGACTCAGACGTGCTCTCACTCGTCGATCGCGGCTTCGTTTACGCGCTCGCCCATGTGCGCGGCGGAACCGAGAAGGGCTGGCGCTGGTACGAGGACGGCAAGCTCGAACGGAAGCCCCACACATTTTCCGATTTCATCGCCGTGGCGAAGCATCTCGTGAAAACCGGCTACACGCGCGAAGGCGCGATCGTCGCGCAGGGCGCTTCGGCCGGCGGTCTGCTGATGGGAGTCGTCGCCAATGAGGCGCCCCAGCTCTTCGCCGGAATCATCGCCGGCGTGCCCTTTGTCGACGTGCTGCACACGATGTTGCGGGACGATCTGCCGCTGACGCCGCCGGAATGGCTCGAATGGGGCAATCCCTTGGCGGATGAAGAGGTTTACGACCGTCTCGCCGCTTACTCGCCCTATGACAATATTCGCGCTCAGGCCTATCCGGCGATCCTGTCGATTGCGGGCGTGACCGATCCTCGCGTGACCTATTGGGAGCCGCTCAAATGGATCGCCAAGCTCCGCGCCGCCATGACGGGCGGCGGACCGGCGCTCCTGCACACGCACATGGGCGCCGGTCACTCCGGCGCCTCGGGACGGTTCGAGGCGCTGGAGGATGTTGCGCTGGAATACGCCTTCGCCCTGGCCTGCGCGCCGCGCCTCAGCTGCTAGGCTTCTTGCTGCGAATCTCTTCCGGCGGCAGCCATTCCTTGCCGGCCTGAGTTCCCGCCTTGCCTTCGATGCCGGGCGATCCGGCGGAGGTTCCGCTCGGGCCCGCGAGGCCTGTGGGCGACGCATGCATTTGCGCGGCCGGATTGTCTTTCTGCACCACGGTCGGCGGATCGACATGCGTCCCCACCGCGGGACCGGACGTCTCGCCGACGGACGGCTGCGTGGTCGATTTGGGGATCACGCCCGACCCCTGCACCGGGGCGTCCTGCGCCTCGGCCTGGCGAAATTCCGGCGTCGCCTGCGCGCCCTTCGGCATGACCGGCTGGCCGTTTTCAAACGTCGGCGGGTTGGGATCTCCCTGATCCACCGCGAGCGCGGGCGCGACGGCGCCCGCCGACAGAAAAGCAGAGATCACGAGAATTTTTTGCATGGCTCTCGCTCCTGACCCGCCGCGCGCGGCAGGCCGGATTGGCCCCCCACGGGCTAGATGGGCGAGGCCGTCGCGCCGGCAAGAAAATATCGCCTCGCGCCCGCTTTTCGTTTACGAAAGCTGCGGCGGGAGGATTGCCATGGCTGTCGAATCGAAACATGCGGAAACGATTGCGCTGCACGCAGGCTGGCGCGCCGATGAAACGACGGGCGCCGTCGCCGTGCCGATCTTTCAGACGACGTCCTATCAGTTCCGCGACACCGAACACGCCGCAAATCTGTTCGCGCTGAAAGAGCTCGGCCACATCTACACGCGCATCGGCAATCCGACGACGGCCGTGCTGGAGGCGCGCCTCGCGGCGCTCGAGGGCGGCGTTGCGGCGCTGGCGCTGGCCTCGGGACAGGCGGCCTCGGCCTTCGCCCTGCAAAATATCGCGCGCGTCGGCGACAATGTCGTCTCCTCGACCGATCTTTACGGCGGCACGTGGAATCTCTTCGCCAATACGCTGAGAGACCAGGGCGTCGAGGTCCGCTTCGTCGATCCCGCCGACCCCGAGAATTTCCGCCGCGCGACGGACGATCGCACGCGCGCCTATTACGCCGAGACGCTGCCCAATCCCAAGCTCACCGTCTTTCCAATTGCCGAAGTCGCCGCGATCGGCCGCGACTACGGCGTTCCGCTGATCGTCGACAATACCGCTGCGCCGATCATCGCGCGCCCTCTCGACCACGGCGCGGCGATCGTCGTCTATTCGACGACGAAATATCTCGGCGGACATGGCACCTCGATCGGCGGCGCGATCATCGACGGCGGCAATTTCGACTGGGAAAAATTCCCCGCGCGCCAGCCGGCGCTGAATACGCCCGACCCGAGCTATCATGGCGCCGTGTGGGTCGAAGCGGTGAAGCCGCTCGGGCCCGTGGCCTATGTCCTCAAGGCGCGCGCGACGCTGTTGCGCGATTTGGGCTCGGCGCCCTCGCCCTTCAACGCCTTCCTCACTTTGCAGGGAATCGAGACGGTGACGCTGCGCATGGAGCGCCACGTGCAAAATGCGCAGAAGGTCGTCGATTTCCTGAGCAAGCGCAGCGAAGTGACCAAAGTCATCCATCCCTCGCAGCAGAGAGGCGAAGCGCGCCGGCGCGCCGACGCCTATCTCAAGGGCGGCTATGGCGCGCTGATCGGTTTCGAACTGAAAGGCGGGCTCGAAGCCGGCCGCCGCTTCATCGACGCGCTGGAGATGTTCTACCATGTCGCCAACATCGGCGACGCGCGCAGCCTCGCCATTCACCCGGCGACAACGACGCATTCGCAACTCGCCGAAGAGGGGCAACTCGCCAGCGGCGTGACGCCCGGCTATGTGCGCCTCTCGATTGGCCTCGAACATATCGACGACATTCTCGCCGATCTCGAGAAGGGGTTGACGGCGGCGGGGGCTTGAGTCCCCAGGTCAGCATGAGGGCTGTTTCATCTGCTTCAATTAGGCCTCACCCTGAGGAGCGCGCCTAAGCGCGCGTCTCGAAGGGCGAGGCCGCGTCGAAGCATTGTCGGCGAGGAGCCGCTACTTCACCTTCACCGGATAGCCCGCCACCACCAGCGCCACCTGCGCCGAAACGCGCGCGACCTCCTGATGCAGGAGCCCCGCGGCGTCGCGGAAAGCGCGGGCGAGCGCATTTTCCGGCACGATCGAAAGGCCGACTTCCGGCGACACCACCACGGTGGGCGCACGACGCGCCATCAGCGCCACGATCAGCGCCGCGCGGTCGGCGGCGAGGTCCGCCCCCGCCAGCATGCGATTGGAGAGCCAGATGCCGAGACAGTCGATGAGCAGGGGCGCCTCTGCGGACGCCTGCCCAATCGCTCGCGGCAAGTTCTGCGGCGCTTCGGTCGTACGCCAATTGCCGCCGCGCCGCGCCTGATGGGCGTCGATGCGCATGCGCATCTCGTCGTCGAAGGCCTCCGCCGTGGCGATGTAAATCCACGGCGCCGGATGCGCCATGATCAGGCCTTCGGCATAGGCGCTTTTCCCCGAGCGCGCGCCGCCGAGGACGAAGGTCAGGAAGGGATTCGCGCTATCCCCTTCTCTGTCAGACATCGCCGGCCCTCCTGAAAGGCGTTTGCGCCAAGAGGGCGCCGTCGCGGTCGAAGACGATGACGTTCAACGCCATCTCCCCGGAGCCGAGCGCGCGCGCCGCGGTTTTCCACGCCTCGCGCGCGACGGGCGCGGCGAGATCGACCCCTTCGGCGCGGGCGATGAGCAGCGCGTCGAGCCCGCTATTGGCGTGATGGATGCGCGCGGTCGTCTCCTCATCGGCGCCCGCGCCGCGCGCCGTCTCGGCGAGGCGCGCGAGATCGAGGCTCGAGCGGCCCGAATGCAGATCGAGACGTCCTTGCGCGAGCTTGGTCATCTTCGCGAAGCCGCCGCCGATCGTCACGCGCGCGACGGGATGCGTGCGCAGATACTTCAGCAGGCCGCCGACGAAATCCCCCATCTCGATCATCGCCGCCTCGGGCAGGCCATAGAGCGCCTGCACGGCGGCTTCCGACGTCGAACCCGTCGTTCCGGCGACATGCGTCAACCCGCTGGCGCGCGCGACGTCGACGCCGCGATGAATGCTGTCGATCCAGGCGGCGCAGGAAAAGGGCGTGACGATTCCCGTCGTGCCGAGGATCGACAGGCCGCCGACGATCCCCAGGCGCCCGTTGAGCGTATGTTTGGCCATTTCTTCGCCGCCGGGAACGGAAATCTCGACCTCTGCATCGCCGCCGACCCCGAAATTCTGCGCCGCTTCGGCGATCGTCTCCCGCATCATCTGACGCGGCACGGGATTGATGGCCGGCTCCCCTGGCGGCACGGGGAGGCCCGGGCGCGTCACCGTGCCCACGCCTTCGCCGGCGAGGAAGGACACGCCCGCCCCCGGCGCCGCCCGCCGCACGGTGGCCCGCACAAGGGCGCCATGGGTGACGTCGGGATCGTCGCCCGCGTCCTTGACCACGCCCGCGCGCGCGAAATCCGCGGCGCGTGAAAACTCGGCGAGCGCAAAGGCGACCCGGCGGCCCGAGGGCAACGCGATCTCGACCGGATCGGGCGGCGGCGCGCCCGAAACGAGCGACTCGAAGGCCGCGCGCGTCGCGGCCGTGGCGCAGGCGCCGGTCGTCCAGCCCCGACGTAACGGGCGATCTTTTGGCGCGTCAGTCATGCGCCATGTTTAGCAAGTCGCCGCGGCCCACGCGACACAGGGTCGGCGATCCGTTAAAAGGGGCGCCGAATTTCATGTAAAGGAGCTTGGCCATGAATCGCAGCCTGACGTCCTTCTTCGCACTGATGACGTTCGCGACGGCCGAAGCCGGCGGCGCGCAGGCTTTCGAACTGAAAAGCCCCGACATCGCCGACGGCCAGAGGATCGACATGAAACATGTCTACGACTCCTTCGGCTGCACGGGCGCCAACCTCTCCCCGGAACTGACTTGGACCGATCCGCCCGCCGGCACGAAAAGCTTCGCCGTGCTGATGCACGATCCCGACGCGCCGACCGGCGGCGCCGGCTTCTGGCACTGGCTCGTGGTCGACATCCCGCCGGACGTGCGCGGCCTCAAACAGGGCGCCGGGGACGCCTCGGGCAAGAAATTGCCGCCCGGCGCGCATCATCTGGAAAACGACTTCGGGGACAGATCCTACGGCGGCCCCTGCCCGCCGCCCGGCAAGCCGCATCGCTATGTCATCACCGTCTATGCGCTGAAGACCGACAAGATCGGCGACGCAGGCAAGGGCCGCACCGCCATCGCCGGCTTCACGATCAATCAGAACGCGCTCGCCAAGGCCTCGGTCACCGGCCTGTTCGGTCGGTGATCTCCGCTCTCCTGACGGCTGCGGGCGGCGTCGCGCACATGAGGCCCCTCTTCCTGAGGAGCCTGCGAAGCAGGCGTCTCGAAGGACGGGGGGCCGGGGCCGGCCGCCTTCGCGCTTCGAGACGCGCCTGTGGCGCTCCTCATGCTTCGAGACGCGCCTGTGGCGCTCCTCATGCTTCGAGACGCGCCTGTGGCGCTCCTCAGCATGAGGGCTGCGGCGCGTGCGGAGACGTCGCCGAATGAGCTTCGGCGTCGCCGTCGCGGCGCTTGCGATCGAAGCGGTCGCCGGCTACCCCGAGCCCCTGTTCAAGCGCATCGGCCATCCGGTCACCTGGATCGGCGCGCTCATCGCCAGGCTCGACCGAAGGCTCAACCGCGCCGCCGATCCTTTCCCGATGCGCCGCGGCAAGGGCGTGGCGGCGCTGCTGCTGATCGTCGCGGCCCCGCTCGCCGCCGGGGAGGTCATCGAGCGCCTCTTGGGCGCCGCGCCTTACGGCGCGCTTCTCACCGCCCTCCTCGCCTCCGCCCTGCTCGCCCAGAGAAGCCTTTACGACCATGTCGCGGCGGTGGCGCGGGAGCTTGCCGACGGGTTGGACGCAGGGCGGCGGGAAGTCGCCAAAATCGTTGGCCGCGACGTCGCCGAGTTGGACGAGGCCGGCGTCGCCCGCGCGGCGATCGAGAGTCTCGCCGAGAATTTCTCGGACGGCGTCGTCGCCCCGGCGCTGTTTCTCGCCCTCTTCGGCCTGCCGGGCGCGCTGGTCTACAAAGCGGTCAACACCGCCGACAGCATGATCGGCCATAAATCCGAGCGCTATCTCGCCTTCGGCTGGGCGGCGGCGCGCTGTGACGACCTTTTCAACCTCGTTCCCGCGCGCATTGCGGCCGGGCTGATCGCCGCTGCGGCCGCAGCGACGCCGGGCGCTTCGGGGCGGCGCGCCTTCGCCGCCGCCCGCGCCGACGCCGCCAAACACGCTTCGCCCAACGCCGGCTGGCCCGAGGCCGCCATGGCCGGGGCGCTCGGCCTCGCGCTCGGCGGCCCGCGCGCCTATCGCGGCGCGACAGTGGACGGCGCCGTGCTCGGCGAAGGGCTCCGGGCGGCGACCACAGCCGATATTTTTCGCGCGTTGACGATTTACAAACTATCGGCCGCCGTGTTTTGGCTTATCCTGCTCGTCGGGGTCGCCGCGGGCGTTAAATAGTTTGTTTTTCAGGCGGCCGAACTCGACTTACATTATGTGCGGGGTCAGGGCGCGCGCGTCAGCCTTTCCTTTCCGCAACAAGTTGGCTATAAGAGTTTTGTGCAGTGCAACATGGATAGGAGTGGCGGAGAGCTCTGAATATGGATCGGATGTCGTACCACGTTTACGAAATGTTGCATCTCGCCTTTGCGCCGGCGCGTGCGGCGACCGACGCGCTGCTGCACACGATCAAGAGCCCGCTCAACCCGCTCTATCACACCTCGCTCGGCCGCAGCATCGCGGCCTCCGCCGAACTCTTCGAGCGCATGACGCGCCGCTACGGCAAGCCGATGTTTGGCCTGGACACGACCAAGGTCGACGGCGTCGAGGTTGAAGTCGCCGAAGAGCACGTCTGGATGAAGCCGTTCTGCGGCCTGCTGCATTTCAAGCGGCAATTCGCGGACGCGGCGCCGAAACAGTCGAAGCTCCTCATCGTCGCGCCGATGTCGGGCCATTACGCCACGCTGCTGCGCGGGACGGTCGAGGCCTTCCTGCCGAGCCACGACGTTTACATCACCGACTGGACCGACGCGCGCACCGTCCCGCTCGTCGAGGGCAGTTTCGACCTCGACGATTACATCGATTATCTCGAAGAGATGATGCGTTTCCTCGCCGATGACGGCGTTCCGGTCCATACGCTCGGCGTCTGCCAGGCCTCCGTGCCGCTGATCTGCGCCGTCGCGGCCATGGAGGCGGCGAGCGACCCGGCGGCGCCCGAATCCATGATTTTGATGGGCGGTCCGATCGATACGCGCGTCAATCCCACCGCGGTCAACAAGCTCGCGGAGAAGCGCGGCATCGACTGGTTCCGCCGCCACTGCATCCACACCGTCCCCTTCCCCCACGCCGGCATGGGCCGCGACGTCTATCCTGGTTTTCTGCAGCTCTCGGGCTTCATGGCCATGAACATCGAGCGCCATGTCACCGCGCATGTGGAGATGTTCAACCATCTCATCGAGGGCGACGGCGACTCGGCCGAAAAACACCGCGATTTCTACGACGAATATCTCGCGGTAATGGATCTGACGGCGGAATTCTATCTGCAGACGGTCGAGCGCGTCTTCATCAAGCATGAAGTGCCGCTCGGGCTTCTGCGCCATCGCGGCGAACTCATCGACCTGCGGTCCATCCGCCACACGGCGCTGCTCACCGTCGAGGGCGAGAAGGACGATATTTCGGGCGTCGGCCAGACGCTTGCCGCGCAGGACCTTTGCTCCGGCATTCCCGCGGCGCGCAAGGCGCATCATTTGCAGGTAGGCGTCGGCCATTACGGCGTCTTCAACGGCTCGCGCTTCCGCCGCGAGATCGCCCCGCGAATTTGCGCTTTCACCCGAGAGATGGAGCAAGTGGAGGCGTAAGCCGGCGCCGCAAACCGCGCCGCTCGACCCTCTCCCCGCAAGCGGGGAGAGACTTCCCCGCTCAGAGCGTCGGCAAGCGGCCGGCCTTCAGATTTTCCCGCGCCAGTCCAATCAGCAGTTTTTTCGTGCTCTCGTCCGCAAGCCATGCGTCGACGCGCGGATTGCCCAGACGCTCGGCGCCTTCCTTCTCATAGGTGCGGAAACAGGCGGCGAGATATTGCGGCAGCGTCAAGAAGTCGCCGACGTCATTGGCGAGGTGATGATTCTGCAGCTTGAACAGATAGCCGCCCTGCACGCCGAAAAGCTTGGCGATCGGCGGATACACGGGAAAGATCTCGGCGCGCGCGAGATCATAGATCTGATAATAGCTGAAATCCGTCGCCGGCGGCTTCAGGCCGACCTTCTCCCACATGAGCTTGGAGAGATCGAATAGCACATAGCTCATCGGATGCACGAGGCTGTACATGAAGACGCCGCGACGCGCCCATTTCATGAGGTCGGTCGAAAGGTCGACGTCGAATTCGTTGCGCGTCGTTTCGAGCAGCTCGCGCGCAGCGTCGTTCCAGATGTCCAGATAGCCCAAAGCCTGGAACACATTCTCATTGAACATCGCCCGCGTTTCTTCGAGCGACAGACCGGCCCGATAGGCGAAGACGGCGATCGCCGAGTGATAGGGGCCGAGCGGGCCGAAGATGAAGCCGTGCAGCGGCTGCGTGGGGTCCTGGATGTAAATCAGATCGGGATGAAAGGCCGCAAAGGTCACTGCGGGAAGGCGCGTCACTTTCGGCAGGCGTTGGCGCAGCTCCGCCGAATCGCCAGGGCCGCGCAGATGGCCCGAGAGGAATTCGTGCGAGAAGACGTAATCATAGGTGTCGAGCGTCTTGACCAGAACATCGAAATTGGCGAAGCGAGAGCGGCCGATCGCCGAGAAATGATGAACCGTCGCGCTCGGGTCCATGACCTTCATCGCATAGGCCACGCCAAAGGCTTGGCAATTGCCCATGACGGCGATGCGTGGCCCGGTAGTGCGGATCTGGCGGCCTGTCAGCTTGGCGATTCGCGGCTCGACCGCATATTGAATCCAGGACTTGGAAATCTGTTTCTCGATCTGGGAGAACATCTGCGTCATTCACCGGCTTCGCCGCTTGGGCGCGTCGCCCGCCGGCCCCCGGCTGGTGACAAGCGGCGGCGCCTTCGTCTATGGTCCGCTGACGAAGGATGGCGCGCCACACGACGCCAAGCGCCATTTGCGACTTATTCACATCGCGATCAGGAGTTTGCCCCGTGGCGGACAATCCCTATAGCTCCCTACCCGACCATCGCTTCTGGCGCAAGGCTGTGACCGGCCTGCCGCCCTTCGCGATCGACCCGCTGCTCTCCGCGCCCTTCAAGATCGCCCGCGAAGACAGGGTCGCCACCGCCGGAAGCTGCTTCGCGCAGGAAATCGCCCATCGGCTCCAGACCAGCGGCTACACCTATTACCTCGCGGAAAAGCCGCCGCAGGGGATGTCGGCCGAAGAGGCGCTGCGTCGCAATTATTCGATGTATTCCTGCCGCTACGGCAATATCTACACGACGGCGCAATTTCGTCAGCTCATCGAACGCGCCTATGGCGACTTCAAGCCGACGCTCGATTTCTGGAATCGTCCCGAGGACGGCCGCTTCGTCGACCCCTTCCGTCCGCGAATCGAACCCGACGCCTATGAGACGCTCGAGGAGATGCACGCGGATCGCGAAAGCCATTTCGCCGCCGTGCGTCACATGTTCGAGACGATGGACGTCTTCGTCTTCACCTTCGGTCACACCGAAACCTGGCGACACAAGGCCGACGGCGCGATTCTGCAACTCGCTCCCGGCGTCGCCGGCGGCGTTTGGGACGAAAATGTCTACGAGTTTTACAATATGACCGTGAGCGAAGTCGTTCGCGACTTTCTCGCCGCCGTGGACCGCATCCGGGCCGTCAATCCCAAGGTTCGCATTGTTCTCAGCGTCTCGCCCGTCGGCATTATCGCGACCTATGAGGACAGGCATGTCATCGTGTCGAATACGGCCGTGAAGTCGATCCTGCGCGCGGCCGCCGACGAAGTGGTGCGGGCCCGGCCCAACATCGCTTATTTCCCGTCTTACGATCTCGTGAACGTCTCGCCGAACGCTGGACGATTCTATCGGGAGGATACGAGGCGGATCAATTCACACGGCATCGATCGGACGATGAAGATGTTCTTCGACCACTTCACCGATCGCGCGCGCGAACAGGAGGCGGTCCGAGCCCTGAAGGTCGACGTCGCCGCCGAGGCCGAAGCCAACGCCCGCGTCGTCTGCGACGAGGAAGCGATCGAATCGGCTTGAAGACTTCACGAGGGAACGACAGATGATCATTGGTTCGCTTGCGCTCGCGGCGGCGGGCGCTTTCACCGGCGCGTCGCTTTATGTCAATTATGTCGAGCAGCCTGCGCGTCTGGCCTTGAGCGACGACGCGCTGATCAAGGAGTGGGAGCCCTCCGACCATCGCGGCTTCATCGTGCTCGCGGGACTGGCGGCGGCTGCCGCTCTTTTCGGCTTCATCGCCTATCGAGAGCTCAATGATTTGCGCTGGCTCTTCGGCGCCCTCGTCATGCTCGCCTCGTGGCCCTACACCTATTGGGCGATTGTGCCGCTCAACAACCGCATCCTCGGGCTCATCGGCGCCGATGCGGCGCATGAGGCCCGCAAGGTCATCGACCTGTGGGGCAGCCTGGAGCTCGGACAGACCGCGATCGGCGTTCTGGGCATCGCGATTTTCGCCTGGGCGGCAGGCTGACGCTTCGGCGCCATTTTTGAAGAGCGGCCTTCATGACTTATGATCTCGTAGTGATTGGCTCCGGGCCGGGCGGCTATGTCTGCGCCATCCGAGCGGCGCAACTGGGCTTGAAGACCGCCGTCGTCGAAAAGGACGCGACCTATGGCGGCACGTGCCTCAACGTCGGCTGCATTCCGTCCAAGGCGCTGCTGCACGCCTCGCATATGTTCGACGAAGCCGCGCATGGCCTCGCGCCGCTCGGCGTCATCGTCGATCCGCCCCGGCTCGATCTCGCGGCCATGATGAAGCACAAGGCCGACACCGTGGGCGCCAACGTCAACGGCGTCGCCTTTCTTTTCAAGAAAAACAAGGTCGACGGCATTCGCGGCGTCGGTCGGCTCGCCGGCCCCGGAAAGGTCGAGGTCAGAGGGTCGGACGGCGGGGCGCAGACGCTCGACGCCAAGAATATCGTGATTGCGACCGGCTCGGCGGTCGCGCCGCTGCGCGACGCGGCTGGAGCGGAGATTGCAATCGATGAAAAGACGATCGTCTCCTCGACGGGCGCGCTGACGCTGGAGAAAGTTCCGCAAAAGCTCGTCGTCGTCGGCGCGGGCGTCATCGGGCTCGAACTCGGCTCGGTTTGGCGCCGGCTCGGCGCGCAGGTGACCGCGATCGAATATCTCGACCGCGTGCTGCCCGGCTTCGACCTCGAAGTCGCCGCACGCTTTCAAAAAATACTGGAGAAGCAGGGCTTCGCCTTCAAATTGTCGTCGAAGGTCACGGGCGTCGCGCGCGAAGGGACGGGCGTCGTCGTCTCCTACGCGTCGGTCGACGGCGCGACGTCGGACAAGATCGAGGCCGATGTCGTGCTGATCGCCACGGGTCGCATTCCCTATACGCAGGGACTGGGGCTCGAGGAGGCGGGCGTCGCTCTGGAACGCGGGCGCATCGTCATCGACGACCATTTTGCAACCAATGTTCCAGGGGTCTACGCCATTGGCGACGTGGTTCGCGGCCCGATGCTCGCGCATAAAGCGGAGGATGAAGGCGTCGCCGTCGCTGAAATTCTCGCGGGCCAGGCCGGCCATGTGAATTACAACGTCATTCCGAGCGTCGTCTACACCTCGCCCGAGGTGGCGTCCATCGGCGTCACCGAAGAAGAGGCGAAGGCCAAGGGACTCGATGTCGCCGTCGGCAAATTCCCCTTCTCCGCCAATGGCCGCGCGCGCTCGATGCGGGAGACCGACGGCTTCGTGAAATTCGTTGCCGACGCCGTCACCGACCGCGTGCTCGGCGTCCATATCCTCGGCGCCGGCGCCGGCGAATTGATCGCGGAAGCCGCCGTGCTCATGGAATTCTCCGGCTCGTCCGAAGATCTGGCGCGCACCTGCCACGCCCATCCGACCATGTCGGAAGCGATGAAGGAGGCGGCGCTCGCAGTCGCTAAGCGGGCGATTCACATTTGACGCGCGCCGCGTCCGCCCGCCTTGGGGTCTTGCTCCCGGGCGCCTACATGGTTCCGAGCGCTACGATCCGCCCGTTGGAAGGAACGATTGCATGGGACGCTTCGACGCGTTCGTCGACAGACTGAAACCTCTGCTGATCCGCGCCTTCTGGTTCGCGCTCGCGGTGATCTTCCTCATCGAGAGCTGGATCTGGGACCATGTGCGGGACTGGCTGCGCCAGCTCGAACGGGCGCTCGGGCTTGAGCGCATCGAGCCCTGGCTCGCGGGCGTCGTCGAGAAACTGTCGCCGCCGATGACGCTGGCGCTTTTCGCCGTCCCGATGCTGGGGGTCCTGCCCTTCAAAGTCGCCGCGCTGGCGCTGCTGGCGAAGGGCCACGTCTTCCTCGGCGTTCTGTTTATCTTCCTGGTGAAGTCGCTCACCCTCGGCGTCGAAGCGTTCCTCTTCGACATCTGCCGCGACAAGCTCCTGCAAATGCCGTGGTTCGCCCGTCTCTATTCGATCGTCCTCGATGCGCGCGCCTGGGCCTCCCTGCTGGTGAAGCCACTGAAATTGCGCGCATTGGAATCAGTCGCCCGACTGCGCGCCGCGGCGACCGCTTTCGTCAGAACGAACGGGGGAGACGTTCTGCGCCGGGTCGCGCAGCTGCGGGACATGATGCGTCAGAAGCCGCGCGCCTGAGGCTCATTCGCAAATCGCATAGCCGAAACAAAAATCCTTGTCAGTGTCGGCGGGCTCGATCATCGACGCGGCGCTCGCGAAGCTTGCGGCCAACAACAAGGCAAATAACCCAAACACGATGGCCTTTTTCATTTTTCCTCCCCGCCCCGTCAAATGACTTGCGTTGCAATCGCCGCTTGCCCGGCTCTGTCTTGACCAGCCGGACGCCGTCTTGCCCCGATAACGCAGTTCGAGCGTGACCGTTCCGCAAATAAAGGCCGAGCTTCGAAAAATTGTTGTGGATCGCCCCCGCGCCAAAGACGAAAAAGCCCCTCCCCGAAGGGGGAAGGGCTCAATCGGCGTCAGCTCGCTCGGTTAGAGCACAACGACCTGGGTGCCGACCTTGACGCGGCTATAAAGGTCGATCGCGTCGATATCGCGCATGCGGATGCAGCCCGAGGACACGGCCTGACCGATCTTCTCCGGCTCATTGGTGCCGTGGATGCGATAGAGCGAGTCTTTCCCATTTTGATACAAATACAGCGCGCGCGAGCCGAGCGGATTGTCGGGGCCGCCGGGCAGGCCGCCAGCGTCGGCCGTCGGCTGCAGATGCGGCCAGCGCTCGAGCATGTCCTTCGGGGGGATCCAGCGCGGCCATTCCTGCATGGCGCCCACATAGGCGCGGCCGGTCCAGCCCATCGCCTCCTGCCCCGTCGCGACGCCGTAGCGAATGGCTTTGCCGCCGGGCATGACGTAGTAAAGGAAATGCGCCCTCGAATCGACGACGATCGACCCCACCGGTTCGTTCGTCTTGTAATCAACGAGATAGCGGTCGAATTCGGAGCTGATTTGGGCCTTGGGAGCAAGCGCCAGAAATTCCGCGTCGCGCGCCGAGAGTTTGGGGTCGGGCACCCGGACGCCGCTATAGCAACCCGCCAGAGCGAGAGCGGTTAGCGACATCGCAGCCATAGTTTTCCACTTCATCAGCACGCTCCTTTCCGCCGCAATCAGATTTCTTGAAAATTTCCTTACCACGAACCCGCCCCGTTTAATCCGCCTGCCGCCCTGCTATCGCCAATAATGTGGAGGTGTGGCCTATGGGCCACGCGCACATCCTCTGGTTGCAGCGGATCGGCGGGCGAAGGCGCGCAATCGCGCCCCCCCAAAGGCAGGGACAATCGGGGACAAGCCCGGCCATGACGGCCGCGGCGAAAACCGCTGTCTTTCAATTTTCATGGACTTTGTCGAAAAACGGCCCAATAAAAGGCGGTCCGCAGTGGCGGCCAGTAGAGCGGCGGGCTGGTGAGAACCCTTCTGTTCACGCATGCGAGCGGCCTCGAGCATGAGATGGGCCCGGGCCATCCGGAGCGTCCAGACCGGCTGCGCGCCATCGAGCGCGAACTCGAAGCTGAAGCATTCCAAATCCTGACCCGCGCCGAAGCCCCGCGGGCGCCCGTCGAGGCGCTGCGACGCGTGCATCCGCAAAGCTATCTGTCGGCGCTCGAGGAGGCGCAGCCGCGCGAGGGCTATGCGGCGCTCGACAGCGACACGGTCATGTGCACGAAGACGCTCGAAGCCATCTGGCGGGCGGCGGGCGGCGCCGTCGCGGCGGTGGACAGGGTGATGCGCGGCGACGCGGACACGGCCTTCGTCGCGGCGCGGCCGCCCGGCCATCACGCGGGCGCCCGCAACCCGATGGGCTTCTGCTTTGTCAATAACGTCGCCGTGGCGGCGCGCCACGCGCAGGCCGCCCATGGCGCCGAGCGGGTGGCGATCGTCGACTTCGACGTGCACCACGGCAATGGCACGCAGGATATTTTCTGGTCGGATGGGAGCGTGCTGTTTTGCTCGACCCACCAGGCGCCCTTCTATCCCGGCACCGGCGGCTACAACGAGACCGGCGAGCACGACACCATCGTCAACGCCCCGCTGCGCGCCGGCTCGACGGGCGATGTCTTTCAGGAGGCGCTCCTTGAACGCGTCCTGCCGCGGCTGCGGGACTTCAGCCCGGACCTCATCCTGATCTCGGCGGGCTTCGACGCCCATGAGCGCGACCCGCTCGGGGGCCTGCGCTTCACCGAGGAGGATTTCAGCGAGGCGACCAAGCGCCTGATGGACGTGGCCCACAGGAAATGCGGCGGCCGCATCGTGTCGCTGCTCGAAGGGGGCTATGACCTCGAAGGGCTTGGCCGAAGCGTCGCGGCGCATGTGCGCGCCCTGATGGGGGCGTGACCGCCAGGCCCCCGGCAAGAGCCGCCGCCGAGAGCCGCCGCCAAGCCCCTGCGGCGTAAAAAAAAAGCCGCGAGACAATGTCCCGCGGTCTTTTTCTAATGGCTGAAGGCCGGGACGGGCTTTAGCCCTGGCGGGCCTTGTAGCGCTTCTGGACCTTGTTGATGACGTAAACGCGGCCCTTGCGGCGCACGATCTGGTTGGCGCGATGGCGCGAACGCAGGGATTTCAGGGAGTTGCGGACTTTCATGTGTTTATCCTCGGCAATAGAAGACAGGCCGGGATACGCCCAGCGCCTCGTTGGCGACGCCTATGCCAAATTTCGCGCCGCCGATCAAGTCTCGAAGCCGCGTCTAGAACAGGATATTGGCGAAAAGCCGCAGATTGGCGCCGGGCAGCAACACCTCATTCTTACGAAACGAGACGCTGTTGCGCATGTCCGCGTTGAGCAGATTATTGCCCGCGAGGCCGAACGTCATCTCGCGGCCGAGCGGATCGTTCGGGCCGAAAACCATCCGGTAGCTCAGCTCCGCCTTGAGCAGATTATAGCCTTTCGTGGGCGTCTCGCCCGTCTCGGCGATCGCATTCTGCGCAAAGGCGTGCAGCAGATTGACCCGGGCGAGCCAATTGGCGTCGCGCCAGACGAGACCGCCGCCGAGCCGCACGGGCGGGATGCGCGGCACGTTTCCGCCGCCCGTGAAGCTCGCCCGCACCACGTCGAACTGGCTCTCGACGCTGACGGTCCCGCCCGCGAGCGTCGCAACGTCGAGCTGGCCCTGGAATTCGCCGCCGCGAAAGACTGCGTTGCGTTGCGCATAGAAGGCCTGCGCGAGATCGCCGCCTTCGCCCAAGGGCGTGCAGCTTGCGACGGTCGCCTCGCAGCTCTCGCCGGTGAGATTGCGGAAAATGAAGTTATCGAAGCGCGTGTAGAAGAGATTGGCCTCGAAACGCAGCGGCCCGGGCGCCCGACGCAGGCTGATCTCGACCGTCTTCGCCGCTTCGATCTTCAGATTGGGATCGCCGACGTCGAAGGTGCCGGTGGCCTCGTGGGCGCCGCGCGAAAAGAGTTCGGGCGCGCGCGGGGCGCGTTGAACATATTGGGCCGAAAGGCTCGCGACCATGTCGCCGGGAAGATCTTGAAGAAAGCCGAACGCGCCGCTGACCGGCGTGAATTGCCGGTCACGGGGTGTCGAGAAGCCGGGGTCGACCGAGAAATCCGGCATGGCTCCGCTGATTTGCGCATGTTCGACGCGGCCGGCGATTTCGAGACGCTGCGCCGCGTTGAACGCGAGCGCGTTGAACAGATAGCCGGCGACGCTTTTCGTGCGGTTGGGGTCGAAGAGCCCGCCTTCGACGCCCGGCGCGCGCAAGAACTGATGCGCGCCCTGGAAACCAAAAGAGGTTTTCAGCGTCCCAAAGGGCAGCGCGAGCGGCTGAAGCAGGGTTTCAACGCGGGTTTCGAGCTCCTGATTCGTGAAGGTCTGCTGAGCGCCGTCGACCCCATCGACATTTGCGAGCTCGTTGTGGCGGTAGTCGCCGAGGCCCATCCAGAAGCGGATCGTATCGACATAGGCCGACCGCGGTCGCAATTCGCCTTTCGAGGCGACGCGCGTCTGGCGCATGTCGATCCGCGTATTGGTCGCCGTCGGCTCTATGCCGGGAATGTGGTAGCGGGTGAAAAACTGCGTCACTGAAAAGCCGACGTAGCCGGCGTCGAAAAGATAAGTCCCGCCGAGCGAGGCCGAGCCCATGCGCATGGCCGAATTGGGCTGGCGGCCATAGACCGGCGGCGGCGGGTCGGGCGGAAAGAGATAGGGATAGGCGGGAATCGCGTAATCGCCGGCGCGTCGGCCCGCGACGTCGGCGTGGAGGAGAAACGCGCCGCGCCCGGCGTCCAGAAGCGTCGCATTTTCGAGCGCGCCGTCGACGGTCGACGCCGCCGCGCGGGTTTCAACCGCTGCGCAGCCGGATTGTCGAAACAGGGCCGCGTCAGCGCAGGGCGGATGGTCCGGGATGCGATTGTTTTCAACATTGACGACGCCGCCCATCGCGGCCGCGCCCCAGCGCAGCGTGGCCGGGCCATGAATCACCTCGACGCGATTTGCGCCGAGCGGATCGAGCGGGGCGGCGTGGTCTTCGCCCAGTTCCGAGACGCCGCTGGCGGCGACGCCATTCTCCTGGATGCGCACCCTGTAATTATCCAGCCCGCGCACGATCGGGCGGCTTGCGGCGCCCGGGGCATAGCCCGATCCGGTGACGCCCGGCTTGTCGAAGAGCAGGTCGCCGAGCGTCGCGCCGGGCAAGCGGCGGAGTTCCTCCCGCGGCACAACCAATGTCGACCCGAAGCGATCGGCGACGATCGGCAGACTGTCACGCGGCGCCGAGGGCGTGGGCGGGAGCGCAGCGACAAGCGGCTGGCGCAGCGCGGCAGGCCTCCGCGCGGGCGGGGTCTTCGCATCCGTGTGGCGCTTGGCGGTCCGGACTTCGATCGTGGGCAGCGACTGCTGCGCCGCCGCCGCATAGGACATGAGCGCAAAAAGCCCCGCGACGGCGCATCTTACGAGCTGTGACGCGGGCCTCGGGGCCTCTGCGCGGCCAAGAGCGTGACGTAACAGCAAAGCGCCCACCCACGTAATGTTATAACATGCATGTTATAACATTACGTGGCGGCGGGCGGTCAAGCCGGGGTAGCGGCGAAAAACTTCGCCCAGCCGGCCGCGCGCAACGCGCAGGCCGGGCATTCGCCGCAGCCGTAGCCCCAGTCGAAGCGTCGGCCGCGCTCGCCGAGGTAACAGCTGTGGCTCTCCTCGACGATCAAATCGACCAGGCCCCAGCCGCCGAGATCCTTGGCCAGGCGCCAGGTCGCGGCCTTGTCGATCCACATCAGGGGGGTATGGATTTCGATGTCGGAGGCCATGCCGAGACAAAGCGCCCGGTTCATCGCGCGGATCGTTTCGTGGCGGCAATCGGGATAGCCGGAAAAATCGGTCTCGCACATGCCGCCGACGATGTCGGAAACGGCGCGGCGATAGGCGAGCGCGCCGGCGAAGGCGAGGAAGATGAGATTGCGCCCGGGGACAAAGGTGTTGGGCAAACCGTCCTCGCGCAACGCGATCTCCGCGTCGCGGGTGAGCGCGGTGTCCGAGATGGCGCCGAGCGCCTCGATGGTCATCGTGTGGTCGTCGCCGAGCCTTTGGCGCCAGAGCGGCGACAACGCCGCGAGCCCGTCGCGCAGTTTTTTGCGCTGATCGAGTTCGATGCGGTGGCGTTGGCCATAGTCGAAGCCGACCGTCTCGACGCGGGCAAAATGCGCGAGCGCCCAGGCGAGGCAGGTGGTGGAGTCCTGCCCGCCAGAAAAGAGCACGAGCGCGGCGGAATCGGGCGCGGGATGTGCGTCATGGGTCGTCATGACGCGGCAGCCTAGAGCAGTTTTTGCTCGCCGTCAGAGGTTTTCTCGTTCAGGCGGCGGGCCGGCTGGCGCGTCCCTGGGTTTCGAACTTCGGCAGGGCGTTCATCACCCGCTGCGGCGGGAACACGACGATCGCCTGCGTGCCCTCGCGAATCTTGGAGCGCAACATGAACTGCCCGCCGTGAAGCTCGACGAGCCCCTTGACGATCGGCAGACCGAGGCCGGTGCCTTCTTCGGCGTTTTTCCTCGCGAGCGAGCCGCGGCCGAAGGAGGACATGACGACGGCGATCTCTTCTTCCGGGATGCCGGGGCCGGTATCGGTAATGGCGATATATTGGCCGCCCGCCCGGGTCCAGCCGACCTTCAGCGTCACCTGCCCGCCTTGCGGCGTGAATTTAATGCCGTTGGTCAGGAGATTGAGCACGATCTGCCGCACGGCGCGCTCATCCGCCCAGATGCGCGGCAGGCTCGGCTCGACCGCCTCTATGAGCGTGATGTCCCGCTTCTTGGCGCGAATCATCAACAGATGTCGGCAATCCTGCGCGATATTGACCAAGGAGACGCTCTCCTCCTTGAGTTCGTATCGGCCCGCCTCGACTCGCGACAGATCGAGGATTTCGTTGATCAGCATGAGCAGATGCTGACCGCTCGAATGAATGTCGGCGGAATAATCCCGGTAAGCGGGATTGGCGTGCGCGCCGAACAGCTCGCCTTTCAGCACTTCGGAAAAGCCGAGGATGGCGTTCAAGGGGGTGCGCAGCTCATGGCTCATCGTCGCCAGAAAGCGCGACTTCGCCAGATTGGCCTCCTCGGCGCGGCGGCGCGCTTCGTCGGAATTGGCTTTCGCCTGCTCGAGCTCCGCAATCAGCTCGTTCTTTTCGGCGCGGAAGAACAGGCTTTCGGAGGCGAGCTGATGGAAGCGCTTGGCGAGAGTGTAGAAAAACAACTGCGCCGCCGCGACCATGGCGAGCAGCACGCCGAGCGTGTCCGCGCCGGCGCGATTGACGAGCGTGATGTAAGCGACGGCCGCGAGCGAACTCGGCGCGATCGCCGCATACACGGCCGCGGGAATTGTCGCCGTCACCATGGTGTTGAAGGCCGAGGACAAGAGCAGCATCACAACCACGAGCGTGCGAGCGTTCGGGTCGTTGACGCTGAGCAACACCGCCGCATAGCCGGCCCAGAGGAAGCCGTGCAGGAGCTCGGTCACAACGAATCTCCTGCGCCACTCGATGACGGTCACCTTCGTGTCCTCGAGTCCAGCGAGGCCCCGCGCCATGTTGACGCAAAGGGCCATGCTCGAAAGCGCCAGGACGAGCCAGACGAGAGTCTTCGTCGCCGGAACCCAGAACAGGGCGAGAAGCGCCAGCATCAGAATGAGACAGGCGGCGCCGAAGGCGGATTTGCTCCGCGCTTCCGCATAGGCGCGCAGCAATTCGAGATCCGTGCCCCTGTGTCCCGTGTCGGAGGTCGTCAAGCGCTCGCGCGCCGCGCGCATGTGCGCGCCCATGCGGCGTTTCCTGGTCGCGGCCTGGGGATCGAGTCCGCGCCCGCGTTCAATCATCTCAGCGGTGACTTCGCTCATGCTCAACTGTGCATGCAGGACCGCCGTCAAAATCGGCGAAGCGCGATAATCGCCCGGAAACATTAACGGCGCGCTCACGGCAGGGTTTAAATTGAACGCGCCGCAGTGGCGATGATAGACTTCGAAAATGCTGCTCTACGATACGCCGCGCGCGCCCAACCCCAAGCGGGTTCGTATGTTTCTCGCGGAAAAAGGCGTCCCCATCCCCACCCGCGAGATCAATCTCCTCGCGCTCGAGCACAAGAATGACGACTACGCGCGCATCAACCCCTTCCACCGCGTGCCGGCGCTCGTGCTCGACGACGGCGCCGTATTGACGGAGAGCGTGTCGATCTGCCGCTATATCGAAACCCTCTATCCCGAGCCGCCGCTCTTCGGGCGCGACGGCCGCGAGGCGGCCTTTATCGACATGTGGCAGCGGCGGATGGAGTTCGAGCTGTTCATGCCGGTGGCGCACGCCTTCCGCCACAGCCACCCGCGGCTCGCCGCGCTGGAGCAGCCGCAGTTCCCGGACTTTGCGCAGGCGCAGCGCGGGCGGGCCGTGGACGCGATGCGCTGGCTCGACGGCGAACTCGCCGCGCGCCGCCATGTCGCGGGCGACGCCTTCACCGTCGCCGACATCACCGCCTTCGTCGCGCTGGAGCTGTCGCCGCTCGCCCGCGTCGACGTCCCGGGAGAATTGGCGCATTTGGCGCGGTGGCGCTCGGACGTGGCGGCGCGGCCGAGCGCGGCCGCCTGACGCGCAACATGAGGCGCGACAGACCCGAGACGTTGGAAGAATTGTCGGCGCGGATTCGCGCCTGCCGCCATTGCGCGCAGGCGCCCGCGCCCCTGCCGCACGCCCCGCGTCCGGTGTTTCGGGTCTCGCCGACCGCACGGCTGCTCGTCGCGAGCCAGGCGCCCGGCAATCTCGTCAACCAGACCGGCATTCCCTTCAATGATCCATCGGGCGAACGGCTGCGCGCATGGATGGGCGTGGATCGCGACACGTTCTACGACGTCTCGCGCGTGGCCATCGCGCCAATGGGCTTCTGCTTTCCCGGCAATGACGCGGCGGGCGGCGATCTGCCGCCGCGCCCCGAATGCCGCACGCTCTGGCACGACGCGCTGTTTTCGGCCATGCCGCAGATCGAGACCGTGCTGGCGATCGGCCGCTATGCGCAGGACTACCACTTCGCCCGGCTCGGCCACGCTCTGCCCAGAGGCGCCAGCGTCTCCGGGATAGTCGCGCGCTGGCGGGAGTTTCAGGGCGGGCGGCCGCTGCTCTTCCCGCTGCCGCATCCCTCCTGGCGCAACACGGGCTGGCTGAAGAAAAACCCCTGGTTCGAGGCGGAAGTCCTGCCGGTGTTGCGCGCAGAAGTGGCGCGTCTCGTTCAAGGCGCGACTCACCCCCGCCCGCGATAAGGGGGCACCCCCTGATCGGGCAGCCACAGCCCCTCGGGGGGCGCGCCGGTCTGCCAGAACACGTCGATCGGCATGCCGCCGCGCGGATACCAATAGCCGCCGATGCGCAGCCATTGCGGCGTCATCGCCGCGACGAGATCGCGGGCGATGCGCAGCGTGCAGTCCTCGTGAAAGGCGCCGTGGTTGCGAAAGCTTCCGAGATAAAGCTTCAGCGCCTTGGACTCGATGAGCCATTCGCCTGGCGCATAGTCGATGACAATGTGCGCGAAATCGGGCTGGCCGGTCACCGGGCAGAGCGAGGTGAATTCCGGCGCCGTGAAGCGGACCAGATAAGCGACGCCCTTGTGCGGATTGGGCACGAGATCGAGCTTCGCCTCGTCGGGCGAAGCGGGGAGCTTGGCTTGCACGCCGAGAAGCGACGCGCCTTCGTGGATCTTCGTCATGGAAGGCTAAAGATAACGCTGCGGCCCGCCCGTCAAGAAGGACGCGCGCGGCGGCGTGGCCGGCGGAAAGGAAGGACGAAGAAAGGAAGGATGAAGGAAGCAACGCTGACAGAAGGATTTCCTCATCCTGAGGAGCCTGCGAAGCAGGCGTCTCGAAGGACGAGGAAATCCGTCAACCCGGAAGACGCCCCGTCACGGATCGCGATCGTCGGCGCATTCGCCGGTGCGCAGGGTGATCGGATGCGCGGTCATCCAGCCCGAAAGAAAGCGGTTCGTGTCGGAGTTCAGGGCCGCCTGCATTTCGGCGCGAATGACCTCCAGCCATTTCTGCCGCCGGTCGGGCGTGTTCATCTCGGCCGGCACGCCGAGGTCGATCGCCTTGACCGCGAACTGAAACGGTTGCGTATGCCAGAAGGCGACGGCGCCGCCGCCCGGCATGGCCTCGATCGCCGATTCGGGCAGGCGGGCGAGCTTTTCCTGTTCGGCGACAGGCACGGGCTCGGCCGTGCCGTTCTGGGGCGCGGCGACGACGACGCCATTTCGGAAAAAGAGGTTGGTCACCGCCCCCTTGCGCGCGGCCGCCAGATTGCCGCCGATGACGAAGGTCGCGCTGGACTTTTCCCCCGCGCATTTGAGCATGCGGTCGAAACAGGCGGCGACGCCCGACTCATGGGCGGCGCAGCTCGTCTCGATCCATTTGGCCATGGTCTCGGGCTTGACGTCGAGAATATAGGCGACGCCCTGCGGATAGTCGCAGCGCTGCGCCAGCGCCGCCGGCCAGCCCATGAAATCCTCGGAAAGCGGGGCGCACGCTCCCGCCCGAACCGGGGATTTGTCGAACATGGCTTTCACCGCCGCCGTATGTTCCGCCGTCTGCGCCAAAGCGCCGTAACTGGCCGTCAACATCGCCGCCGCGGCGAGCGCCCGCGCTCTCCTGTCGAACGTCATGTTTCTCTCCCGCTCTTGTCTTTTTCGGCGTGACGCTGAGCAAAGCTCGGCCGACTCGCGTTTTTTCTTGATAAAGCTCAAGGTAGCCCCCGACCCGCGCCAGTCAACCGCTTTCCCGCGGGCCTGCGGCAGGGGCGTCCCGAAATGCCGCTCATAACGCGCGCCAAGGCTTTCCCGCGCCGGCTAATAAGGCTAAAAGGCGGCGCTGCTCCGCGGCGCACCCAAAAGAGGCCCTTCACATGACCGAGATCATCGACATCCACGCCCGTGAAATTCTCGACTCGCGCGGGAATCCAACCGTCGAGGTCGATGTGACGCTCGAAGACGGGTCTTCCGGCCGCGCGGCGGTCCCCTCGGGCGCCTCGACGGGCGCACATGAGGCCGTGGAGAAGCGCGACGGCGATCCCAAGCGCTACCTCGGCAAAGGCGTCCTGCAGGCCGTCGACAATGTGAATGACGAGATCGCCGGCGCGCTGCTCGGCCTCGACGCCGAGGACCAGGTCGGCATCGACCAGGCCATGATCCGGCTCGACGGCACGCCGAACAAGTCGCGCCTCGGCGCCAACGCCATTCTCGGCGTCTCGCTCGCCGTCGCCAAGGCCGCCGCGGAAGCCTCCGCCCTGCCGCTCTACCGCTATGTCGGCGGCACGCAGGCGCGCGTCCTGCCGACCCCGATGATGAACATCGTCAATGGCGGCGTCCATGCCGACAACCCGATCGACTTCCAGGAATTCATGGTTCTACCGACGGGCGCCGATAACGTCCGCGACGCGATCCGCTGGGGCGCGGAGATTTTCCACACGCTGAAAAGCGCGTTGAAGAAGGCCGGCCATTCGACCTCGGTCGGCGACGAGGGCGGCTTCGCGCCCAATCTTCCTTCCGCCGAAGCGGCGCTCGACTTCATCATGAAGGCGATCGAGACCGCGGGCTTCAAGCCGGGCGTCGACGTGATGCTGGGCTCCGACTGCGCCGCGACCGAGTTCTTCAAGGACGGCAAATATGTTTATGAAGGCGAGGGCGTGACGCGTTCGATCGACGAGCAGGTCGCCTATCTCGCCAAGCTCGCCAATAACTATCCGATCGTCTCGATCGAGGACGGCATGGCCGAAGACGATTGGGAGGGCTGGAAGAAGCTCACCGACGCCATCGGCAAGAAGGTGCAGCTCGTCGGCGACGATCTCTTCGTGACGAACGTCACCCGCCTGAGTCAGGGCGTCAAGACCGGCACGGCCAATTCGATCCTCGTCAAGGTCAATCAGATCGGCTCGCTCACCGAGACGATCTCGGCGGTCGATATGGCGCATCGCGCCGGCTACACCAGCGTCATGTCGCATCGCTCCGGCGAGACCGAGGATTCGACGATCGCCGATCTCGCGGTGGCGCTGAACTGCGGCCAGATCAAAACCGGCTCGCTCGCCCGCTCCGACCGCACCGCCAAATACAACCAGCTCATCCGCATCGAGGAAGAGCTGGGCGACGCGGCGATCTACGCCGGCAGGAGCGCGCTGAAGGCGCTGGCCTGATCGCTGACGATCTCTCCGCTCACATCCCTCCCCTTAGCGGGGAGGGTGGCGAGCGGAGCGAGCCGGGTGGGGTCCGGCTCCGAGTTTCTCGCTGTTGCGGCCTATACCCCACCCGACCCGGCTTCGCCGGGCCACCCTCCCCGTAAAGGGGAGGGATTTTTGTAACTGAGGCGTTCGGCTTTACCGATGACCATGGAAAAAACCTTCGACCCCCGCTCCATCGAGAGCCGCATCCGCGAAACCTGGGAAGAGGCCCAGGCCTTCCGCGCCGGGCGTCCCGAACGCGCGCAGGCCGCGCCCTATTCCATCGTTATCCCGCCGCCCAACGTCACCGGCAGCCTGCACATGGGCCATGCGCTCAACAATACGCTGCAGGACATTCTCGTGCGCCACCACCGCATGAAGGGCGAGGACGTGCTGTGGCAGCCGGGCACGGACCACGCCGGCATCGCGACGCAGATGGTGGTCGAGCGCCAGCTCATGGAGCGGCAAGAGCAGGGCCGCCGCGCCATGGGCCGCGAGAAATTCCTCGAACGCGTCTGGGAATGGAAGGCGGAGTCCGGCGGCCAGATCGTCGAGCAGTTGAAGCGCCTCGGCGCCTCCTGCGACTGGTCGCGGGAGCGGTTCACGCTGGACGACGGCCTGTCGCGCGCAGTCGTGAAAGTCTTCGTGCAGCTCTATCGCGACGGGCTCCTTTACAAGGACAAGCGCCTCGTCAATTGGGACCCGGCGCTGCACACGGCGATCTCCGATCTCGAAGTGCTGCAGCAGGAAGTGAAGGGCCATCTGTGGCGCTTCAAATATCCCGTTGTCGACGACAACGGCAAAGAGACCGGCGAATTCATCGTCGTCGCCACGACGCGCCCCGAGACGATGCTCGGCGACACCGCCGTCGCCGTGCATCCGGAAGACGAGCGCTACAAGGCGCTGGTCGGCAAGAAGCTGCGCCTGCCGCTCGTCGGCCGTCTGATTCCGGTGGTTGCGGACGAGTATTCCGATCCCGAAAAGGGAACGGGCGCGGTGAAGATTACTCCCGCGCATGACTTCAACGATTTCGAGGTCGGCAAGCGGCATGGGCTGCGGCTCGTCAATGTGCTCGACGCGCAGGCGCGCATGATGCTTGCCGCCAACGCCGAGTTTCACGAGGGGACGCCGCCCTCAGACGAACTCGCGGCCGTTGTCGCCGCACTCGACGGACAGGATCGTTTCGTCGCCCGCAAGCGCGTCGTCGAGATGATGGAAGAGCGCGGCCTGCTCGACGGAATCGACGACCACAAGCACATGGTCCCGCATGGCGACCGCTCCAACGCCGTGCTGGAGCCGCGCTTGACGGACCAATGGTATGTCGACGCGAAGACGCTGGCGCAACCGGCGCTCGCCGCCGTCCGCGAGGGCCGCACCAGCTTCGTGCCCAAGAACTGGGAAAAGACCTACTTCGAGTGGCTCGACAATATTCAGCCTTGGTGCGTATCGCGCCAGCTGTGGTGGGGTCATCGCATTCCGGCCTGGTACGACGCCGACGGCAATGTCTATGTCGAGGAGAGCGAAGAGGCGGCCCACGCCGCCGCCCGCGCGCGCACCGGCGAGAAAGTGGCGCTCACCCGCGACGAAGACGTGCTCGACACCTGGTTCTCTTCGGCGCTCTGGCCGTTCTCGACGCTCGGCTGGCCGGACGAGACGCCGGAGCTCGCCCGTTTCTATCCGACCAATGTCCTCGTCACGGGCTTCGACATCATCTTCTTCTGGGTGGCCCGCATGATGATGATGGGCCTGCACTTCAAGAAGGAGATCCCCTTCCGCGACGTCTACATCCACGCGCTCGTCCGCGACGAGAAGGGCGCGAAGATGTCGAAGTCGAAGGGCAATGTCATCGACCCGCTGCATTTGATCGACGAATACGGCGCCGATGCGCTGCGCTTCACGCTCGCCGCCATGGCGGCGCAGGGCCGCGACATCAAGCTCTCGACCCAGCGCGTCGAAGGCTACCGCAATTTCGCGACGAAGCTGTGGAACGCTTCGCGCTTCGCCGAGATGAACGGCTGCGCGCGCGTCTCGGGCTATGACCCGCGGGCCAATCAGGTCACGCTCAACCGCTGGATCGTCGGCGAAGCGGCGCGCGCCGCGCAGGAGGTCTCCGCCGCCATCGACGCCTATCGCTTCAACGAGGCGGCCGGCGCCGCCTATCGCTTCGTCTGGAACGTCTTCTGCGACTGGTATGTGGAGCTGTCGAAGCCGCTGCTCACCGGCCCCGACGGCGTCGCCAAGGACGAGACGCGGGCGACGACCGCCTTCGTGCTCGACCAGATTTACGCGCTGCTGCATCCCTTCATGCCCTTCATCACCGAGGAGCTGTGGGCGATCAAGGGGGCCGAGGGGCCCAAGCGCGAGAGCCTGCTGGCGCTGAGCCAATGGCCATCCCTCCACGGGCTCGAGGATGCGCTCGCCGAGAGCGAGATCGGCTGGGTCGTCGACCTCGTCTCGGAAATCCGCTCGCTGCGCGCGGAGATGAATCTAACGAGCGAGACCGAGCTTCTGCTCATCGGCGCCGACGCCGAAGTGCAGGCGCGCGCCTCACGCTGGGATGAAACGATCCGCAAGCTCGCGCGTCTCTCCCGCGTCGGCTTCGCCGAGGCCGCGCCCAAATCCTCGGCGCAGATCATCGTGCGCGGCGGCGTCGTCGCCATGCCGCTCGAAGGCGTGATCGACCTCGCCGCCGAAAAGGCCCGCCTCGCCAAGGAAATCGCCAAGCTCGAGGGCGAGGCGAAGAAGGTCGAGGCGAAGCTCGGCAATCCCGGCTTCATGGCCAAGGCCGACGAGGACGTCATCGAAGAGCACAAGGAGCGCCGCGAGGAAGCGCTGGCGCGCATCGAGAAGCTCACCGCGGCGCTCGGGCGGCTGGGGTAACGCCCGACGCCGATCGCGCGCCGCATCCCTCCCCGCAAGGGGGAGGGAAGAGATCGTGGCCTTCATCGGCATATTCCCGCTAGAATGAACCCATGACCCTCACGCACAAACCCGTCGGCCCCGGCAGCCATGTCTTTCTCGTGGATGGCTCGTCCTTCGTCTTTCGCGCCTATTTCCAGTCGATCCGCCAGGACGCCAAATACAATTATCGCTCCGACCGCCTGCCGACCGGCGCAGTGCGGCTCTTTTGCACCAAGCTTCTGCAATTCGTGCGCGAGGGAGCGGCGGGGGCGAAGCCCACCCATCTCGCCATCATCTTCGACAAGAGCGAGAAGTCCTTCCGCAAGGACATCTATCCGGACTACAAGGCGCACCGCACCGAGCCGCCGGAAGACCTCGTCCCGCAGTTTCCGCTCATGCGCGCCGCCGTGCGCGCCTTCGGCCTCACGCCGATCGAGCAGGACATGTATGAGGCCGACGATCTCATCGCGACCTATGCGGCGCAGGCTCGCAAAAAGGGCGCGGACGTTCTCATCGTCTCGGCCGACAAGGACCTCATGCAGCTCGTCGGGCCGGGCGTCATCATGTACGATCCCGCTTCCGGAACCGCGGGCGCAAAGGGCTCGCGCGAGGAACGGCTGATCACCGAAGCCGAGGTCGTCGATTATTTCGGAGTCCCGCCCAATAAGGTCGTCGACGTGCAGGCGCTCGCCGGCGACTCGACCGACAATGTGCCGGGCGCAAAGGGCATCGGCGTCAAGACCGCCGCCCAGCTCATCCATGAATATGGCGATCTCGACACGCTTCTGGAGAAGGCGCCCGGCATCAAGCAGCCCAAGCGCCGCGAAGCCCTGACCGATCCCGAGGCGGTGAAGCTCATTCGCCTCTCCAAGCAGCTCGTCGAGCTCGTGCGCGACGCGCCGCTCGAAACCAAGCTCGAGGACCTCGGCCTGCATCAGCCGGACGCGAAAAAGCTGATTGCATTCTTGCAGGCGATGGAGTTCACGACCATCACCCGCCGCGTCGGCGAGCTCTATGGCGTCGATGTCCACGAGGTCGAGCCCGACCCCGACTTCGTCGGCGCCGCCGGCTGGCGGGCGCGCAACGGCGAGGTGAGCGACGCGCCCCGGCCCGCGCCGACGCGCACAGCCGAACCCGAAGCCGCGAAAGCCGCCGCCGCCTTCGCGCCCTCGACGCTCGCGGCCGCGCGCAAGGCCGCCGCTCTCGCGTCCAAGATCGACCGCTCGACCTATGAGACGGTGCTGTCGCCTGCGCGGCTCGACGAATGGATCGCCGACGCCTTCGCCGCCGGAGTCGTGGCGCTCGACACCGAGACGACCTCGCTCGATCCGATGAGCTGCGAGCTTGTCGGCGTCTCGCTGGCGCTGGAGCCCGGCCGCGCCTGTTACATCCCTCTGCAGCACCGCGAGGCGGGCGACGGGGATCTCTTTGGCGGCGCGGAGCTCGTCGCCGGCCAGATGCCGCTCGAGACCGCGCTCGATAGGCTGAAGCCGCTTTTCGAGGACGACGCCACCCTCAAGGTGGCGCACAATATGAAATATGATTTGCTCGTGCTCGCCCGCTACGGGGTCACCGTCGCGCCGATCGAAGACACGATGCTGATCTCTTACGCGCTCGACGCCGGCCGCAACAATCACGGCCTCGACGAACTGGCGCAAAAACATCTTGGCCATCAAAATCTCACCTTCGGCGAAGTCGCCGGGACGGGCCGCAACTTCAAAGGTTTCGCGCGCGTGCCCCTCGATCGCGCGACGGAATACGCCGCCGAGGACGCCGACGTTGCGCTGCGCCTGTGGCGCGCGCTCAAGCCCCGCCTCGCCGCGGAGCAGAAGACCGCGGTTTACGAGACGCTCGAGCGGCCGATGGTCGAAACGCTCGCCCGCATGGAGCGGCGCGGGATAACGATCGACCGTCACATGCTGTCGCGGCTCTCGGGCGAGTTCGCGCAGGACATGGCGCGTCTGGAGGCCGAGATTTTCGACCTCGCGGGCGAAGCGTTCAATCTCGGCTCGCCGAAGCAGCTCGGCGATATTCTCTTCGGCAAGATGGGCCTGCCCGGCGCCAAGAAAACCGCGACCGGCGCCTGGTCGACGTCGGCGAGCGTGCTCGAAGATCTGGCGAGCGAAGGCAACGACTTCTCCCGTCGCATCCTCGACTGGCGCCAATTGTCGAAACTCAAGAGCACCTACGCCGACGCCCTGCCCGGCTTCGTGAACAAAGAAACCGGCCGCGTCCACACCTGCTATTCGCTCGCGTCGACGACGACGGGGCGGCTCTCGTCATCAGAGCCAAACCTGCAAAACATTCCCGTGCGCAACGAGGCGGGACGCAAGATCCGCAAGGCTTTCGTCGCGAGCCCCGGCCATGTGCTGATCAGCGCCGATTACTCGCAGATCGAACTGCGCCTGCTGGCGCATATCGCCGACATTCCGCAACTCAGACAGGCTTTCGCCGACGATATCGACATTCACGCCATGACGGCCTCCGAAATGTTCGGCGTGCCGGTTGCGGGCATGCCGCCGGAGGTCCGCCGCCGCGCCAAGGCGATCAATTTCGGCATTATCTACGGCATTTCGGCCTTCGGCCTCGCCAATCAGCTCTCCATCCCACGCGAAGAGGCTGGCGCCTATATCAAGCGCTATTTCGAGCGCTTCCCCGGCATTCGCGACTACATGGACGCAACCAAAAAGATCGTGCGCGAGAAAATGTGCGTGACGACGATCTTCGGCCGCGCGCTGCATTTCCCGCGCATGGCGTCGGCCAACCCTTCTGACCGCGCCTTCTATGAGCGTGCGGCGATCAACGCCCCGATCCAGGGCGCGGCCGCCGACATCATCCGCCGCGCGATGACGCGCATGGACGCCGCGCTCGCCGAGGCGGGCCTTGCGGCGCAAATGCTCTTGCAGGTGCACGACGAACTCGTTTTCGAGGCGCCGAGGGCGCAAGCCGAAGAAACGATCGCCGTCGCGCGCCGGGTGATGGAGCAGGCGCCGCTCCCCGCCGTCGACCTCAGCGTGCCGCTGAAGGTCGACGCCCGCGCCGCCCATGATTGGGACGAAGCGCACTAAGAATGCGCTCGCCCTCCCCTTTGCGGGGAGGGACTGAAGCGGCTGAACCTTTAAATCCCCGGATCATTCGCCGGCGGCGGCTTGTCGCTCTCCAGGCCATAAGCGTAGCGCGTCCAGATGCGCTCATGAAGATAATAGAGCACAAACATCACGCCGACTTGCACGCCTGCAATCTCCGCCGCGCGGGCGGCGTCTTCCAGAAAGGCGTAGACGACCAAGAAGGTCGAGACGCCCGCCGGCAAAAGCCAGGTGACAGCCTTGGCGAGGCTGCGCTTCGGCGCGGGGCGGTAGCTCTCGCGCTCGATCGCGACGCCTTCCATGGAGGCGTAGCTCAGATCGGTGAGCGGCGTCTCGGCGCGACGATCCGAGGCCGCGACCGTCTTCACCATGCCGACGGCCACGGTTTCATTGGTGATGCGATCGATCAGAATGAAGCCGCCCGTCTCGCGGTTCTCGACATAGGGATCGCAGGCCACGACGGTCTCGAGCGAGAGTCTCGCCTCGCCGATCTCGTTGAAGGCCAGCGTCTCGTCCGAAGGGATCGGCGCCGCGAGGCCCGTTTCGATCTCGATGCGCGCGTCGACCGCCGTAACATTGGCCGGCGTCGTCTTCGCGCCGATCTTCAGGAGATAGCTCTTGCCGATCGAGAGCGGCTCGCGCACGAGCCACAGCAACTTCGCCTCCAGCCGGTCGCCGACCTTCGCCGGCGACACGGGCGAGCTCAACAGATCGCCGCGCGAGCAGTCGATTTCCTCCGTGAGCGTGATCGTCACCGATTGGCCCGAGACTGCGCTGTCGAGATCGCCGTCGTAAGTCACGACGCGGGAAATGCGCGTGTCGCGCCCGGCCGGCAGAATGCGGACGATGTCGCCGGGCCGGATATTGCCGCCGCTGATGAAGCCGGAGAAGCCGCGGAAGTCGAGATTGGGACGGTTCACCCATTGCACCGGCATGCGGAAGGGCGCGATGCGCATCACGTCCTCGACCGCTACGCCTTCAAGATAGGTCAAGAGCGGCGGGCCGTCGTGCCAGGGCATGGTCTTGGCGCCATGCACCAGATTGTCGCCGTCCTTGGCGACGAGCGGCAGGACATAGACGGAGGCGAAGCGCAGATGCTTGGCGAAGTCGCGAAAATCCGCTTCGATCTTGCGGAAGGTCTCCTCGCTGTAGTCGACGAGGTCCATCTTGTTGACGGCGACGACGACATGGCGCACCCCGAACATGGAGGTGATGACGCTGTGCCGGCGCGTCTGCGGCAGGATGCCCTTGCGCGCGTCGACGAGCAGGATGGCGAGATCGGCCGTCGAGGCGCCGACCGCCATATTGCGCGTATATTGCTCGTGGCCGGGCGTGTCGGCGACAATGAACTTGCGCTTGTCGGTCGCGAAATAGCGATAGGCGACGTCGATGGTGATGCCCTGTTCGCGCTCCGCGGCGAGGCCGTCGACGAGCAATGCGAAATCGAGATCGTCGCCCTGCGTCCCGTGCTTCTTCGAATCGGCCTCGAGCGCGGCGATCAGATCGTCGGGCGCGAGATCGGCGTCATAGAGCAGGCGTCCGATCAGCGTCGACTTGCCGTCGTCGACCGAGCCGCAGGTGATGAAGCGCAGCAGCGGCTTGTCGGCTGGAACACGCGCGACGGCCGTCTGGGCGGCGCCTTCGATGAGCTCGACGCCCTGCATGTCAGAAATACCCTTCCTGCTTTTTCTGTTCCATCGAGCTCGAGCCGTCATGGTCGATGAGGCGGCCCTGCCGCTCGGAGGAGCGGCTCTCGCGCATTTCGGTGATGATTTCGTCGAGCGTCTCCGCCTCGCTCTCAATGCCGCCGGTCAGGGGATAGCAACCTAGGGTGCGAAAACGCACTTTCTTGTGCTCCACGACCTCGCTCGGCTCGAGCTGCAGGCGGTCGTCTTCGACCATGATCAGCGTGCCGCTCCGGCGCACGACGGGCCGTTCCTTGGCGAAATAGAGCGGCACGACGGGGATGTTCTCGCGCGCGATATAGTCCCAGATGTCCGCTTCCGTCCAATTCGACATGGGGAAAATGCGCAGGCTTTCGCCCGGCGCCTTGCGCGTATTGTAGAGACGCCAGAATTCCGGGCGCTGGTTCTTTGGATCCCAGCGATGCTGCGCTGTGCGGAAGGACAGCACGCGCTCCTTGGCGCGCGATTTTTCCTCGTCACGGCGCGCGCCGCCAAAGGCCGCGTCGAATTTATATTTGTCGAGCGCCTGCTTCAGCGCCTCGGTCTTCATGATCTCGGTATGAAGCTTCGAGCCATGAACGAAGGGGCTGATGTTCATCTCAATCCCCCTGGGATTGATGTATTCGATAAGCTCGAGGCCCCACTCTTTCGCGATGCGGTCGCGAAAGTCGATCATCTCCCTGAACTTCCATGTCGTGTTGATATGCATCAACGGGAAGGGCGGCTTCGACGGGTAGAAGGCCTTCATGGCGACATGCAGCATCGCCATGGAATCCTTGCCGACCGAGAACAACATCACGGGCCGTTCGCATTCGGCGACAGCCTCGCGCATGATGTGAATGCTTTCCGCTTCGAGCCGGTCGAGATGGCCGAGCGAGCGTGTGGGCAGCGCCGTCATTGGAACGCCTCCGGCGATTTCGGGGCCGAGCCGCGGCGCAGAACTCCGTCTTCGCCGACATGCAGGCCGCATTCCTTCTTGTCGTCCTGCTCCCACCACCAGCGGCCGGCGCGTTCGTCCTCGCCGGGCTTGACGGCGCGCGTGCAGGGCGCGCAGCCAATGGAGAGAAAGCCATGTGCGTGCAGCGCGTTCACAGGGATGGAGAACTCTTCCGTCGCGGCGGCGATGGCGTCGCGCGTGTAATCGAGAACCGGGTTGATCTTGATCGTCCTGTAGTTTGTGTCGAAAGCGATCATGGCGACGTCGGCCCGCGCCGCCGACTGATCGGCCCGCAGACCGGTGATCCAGCCGGAAACGCCATGGAGAAGCCGGCCGAGCGGCTCGACCTTGCGCACATGGCAGCAGGCCTTGCGCGCCTCGACGGATTTGTAGAATCCGTTGACGCCCTGTTCCTCGACGAGCTTTTCGAGCGGCTCGGTCGGCGGATAGGCGGCGCGGATGCGGCGGGCGTAGCGCGCCTCCGTGTCTTCCCAAAGCGCATAGGTTTCGGGAAAGAGGCGGCCCGTGTCGATCGTCGCGACGTCGATGTCGAGACCCTGGGTGAAGATGGAATGGGTAATGAACTGATCCTCTATGCCGAAACTCGTCGTGAAGACGATGCGGCCAGGGATGAGTTCGCGCACGAGCTGCAGCCGGTGATCGAGATCGAGCGGCAGCAGCCGCGGCGCGAGAATCTCGGGAATGGAGGCCGTCATTGCGCCGCCGCCTTTCGCCGCGCGTCGAGAATGGAGCCCGGCGCGACATAGCCGCGCTGATAGGTGCGGGCGTGCGCGTCGCGCGCGGCGCGCCATTGCGTCTCGTCCTGCCGCGCCTCGATGTCGTCGGGGATTTCCACCGTGTCGAAGCCACAGCCGAGCGCATGGGCATATTGATCAGCGAGCAGTCGCCCGCTCGCGCGCAATTCGCCCGCAAAACCGGCGCGACGCAGAAGGCGCGCCAGCGAAAAGCCGCGCCCGTCGGCAAAGGCCGGGAAAACGATCGAAACGAGGCCCAGTTTCGGCAGCGCGTCGGCGAGCGCCGCGGGGTCCGTCGTGTTGGGCGCGATGACGCCCAGATCGACGCCGGGTCCGTGAACCTCGATCGCATGGTCGAGCCGCGCGAGCGACACGATGACCTTGCCGCTCTTGGGCAGCGCCTCCTCCTCGGCGAGTCGGCGCCAGACGTCGTCGATGAAGCGGCCGTCAGATATCAGCGCCATCCTCGCCCTCCCGTCTCAGCACGTCCTTGAAGCGCGCATGGCCGATGCGCCGCCAGGTTTCGATGAAAGTCTCGCCTTCGTGGCGCTCGGCCAGATAGAAATCGACGAGATGCTCGATCACGTCGGGCGCCTGCTCGGCCGTCACGCCGGGGCCGAGAATTTCGCCGATCGACGCCGAAAAGGTCGGATCGCCGCCCAGCGTGATCTGGTAGGATTCCTGGCCCTTCTTTTCGAGGCCGAGAATGCCGATCGCGCCGACGTGATGATGGCCGCAGGCGTTGATGCAGCCGGAGATCTTGATCCCGAGCTTGCCGATGCGGCGCTGGCGAGAGAGATCCGAGAAGCGCTTCGAGATGGCCTGTGCGATCGGTATCGAGCGCGCCGTCGCCAGCGAGCAGTAATCGAGGCCGGGGCAGGAGATGATGTCGGAGACGAGCCCGGCGTTGGCCGTGGCGAGGCCGGCGGCGTCGAGCAGTTTCCAAAGGTCGAAGAGATCGTCCTGCTTCACATGCGGCAGGATGATGTTCTGCTCATGAGAGACGCGCAATTCGCCGAAGCCGAAACGCTCGCTCGCCTCGGCGAGCGCGCGCATCTGCGCCGATGTGGCGTCGCCGGGAATCCCGCCGATAGGCTTCAGCGACACGGTGACGACGGCGTAGCCTGGAATCTTGTGGGGCGCGACATTCACCTCGACGAAATTGCCGAAGGCGGGATGCTCGACGCGGGCGGCGCGCAGCTTCTGCGAGTCAGCCGGCAGCGTCTCATAGGGCGGCGGCGCGAAAAACGCGGCGATGCGGTCGAATTCTGCAGGATCGTAGGCGAAGACGGAACGGTCCATCGCCGCGAATTCGGCCTCGACGGCCGCGCGCACCTCGTCGATCCCCTTTTCGTGCACGAGGATCTTGATGCGCGCCTTGTATTTGTTGTCGCGACGGCCGAAGCGGTTATAGACGCGCATGATGGCTTCGAGATAGGCGAGGAGATCGGCGCGCGGCGCGAAGTCGCGAATAACCTTGCCGATGAAGGGCGACCGTCCGAGGCCGCCGCCGACGACCACCTTATAGCCGATCTCGCCCGCGTCGTTCTTCACGATCGCCAGGCCGATGTCGTGAACCATGATCGCGGCGCGATCCTGCGCCGCGCCGGTGACGGCGATCTTGAATTTGCGCGGGAGGAACGAAAACTCCGGATGCGCGCTCGACCACTGGCGCAGGAATTCGGCTGTCGGGCGCGGGTCTTCGATTTCATCCGGGGCGACGCCCGAGAAATGATCGGCGGTCACATTGCGGATGCAATTGCCGGAGGTCTGGATCGCGTGCATCTCGACCTCGGCGAGCGCCTCGAGGATATCGGGCGTGTCGACGAGCTTCGGCCAATTGTACTGGAGATTCTGGCGAGTCGTGAAATGGCCGTAGCCGCGGTCATATTTGTCCGCGATATCGGCGAGGCGGCGCATCTGCAGCGCCGTCAGCGTGCCATAGGGAATGGCGACGCGCAGCATATAGGCGTGGAGCTGAAGGTAGAGGCCGTTCATCAGACGGAACGGACGGAACTCGTCTTCCGTCAACTTGCCTTCGAGGCGCCGGCGCACCTGCTCGCGAAATTCCGCGACGCGCTCGCGCACGAAAGCGGCGTCAAAAGCGTCGTAGCGATAGGTCGTGACCGGCGCATTGGGCCGGGCGAGACTGGGATCATGTGCGGTCATCATGCGCCTCCCGCCGCCTGCTTGCCGAGATCGAGGCGCACGCTCGGTCCCTTGACCCGCATTTTTTCTCGGTAATGGAGCGGCGCCGGAACGCCGTCCGCGCCAACGGCGACGTCGGCGAGATAAACGTCGACGACGCGATTGGCGGCGATCTCCGCTTTTCCGAAGGCCTCCAGCGCCGCCGCCTCGTCCTTGTCGTGCGCGACGCGCGCTTTGACGTGATCGCGCTCCCAGCCCGAGGGCCCGAGAAACACCACCTCCCCGTCGGTGAGATTGGACGCCAGTAAAATCTGTGGATGTTTGAGCGCCGGCATCACGTCTCCTGCGCCAGTTTGAGCGACAGCCCCGTCATCTCGTCCGACCAGATGATCTGGCAGCTCAGGCGAGAATTTTCGTAAAGCATCGGCAATTCGTCGAGCTTTTCCAGCTCGTCCTCGCGCGGCGGCGGCACGCGGGCGGCGGAAACGGCGTCGAGCACGACGTGACATTCGGCGCAAGCGAGCGCGCCGCCGCAGGTGTTCTCCATACCGATGCCGTAATCGCGGAGGATTTCCATAAGTCTCCAGCCTTCAACGGCCGCGAGCTCATGAACGACGCCATTGCGGTCCTCGACGCGCAGAAACGGCGTCTCGGGCTCCAGCGGCGCAGCGCGCGTGTCGACAATGTCCAATGCAATACTCATGCGCTCGTTTTTCGATTTGCGGAAACGACGCCGCCCTCGGCTGTGGCGTTCTGTATTTCGAACGGTTAGATACCTTAAATCGCCCGGAAGTCAATTCACTTTCAAAATTCGCCCTATCATTTATTTCACATCCATTACCAGTGTAATAGGCCTGGGAAAGCTGGGGCATGACAAGCAAGGTTAAAATATGTTTGCTAAGAATCAGGGGTCCACGAGCGGCCGACGCTCAAGCGCCACAGGAGACCGCATGGTAAAAAAACCAATAAAACCCGCAAAACAAACGCCGTCTCCGAAGCCGGAGCCGGAGCCGCGGCGTGAGCCCGCGCCCAAGGCGGCCGCCGCGAAGGCCCCCGTCGCCGATGTCCGGCCGGCGGTGATTGTCGTGGGCGCGGACAAGGGCGGCGTCGGCAAGACGACGATCGCGCGGGCCATCCTCGACTTTCTGTCGCTCAACGATATCGAGGCCCGCGCCTTCGACACGGAGACGCCGCGCGGCACGCTTCACCGGTTCCATCCGGACGAGACCATGATCGTCGATCTGACCTCGACGGCCGATCAGATGAAGATCATCGATACGCTGAACTCGGCGCAAGCAAAGGTGAGCGTCATCGACGTGCGCGCCGGCGGGCTGAGCCCCGCGCTCGAGGCCCTGGACGAAATCGGCTTTTTCGACGCGGTGAAGGCGGGCGAATTCCGTTTCATCCTGCTGCATGTCATCGGCCCGTCGATCGCCTCGCTCGACGAGATCGCGGAGATCGCGCCCTATATGACGGACGCGAATTATTTCATGGTGAAAAACCATGTGAACGACACGACCTTCTTCGAATGGGACCCGCAGACCCATGCGCGCTACTTCGAGGAAGTGACCACGACGGGCGAAATCACCATCCCCAAGCTCGGCGAACTCGCCTATGAGCAGGTCGAGCTGGCGGGAGCGCCCTATTCGGTCTTCATCGCCAATCAGACGGCGGATGGCGAGCCCGCGGATCACTCTTTCGTCCTGCGCGGTTATGTCCGCACCTGGCTCGCTCGGGTCGCGGATGAATTCGAGCGGGTCGGCCTTCTCGACCTCATCAACGGGGCAGCCAAGGCGTAAGGCGAAGGCGGCGCCGCCTCGTCCGCGAGGGTCATATGAGTCGCCGCACGCTCGTCTACTTTGTCTGTTCGCCCCATTCGCGCACTGGCGTTACAACCACCGCGCGCCTGCTGACCGACTACTACCTTTCGCGCGGCGTTCCGGTCGACGGTTTCGACACGGACGCCCGCGAACCGTCCTATGCCCAACGCTTTCCCGAGCTGTCGCGGATCGTCGACATTTACGACGTACGCGGCCAGATCGCGCTTTTCGACCAGTTGCTGATCGCTGACGAACGGCCGAAAATCGTCGACGTCTGGAGCCGCTCCTTCGATCGTCTCTTCGCCACCATCGCGGAAATCGGCTTTCTGGAGGAGGCGGCGCGCAGCGCGGTCATGCCCATTGTTCTCTTCCAGGCCGACATGTCGCAGATGGCGGCGAACAATTGCCGCCTCCTCACTACGACCTGGCCGGACCTGTGGGTGAGCGTCGTCCACAACGAGGGCGCCTCGCCGCTGGGCTTCGACGCGCGCGAGACGCTCGCCAGCTATCGGGCGCGCGGCAGGCTGGTCATTCCCAAGCTCGAGCGGCCGATCGTGAGGTTTCTCGACAATCCCGAGTTCTCGCTGTCCAACTTCCTGCGTGAACCGCCTGCGGCCATGTCGCTCGTCGTGCGGGCGGCGATCCGGAACTGGCTCCTCCCGACTTTCACCCAGCTTCACAGCTTCGAGCTGCGGCTCGCGCTGCAATCGAGTCAATTTTTACGTTAGGTTGAGATGATGGATTACCGAAAACTCGGACGCACCGATCTCTCCGTTTCGGCGATTTGCCTCGGCTCCATGACCTGGGGTCAGCAGAATACGGAGAAGGAAGGGCATGAGCAGCTCGACTACGCCTTTGCGCAAGGGGTCAATTTCGTCGACACAGCGGAAATCTATTCGATCCCGCCGCGACCCGAGACGCAGGGATCGACCGAACGCATCATCGGCTCCTGGCTCGCGGCGCGAAAGAACCGCGACAAGGTGATCATCGCGACGAAAGTCGCCGGCCGAGGCGACGCAAGCTGGTTGCGCGACGACGGCGCCAAGTCCGTCCTCGACCGCCAGAACATTCATTTCGCCATCGAGCGCTCGCTGGAGCGCCTGCAGACCGACTACGTCGATCTTTATCAGTTGCACTGGCCCGACCGCTCCCTGCCGCTGTGGGGCGCTGGCGGCACGACCTATCGGCGCCCGTCCAGCCGGGCCGAGGTCCCGATCGAGGAAACGCTCGCGGCGCTCGATGAACTGGTGAAGGCCGGCAAGGTCCGCCATATCGGCCTCTCCAATGAAACGCCCTGGGGCGTCGCGCGCTTTCTGCGCGCCGCCGAGCTTGGACACGGCCCCCGCGTCGTTTCGATCCAGAACGCCTATAACCTGCTCAACCGCACCTTCGAGATGGGGCTCGCGGAATTTTCCGAGCGCGAACAGGTCGGGCTGCTCGCCTATTCGCCGCTCGCGCAAGGTTATCTCACCGGGAAATATCAGGGCGGCGCCCGCCCGCCCGGCGCGCGCACGACGCTCTTCGAACGCGCCCAGCGCTATGAAAAGCCGGGGGTGGCGGCGGCGATCGACGCCTATCTCGCGCTCGCCCGCGACCTCGGGGCCGATCCGGCGCAACTCGCGATCGCCTATGTGACGTCGCGGCCCTTCGTGACGTCGAACATCATCGGGGCCACAACGATGGCGCAGCTTAGAACAGATCTGGACTCGATGCGGCTCTCGATCACGCCCGAGATAGAGAAACGTATCGACGCGATTCACCAGCTGCACAGCAATCCGGCGCCGTGAGGGTCCGGCTAATGGTCCCAGATTGCCCGGCGCGAGGCCGGGCAAGGCGCTGAAAAGGGCGCGTCCCGCCAGCCGTCATGGCCGGCTTGTCCAAGCTCTCCGCGCCGAAAGGCGAAAGCGGTCTCGCAAGGAGAAGGAGAAGGCTGGGGCCGCCTAAGCGTGACCCGCGCTCGACGACAGCCGCTCCAGATCGACGCCCATGGACCGCAGCGCGCGCGTGTATTTGCTGGGAAGATCCCGGTCGAACAGCAGCGCCGGATCGGCAGGGCAGTGCAGCCAGCCGTTGCGCTGGATTTCGTCTTCGAGCTGGCCGGCGTCCCAGCCAGCGTAACCCAGCGCCAACAGCGCCCGATTCGGCCCCTCTCCGGCGGCGATGGCGCGCAGAATGTCGACCGTGGCGGTGAGCGACACGCCGTCGTCGATGGGGAGCGTGGAATTATCGAGGAAGAAGTCGGGCGTATGCAGCACGAAGCCGCGATCCGTCTGAACCGGCCCGCCGGACAGCACCTGGATCTCTTCCGCGCCGCGCGGCAGGCTGATGCGCTCCTGCGGGGCGATCACCTGAAGCTGCACCAGCAATTCCGGGAAGTTCTTCACCCGCGACGGCTGATTGACGACAATGCCCATCGCGCCGTCTTCCGAATGCGCGCAGAGATAAATGACCGAGCGCGCGAAGCGCTCGTCCGCCATCCCGGGCATGGCGACCAAAAGCTGTCCGTCAAGAAACCGGCGCCCGCCGCTCTCCACGAATCGTTCCGGTCTCGCCGCTTCTTGCTTCCTGTGCAGTCCGCTCATAGGGTCATGCTACGCCCGCAACGCCCCCTTAACAAGCGGCGTGAAAGAAGATCGGGTCCAATCAATCGTCAAAGACCATGCCCAATCTTACGCTCAAGTCCGTCCGCGGCGCCGTTCCCGCCGCTTTCATCGCCCTCGCCGCCTTGGCCGTCGGCCCGGCCCGCGCCGCCGACTCCGACTTTGCGACGGCCCCCGCGAAAGGAACCATCTCCGCCGTCCGCCTGCTCTCGGCCGGCCCGATACAGGGCGGCGCCTATCGCGCCGGCGTCGAAATCGCTCTCGCGCCCAAGACGGTCACCTATTGGCGTCAGCCGGGCGAGGCCGGCACGCCGCCGGTTTTCGATTTCTCGAAATCGACGAATGTTGCAAAAATCGAAACCGCTTTCCCCGCGCCGAAACATATCGACGAAGCGGGCTCGGTCGTCGCCGGCTATGACGAGACCGTCGTCTTTCCGCTGACAATCACCCCGAAGAACCCAAAGGCGCCGGTGACGCTCGCCATGAGGCTCGACTACGCCGCCTGCGGCAAAATCTGCTTGCCGGCGAAGGCGGAGCTGTCCCTCGCTCTGCCGCAGTCCGGCGCCTCGCCTTTCGCCGCGACGATCGCGGCCGCGGAAAAGCGCGTGCCGGCCAAGATCGGCGCCGCCGAGGCCGGGAAGCGGCTCTCGATCAGCAAGGCCGCCGACGGCGCCTGGCGGCTGAGCGTCGCGGGTCCCGGCAAGGCGCAGGACGTTTTTGCGGAGGTTCAGGAGCCGCTCTTCATCGAGAGCAAGTCCGACGGCTCAGCGTTCTTGTTGACGCTGTTCTCAGCCGGCCAAAATCCGAAAGGCGCGGACGCGACAGTGACCGTGGTGACCGACAAGGGCGCTTTCGAGGCCCCCGCGCGCCTCGAGTGAAACCCCGCTTTCAGGGGCATTTCTCCGCTGCGACGGCGGTGCGGATGATGATCGTGGTGAAACCCGACCGCCGGGCCTCGACGACGATGGGGCGCGCCAGCCCCGCGATCCAGTCGAACGTCCGCTGCGGGACAATCGCCGCCGTCACGGCGCCGGCGGAAGGCCATGGCTGCGTCTTGGTCGCGGCGGCGTCGGCGTAGATGCGGAAAAACTCCTTCGAGTCCTCTTTGTTGCTTTGTTGCGCAGCAGAATATACGGACGGTCCGATTGGTGGCCGGGCTCGTCATAGAAAGAGAACCCTCTCTGTTCGGCGCAGCCGACGATCATCAGCGGCCCCTCCGCGCGCACTGGGAGGCCGTAAAGGCCGGCAAGGCTCGCCAGACCCAAGACGGTCCAGATTCGCCCATTCGCGCTCGGCCGCATGCCGGCGTCTCCCGTTACTCCGCCTCGACCTCCACGGTCGCCGCGTCGGCCGTCGCCGTCTCCTGCTTGGGCGTGCGCTTGAAGGTCGATTTGCGACCCCGCAGCGTCTGCAGGATCTTCGCGCCATTGGCGAAGGCGAGATAGATGAACAGCGGCGGCACCGAGCCCACGGTCTTGGCGTAATCGGCCACCGTGCCGCGTTTCAGCGCAAGGTAGGGGGCGAGCGTAATGCCGAGCGCCACCAGCAGCGTCATCACGCCGACGAGTTCGAGAAGCCCCAAATAAGGCTCGAACGAGCCGTGCAACAGCGCCCCGACGACGAAGGCGATGAGCCCGATCGCCGCCGCCGGGAAGAAAATCTGGTGCGCGATGAGCGAAATCGCCATCACCCGCTTGGCGAGCGGCCAGGGGGCCTCCCAGATCGGCAGGATCGTCTTCTGCGCGACCTGAACGAAGCCGTTGGACCAGCGCCGCTGCTGCCGGCGGAAGTCGCGGATGCCGTCCGGCACCTGTCCGGGGATCGGCGGCTCGGAGACGAAGAGGCCGCGCCAGCCTTTAAGTTCTGCGCGCACGGTCAGGTCGAGGTCCTCGCACAGCGAATAATCGGACCAGCCGCCGGCGTCCTCGATCGTGGCGCGCCGCCAGATTCCGCCCGTGCCGTTGAACTGGAACAGCCAGCCGGCAAGCGCGCGGGAGCGCTGCTCGACCATGTAATGGCCGTCCTGGATCAGGCCCTGCGCCCGCGTGAGCCAATTGGTCTCATAATTTTGGAATTCGCAGCGCGACTGAACGAAGCCGGCGCGCGGGTCGGTGAGGAACAGCGGCACGGTCCGCTTGAGCCAATCCGCCGGGGGACGGAAATCCGCGTCCAGCATGGCGATGAAGGGTTCATCGGTCAGGGTCAGCCCGTGGGCGCAGGCCCCGGCCTTGAAGCCCGAGCGATCGGTGCGCCGCACATGGTCGATAACCGTCCCATCGGCGCGCAATTCCTCCGCGACGGCCGCGGCGCGCGCGGTCGTCTCGTCGGTCGAATCGTCGAGAAGCTGGATTCGCAACTTATCCTTCGGCCAGTCGAGTTGGGCGACGCAGCGCAAGGATTGCTCGGTGACAAGCGGCTCGTTGAAAACGGGGATCTGCAACAGAACATGCGGCAAATCCGTGTCCGCAACCGCCGGCGCCTGCGGGTCGCGCGCGCCGCGCAGCCAATCGTAGAGGAACCGGCCGATGACCACGAGATAGCCGACGCCGATGGCGACCAGGATCAAGACGCAGAAATAGGCGACCGCGTCGACCAGGAACTGGAGGAGTCCGAGCAGCAAAAGGTTATCCTTCTTCTTGCGCGGGAGGCGCCGGCGGCGCCGCGACGCGCGCGTGGACCTTGTCCCTCGCCCAGACCACCCGGTCGGTCATCCAGGCGTTCACCCAGACCGCGAGCATCATTGCCTCACGGACGATAAAAACCGCTGGCGCCGCTAGAGATAACTGCCATCCTTTGGCCATGGAAAGCAATGTCTCGAGGGCAAACCACGCCAGAAAGGTGGCGACGACGCCCGCGGCAGGCGGCGCGCCAATCAGCGGCGCCGCCAGCCCTCCTGCCATAACCGCCGGAAAAGCTTGGCAAATCGGCTCCAGCAGGAAGGACAGCAACTCGTCGTTGCGGCGAATCACGCTCCAGCGCACTTGTCTGTGATAAACGTCCGCGAAGGCGCGCGCGCCGAGCTCCTGGCGCACCGGCCAGTGCGAAAAAACCGGCCGCTTGCCGATTCGGCGTATCGCCTTGGCGAGCGCATTGTCCTCGCCGACAGTGTGCGAGATTGCGTCGAAACCGCCTGCCCGCAGAAAATCCGAACGCCGAAACAGCATGATCTTGCCCACGCCGTGCCCCTGTCCGAGGCAGGAGGCGAGGAACAGCATGCGCGCATGCGGGCCGTTGATGATCGCCGCCTCGACATGGGCGGGGAAATTGTCGAGCTTGGCGCAATAGGGAATGGCGCAGACGAGGCCAACCTCCGCGGTCAGCTGGCGGATGTGCTCGGCCAAGGCCTCGGGCTCGAGCATCACATTGGCGTCCTTCATGAGGATCACGTCGTGAGCGGCCTGCATGAAGGGCGCGTAGAGATTATCGACCTTGGGGCTCGCGGCGAAACGCGCGGTGGAAAGCAGCACGCGCGCCGGCCGTTCGGGGTGGCGGGCGAAAATCTCCCGCATTTTTCTCACGGCCGGGGACTCCCCCTCGGTCGAGGAGACGGTTACGTCGAACGCCGGGTAGAGCTGCGCGAAGGCCGACTCCTGCGTGCGCTCGAAACCGTCCTCGAGAAGCTTGACCGGCAGCACGATCGAAACCGGCGGCTGGTCGCGCCGCGCCGCGCGGCGCGCGGCGATGCGCGGCTGCAGGATTGTGCCCACGACCGAAATCACAAGAAGCGCCATCGCCGCCAGCCAATAGAGGGCGGCGGCCCATGTCAGGATGACGGCAGGATTCACGTTCCCTCGCCGCGCTCGAGAGATTCGGGCACCTCGACATGGAAACGCCGCATGACCCCGTCGACCAGCGCCGGCGGCAGCAGGCTGAAGAAGCGCATGGCGACATACATGTAGCCGGGGAAGGCGATGACCGGGCGGCGCCGGTCGAGGCCCCGCTTGATGATCTCGGCCGCCCTCGCGTCCGAAATGGCCCCTGGCTGCCATGATTTGGTGCGCGCCGACATGGGCGTCTCGACGAAGCCCGGCACGATGAGGCTCACTTTGACGCCATGCGGCGCAAGCCGGCCGCGCAGGCAGTCGGCCCACATGTGCACGCTGGCCTTGGCGGCGCAATAGGCGGGCGAATAGGGCAGGCTCCGCACGCCCGCCATGGAGCCGACAATCGCGATCTGGCCCCCGCCGCGCCCGCACATCGCCGGGATCGCCGGCTCGACCGTATTGAAGACGCCGTTGACGTTGATCGCCATCATGGCGCGAACCGCGTCGGGCGTCTCGAGCACCTGCCCCGGCGACAGGCCCGTCGCCACCCCGGCGTTGGCCACGAGAATGTCGAGCGGCCGCGCCGCATGGGCCGCTTCGACCAGCCGCGCCATCGCCGCGCGGTCGCGCACGTCCGCGACGCGGGCCTCGACCTCGGCGGCGCCGGCGGCGCGGCAGGCCTCGGCCGCCGCCTCGAGCCGCGCCGCGTCGCGGCCGAGCAGGAAAAGGCTCGCGCCGTCTTTCGCATAAGCGAGCGCCAGAGCGCGGCCGATGCCCGACGAGGCGCCGGTGATGAGCAGGCGCTGCGTCACCGGAAACCCTCTTGCCGGCCGGGGCGAGAGGGGCCGAAAGCCTCGCCGCAAAACCGTCCGCGCGGCTTTGTCGACATCGCTGGCGCCGGCTTATCCCTCCCCTTTACGGGGAGGGTGGCCCCGCGCAGCGGGGTCGGGTGGGGTAAGGCCGCAACGACAGTCGTGGCGGCTTGAACCCCACCCGTCGCGCTTCGCGCGCCACCCTCCCCGTAAGGGAGAGGGATTGGAGCGGCGAAACAATCAATCCCCTTGGAGCGTGGACGAGATCCACCTGCCGCCGTCATGTCGGCGTCTCCCGCCGCAGCGTCGCCTCGCCAATAATCCCCGGCGTGCGCGAGGCGCCATGAGCGAAGAGGCGGACGAAAATCTCGTCGCGCGACGCGCGCAGCACCCGGCCGGAGAGCGTCACCGTCTCGCCGCGCAGGATCGGCTGAATGAACTTCGCCGAGAGCCCGACCAGCTGCAAATCCCCGCGCCAGTTTTTCAGCATCGGTTCGAAAGCGGCGAGGAGCTTCATGCCATGCACCGGCGGCGCGGCGAGGCCGATCTTCGCCGCGAGCGCGTCGTCGAGATGCAGCGGATTGTCGTCGCCCGAGACGTCCGCATAGCGCGTCAGGGCCGCGGCGTCGAAGGGGCCGATGACGCTTTCAGGCAGCTTGTCGCCAACGGCGATCTCGCCGCTCATGCCGCGCCCCCGAAACTCGCCTGCGGCACGAGACGCAGCATTGTCTCGCTCTTGGCGATGGCGACGCCCTCGACGGCGATCGTCGCGTCGAGGATCAGGCGCGGCGGCGTCTCATCGCGGCGCAGGGCGACCGTCACGTCATAATCGACCCCGGCGCGGAGCGGGGCCGCGAAGGAAAAGCTCTGCGACTCGTGCACCGGCACGACGCGCTCCGCGGCGCACAACGCGCGCACCGGATCGAACAGCCTGGGATCGGCGATCCAGATGGCGGGATAGGACAGCGGCACGCTTGCGCCGTCGTCGCCGATCTCGCGCGCAAAGGCGGCTGCACGCTCCGGGTCGACCCGGAAACGGAAAGGTCCGAGGATCGATTGCGCCTCAGGCATGCCGCACCACAAGAACGGCGTTGATGCCGCCAAAGGCGAAGGAATTGGACATCGCCGCGTCGATCTTGTGCGCTCGCGCCGCATTCGGCACGGCGTCGATGGGGCAGCTCGAATCGAATTCGAGGAAATTGATGGTCGGCGGGACGGTTTGGGCGCGCAGCGCCTCGATGGTGATCGCAAGCTCCAGCCCGCCGCTCGCGCCCAGCGCATGGCCGTGGATCGGCTTGGTGGACGAAACCGGCACGTCGCGCCCGTAATCGCCGAAGACGCGCAGGATCGCCTCCGACTCGGTGATGTCATTGGCGTGGGTCGCGGTGCCATGCGCGTTGACGTAATGCACGTCGCGCGGCGCGAGCCCGGCGTCCTCCAGCGCCAGCGCAATGCAGCTCGACGCCCCGTCGAGGTCCGGCCGCACCGGGTCCTTGGCGTCGCTCGTCGTGGCGTAGCCGGCGAGTTCGCAGAGCGGCGCATGGCCCCTGGCGCGCGCCGCCTCCGCCGTCTCCAGCACGAAGACGGCGCCGCCCTCGCCCAGCGACATGCCGTTGCGGCCCTTGGAGAAGGGGCGGCAGAGATTGGGCGTCATCACCCGCAGGCCCTCCCAGGCGCGGATCGTCGCGTTGATCACGCAGGCCTCGGCGCCGCCGACGATGGCCCTGTCGACCATGCCGGCCCGGATCATCTGCAGGCCGATCCCCACCGACTGGCTCGCCGACGAGCAGGCGCTGCCGACGGCGAATGTCGGACCCAGCGCCGAAAAGCGCGCGCTGATCGTCGTCGGCATGGCGCTGGGGATGAGCTTGGGCACGCTCAGCGTGTCGGGCCGCGTGCGCTCGACGTAGTATTTGTAGATGCCGTCCTCGATGGTCGTCATCCCGCCGATGCCCGTGCCCATGATGACGGCGGTGCGCGGCCCGGCGACGTCGGCGCGGCTGAGCCCCGCCTGCGCCATCGCCTCGTCCGCCGCGACCACCGCGAATTGCGTAAAGGGGTCGCAGAAAGGCAGGACGGCAGGCTCGATGTAGGCGGCGGGATCGAAATCCGGCACTTGCGCGGCGATCTTGATGCGCCCGTCATAGGGGCGCTCCGTCTTGAGGGGACGGATTTGCGAGACGCCGTCGCGCGCGGCTTCCCACAGCCTGCGCGCGCCGACGCCCGAGGCGCAGACGGCGCCCATGCCCGAGACGACGACCCTGCGTCCTCGGTCTCCCCCGCGCGAAGCCGGCATTTACTGGGTCTCGCGCTCTTTCTGAATGTGCTGGGCGATGGCGTCGATGAGGCTTTCGACGGTCTTCGCCTCCTGCAACGATCCATCCATCGGAATGTAGACGTTGAACTTCTCCTCGAGCGCCGTGAGGATCATGACGATGTCGACGGACTTGAGGTCCAGACTCTCGATCGTCGCATCGGGCGTGACCTTGCTGCGGTCGACCATGCCCTCGGAGGCGATGACTTCGATGATGTCTTCCTTCAGCTTGGAAAGGTCTTGGGGCTGATCGGTCACGAAATGGCTCCGTTTGGGTCTCACGGTCCCGCGAAAGAGCAAGGTCCTTCGCGCGGCGCTTTTTCAAGCTTTGCGCCGCGCGCGGCGCATTGACGCAGGCAGGCGGTCCTCGCGCCCCCCGCCTGGCGCGCGGGTGCGCCTTGGTTACGGGTTTTGGGCGCGAAAATAAAGCCCGGCCCGGGCCCTGCGGCGGCGGGCCGCTTCCCCCAGCGGGCGCTTCGTGGCAAAAGGCCCCGCAAAACATGAGGGGTCAGCACGACATGAGCGCCAATGAGACAGCCATTGCCGGGGTTTTTCCACAGCCGACCGAGGAGCAGTGGCGCAAACTCGTCGACAAGGCCCTGAAAGGCGGCTCCTTCGACGCGCTCATCTCGAAGACCTATGACGGCGCGGCCCTCGCCCCGCTCTACCCCCGCGCCAGGGACGCCGGGCCGCGGGCGCTGCGCCGCACGCCGGGCCGCTGGTCGATCCTCGGGCGCGTCGACCTCGCCGACGCCGAGGCCGCCAACAAGCTTGCGCTCGAAGATCTCGAAGGCGGCGCCGACGGCCTTCATATCGTTTTCGCCGGATCGCAGGGCGCCTATGGGGCGGGCCTGACGAGCGACGGCGACGCTACGATCGCGCATCTCCTCGAGAACGTTCGCCTCGATTACGGCATCCCCCTGCTCGTCGAAGCCTCCCCGCGCGCGCCGAACGCCGCGGCGGCGATCATGCGCTACGTCGACAGCCATCACATCGAGCCGTCGATCACGCGCATCTCCTTCGGCCTCGATCCGCTCGGCCTGCAGGCGCTGCACGGCTTTGCGCCGGCCCCCTGGGCGCAAGGCGCGAAGAGCTTCGCCGAGGCGGTGAAGACGATCGCCAAAGCCGGCTTCGGGGCGGGCGTGGCGGTCGCCGACGCGCGCGTGATCCACGCCGCAGGCGGTTCGGAGACGCAGGAGCTCGCCTTCGCCCTTGCCGCCGGCGTCGCCTATCTGCGCGCGCTGACCGACAATGGCCTCGACGTCGAGACGGCGCGGTCGCTCATCGCGCTGCGCTTGGCGGCCGACGCCGACGAATTTCTCGGCGTCGCCAAGTTCCGCGCCGCGCGCCGCCTCTGGGCCCGCGTCGAGGAAGCCTGCGGACTTTCTCCCAAGCCCGTCCTGATCTTCGCCGAAACCGCCTGGCGGAATATGTCGCGCCGCGACCCCTGGAACAACATCTTGCGCGGCACGCTCGCGACCTTCTCGGCGGCGGTTGGCGGCGCGGACACGATCACCGTCCTGCCCTTCACCCAGGCTTCCGGCGTCGCCGACGGCTTCGCCCGCCGCCTCGCCCGCGACACGCAGCTCGTCTTGCAGGACGAGTCCCATATCGACGTCGTCGACGACCCGACGAGCGGGGCGGGCGGCTTCGAGTCCCTGACGGAGGAGCTCTGCGCGCGCGCCTGGGCCGCCTTCCAGGAGATCGAGGCCGACGGCGGCCTGCCGGCGGCGCTCGAAAAGGGGACCTTCCAGGGCCGCGTGGCGGCGACCGCCGGCGAACGCGCCAAGCGAGCGGCCCGCGCGAAAGAAAAGGTGATCGGGGCCAACGAGTTCCCCGACATTCACGAAAAGCCGCTCGACGTCCTCGCGCCCTTCGACGCGTCACGCCAGTCGGCCGATGCGCCCGCCGGCGCGATCAAGACCACGCCGCTGCCGCCCCACCGCCTTTCTCAGCCCTTCGAGCGGCTGCGCGACGAGTCCGACGCCTGCGCCCAGAAAAGCGGCAGTCGGCCGAAAATCTTCCTTGCCAATCTCGGCACGGTCGCAGCTTTCACGGCGCGCGCCAACTTCGCCAAGAACTTCTTCGAAGCGGGCGGAATCGAAGCCGTTTTCGGCCCCGAGACGGAGTCGACCGCGGATTTGACGGCCGCTTTCCGGGCGTCTGGCGCAAAACTCGCTTGCCTGTGCGCGTCGGATCGGATTTATGCAGATGCTGCGTCGCCGGCCGCGCTTGCGCTGAAAGGCGCCGGCGCCAAGCTCTATTCCGCCGGGCGGCCGGGCGAGTTGGAGGAGACGCTGCGCAACGCGGGCGTCACTGAATTCATCTACGTCGGCTGCGACATGTATGACGTGCTGCAGCGCGCGCTGGAGGAGGCCAAATGAGATTTTTTGTCGTGGCCGTGGCGGCGTCCCTCGCGGCGGGCGGCGCCCTGGCGAAGCCCCACACGCATCGCAAGCCGGCCGCGCCCGCGGCGGCGACGGGACCAACCGATCCCAATGGCTCCTGGAGCATCGAGGCGACCACGACCGTCGGCGAGTGTCCGACGCTGATCCCCTCGGATTTGACCGTCGCCGACAACAGGATTGCGGAATCGACGGGCTCCCGCGTCGCAAGCTGGGGCTATGTCGACGAGACCGGCAATATCGTCGCGCGCTTCACCGGCGAAGGCCAGCACGTCGTGCGTTTCCACGGCTTGTTGAAGGGCGCCAGAGGCTCGGGCGCCTGGTCCTCCTCGACCGACATGTGCGGCGGCGTGTGGCGCGCCGAGCGGCAGAAATCGGCGCTTTCCTCCCCGGTCGCCAGCTTGCCCGACGAGGCGGCGGAGGCGGCTCGTCAACGCTGAGCCGCGCGCACCCTCTTCGAAAAAAGACTTTTCAGACGCCTTTCGCGGGCTAGCTGTTGCGGGGATCGCTCCCGGGACGCCCGCCCATGACCTTTACCGACCGCCCGCCCCGCGTCATCATTATCGGCGGCGGGTTCGCGGGAATCGCCGCGGCGCAGGCCCTGAAGGGGAGCGGCGCCAGGATCCTGCTGCTCGACAGCCAGAACCACCATTGTTTCCAGCCCCTGCTCTATCAGGTCGCGACGGCCGCCCTCGCCGGGCCCGACGTCGCTTGGCCGATCCGCTATGTAATGCGAGGGCGTCCGGACGTCACCGTGCTGATGCTCGCCGTCGAAGGGATCGATACGGCGCGAAAGACCGTCAAGACCCGCGTGGTCGACATCGCCTATGACTTTCTGATTATCGCGACCGGCGCCGCCCATTCCTATTTCGGCCACGACGACTGGGCGCGGCTCGCGCCGGGCTTGAAATCAATCGACGACGCGACGCTGATCCGCAGCCGCCTGCTTGCGGCCTTTGAACAGGCGGAAGCGAGCGTCGACCCGCTGGCGCGGGCGCGGCTCTTGACCTTCGTCATCGTCGGCGGCGGACCGACGGGAGTGGAGCTCGCCGGCGCCATCTCAGAGCTGGCGCGACGAACCCTGCCCCCGGAGTTCCATCGCGTCGACCCGGCGCGGGCGCGCATCCTCCTGCTGGAGGCGGGACCGCGGCTCCTCTCCGCCTTCCCCGAGCGGCTGTCGACCTATGCCCGCCGCGCGCTCGAACGCATGGGCGTCGAGGTGCGGACGGAAGCCGCCGTGGCCGAGGTGCGCCCCGCCGGGGCCGTCGCCGCAGGTGAGGAAATCCCCGCCGGCGTCGTTCTTTGGGCGGCGGGCGTGCGCGCCTCGCCCGCGGCGAACTGGCTCGGCGTCGCGGGCGATGACGCCGGGCGCATTCCGGTAGGACCCGAGCTGACGGTCGCGGGATTCCCCGACGTCTATGTCGTCGGCGATCTCGCCCATGTCACGGGACCGGACGGGGTTTCCGTCCCGGCGCTCGCGGCCTCGGCCAAGCAGATGGGCTGGTACGCCGGCCGCGCCATCCGCCGTCGCCTGCGCGGCGAGAGGCCCAGAAAGCCGTTCCGCTACCGCGATCATGGAAATCTCGCGACGATCGGCCGAAAGTCCGCCATTGTGAAGCTCGGGCGCCTCGAGCTGACGGGTTTCGTGGGGTGGCTCTTCTGGAGCGTCGTCCACGTCTATTTTCTGGTCAATCTGCGCAGCCGGCTGTTCGTGGCGATCAGCTGGATCGCCGCCTATTTCACTTTCCACCGGGGCGCGCGGCTCATTACGCGGTAGGAGCCCTTAAGGAGGACGCCCGCGCTTGCGTTTGCCGCGAGGCGGCCCCTCCCGCTAGAGGCGGGGCCGCAGTTCGATCAGTTCTCTTCGTCGCGCGGCAGCAGCCGTCCGCCGCGCGGGGCCGCCGCCTGCTGCGCGACCGGCGTCGGCGCCGGCGTCTGCGCCTGAGAATAGTCGGGCGCCTGGATTTGCGCCGTGTTCAGCCCGTCGCGCTGATAAATGTCCTCGCGGAACTGGGTGACGCCGTCGGGCGTGCCCCAGGCGGTGATATAGACCCAATAGACCGGGACCGCCGGGTTGATCTTGACGTCGATGCGCTCGCCCGAGGCGATAGCGCGGTCGATGGCGTCGCGGTCCCAGCCCGGCGTCTCGCGCAGCAGGAAGGCCACATAGTCGCGCACGTTCTGGAGGCGGATGCAGCCCGACGAGACGAAGCGGAAATCGTCGCCGAAGACGCCCTTGGCCGGCGTGTCGTGCATATAGACGCCGTAAGGATTGGCGATGTCGATGCGCACCACGCCGAGCGAGTTGAAGTCGCCGCCGATGTCCTGGCGGAACTTGTAATTGAGCGCGTCGAGCGAGCGCCAGTTGATCTGCTCCGGCTGCAGCTCCTGGCCTTCCTTGTTGTAAACGCGGATGTGGTTGTCGTGCAGATAGTTGGGGTCGGCCTGCATCTTGGGGATGAGATCCTTGCGGATCACCGAGGCGGGCACGGTCCAGAACGGGTTGAAATTGACCTGATAGGCCTTGGTCTGCATCACCGGGGATTGACGGTCGATCTTGCCGACGCCGGCGATGTGGTGGGTGACGACCTGTCCGTTCTCGACCGTCTCGACCTGCGCCGCCGGAATGTTGGCGGTGACGTAACGCGCCCCGAGCTCGTGCGAGAAGCTGCGCAGGCGCACAAGATTGGTCTCGAGCTGGCGCAGGCGGGTTTCGGCGGGAACGTTCAGCGCCGCGAGCGTCTGCTGGTTGACGACGCCGGTCTCGATGATGCCGTGGCGGGCCTGAAAACGGCGCACGCCGGCCTCGACGTAAGAATCGAAAATCGGGCTCGTGCCGGTCTCGGCGCCAATGTCGCCGGAGACGATCAGGCGACGGCGCAGCGCCGAAACGGCCGCGCCGTTGGAGCCGAGCCGCAAGGTCTGATTGGGCACCGCCGGCCAGCCGCCCGTCTCGACGATCTGGCGGTAGCGCTCGATCGCGGCCTCGGTCGCCGCGACCGTCTGTTCAGAAAGAATGGGCGTCGTCGAGCGCGACACCGTCAGACGCGCGTCGGCGTCGTAGCGCTGGGCCCATTCGGCCTGTCCGGTCTCGGCCAGCGCGGGCAGCGCCGCGCCCAGCGCAAGCGTAAGAGAAAGCGGCAAAATCGGTATTTTTTTCACGAGTCGCTCCAGTCGCAGTCAGTTCCGCGGCTGCGGAGAGAATATGAAGGCGCCGCGGCGGCGCAGCGCCGATTCGGTTTTTCAAGTTCGCGGCTGTTAACCTTAACAAAGCTCGAACAGCCGGCGATTTTGTGGCCGCCCGCGGGGCGGCCGAAAAAACTTGGTCTTGACTTTAGGCCTCCTCAGCGGGCTCGTCGACGCCAATGTCATAGAAGACTCGCGGGGCGAGCCGCAGCCGCTTCGCGAAAAGGCTCTCGGGGAATTGGCCGAGCGCCGAATTATAGGCGTCGGTTGTCGCCTTGAGCTGGCGGCGGGCCGCGGCGAGCGTGCGCTCGGCGTCGTCCATCCGCTGCCGAAGCTCCCGAAAATCCTCGAGATTGTGGATGTGCGGAACCGCCTGCGCACGGCCGAGGAGGGCGTGGACGCCGTCCGTGAGGCGGGTTTCGCCGAAGAGCTTGGCTTGTGGGGAATGCGCGCGCCGGGCGCCGGCATAGGCCAGAGCGACGGCGTCGATCGCCACGCGCTCCTCTGGCGCGAAGGCGCGCATCAGGCCGACGAGCGCCGGAAACAGCGCGTGCAGCCGCAACGCCTGCACCTCCACTTCGGCCGCCGCGGCCGCGCAGCTCGCGTCGAGCGCAAGGAGACGGCGCCGGGCGTTCAGCAAAATCGCCCCCGTGACGCCGAGCAAGGCGAATGCAATCGAAAAAACCAGCATGGCGAGCCTCTTCGTGAGAGACAATCGCTTACCAGCACTTGCAAAAAAGTTACCTTACCGAAGCCTTTGGGCGCATGGTTCACAAAAAGTAAAGCGCCCTCACCCAATCCGCGTCCAGCCTTCCGGACCGAGCCGCTCCTGCGGCAGGAAGCGCGCCTTATAGGCCATCTTGCGCGAGCCCTCGACCCAATAGCCGAGATAGAGATGCGGCAGCCCCGCGGCCTCGGCCCGGCGCATATGGTCGAGAATCATGAAAGCGCCGAGCGAGCGCGGCTCGAAGTCGGGCTCGTAGAAGGAATAGACCATGGACAGGCCGTCGGCGAGCCGGTCCGTCAGGCAGCAGGCGACGAGGCGGTCGGCGTCGGCGCCGGGCGCGTCGGCCGGCAGCCGATATTCGATGAGTCGCGTGTCCACATGGCTGTCCTCGATCATCATCTGATAATCGACCATGCTCATGTCGGCCATGCCGCCATCGGCGTGGCGCGCGCCGACATAGCGCCGGAACAGCGCATATTGCTCGGGCGTCGCGCGCGCCGGGCGCGCTTCGCCCATGACGTCGGCGTTGCGCCGCTGCACGCGGCGCAGGCCGCGCGAGACGATGAAGTCGGCAATCTTGACCCTGACCGAGACGCAGGCCCGGCAATGTTCGCAGGCCGGCCGATAGGCGATGGTCTGCGAACGACGGAAGCCCGCCTGGGTCAGAGAATCATTGAGCGCAGGAGCCCGCAGCCCGATGAGATGCGTGAACACCTTGCGCTCCGCCCGGCCCGGCAGATAGGGGCAGGGCGCCGGCGAGGTGAGGTAAAATTGTGGCGCATCACGAGGTTCTCTGGTCACGCTCGTCTCGTTCGCTGGCTCGCTCTTTCGAGAATAGGGCGGCGACCGGCGGCCCGCCAATGTCTCTTTTTCAGGCCGAGCGCCTCAAAACGATCACATCCGCCAAAATGTCATGGAGGCAGCGTTTGTCGCGGGTCACGAAAGAGGTCAGGAACAGAGGCGGAAACATCCACGTCACGTAGAAAAGCACGGCGTGGACCGCCGCCTGCAGGAAGGGAACCGGCGCGCCCTGCATGGTGCGCATTTCCAGATCCATGAACGCCATGCCGGGCGTCGCCATGCGCCAGCCCGAAACGGTGAGCCCGTTATAGAAGAACGCGACGAGCGGGAAGATCGGCGGCAGCAGCAGCGCCGACATGCCGAAGCTCAGGATGAAGAGCGCGAAGAACAGCGCCACCGAGAGTCCCGAGACCAGGATCAGATCCAGGCCCACGGCCATGATCCGGCGCGTGCGCACGCCCTCGAGCGCCGCCGCCGGGATGTAGGGGGCCTGAGGCTGCGGGCGCGAATAGGGCGCGCCGCCCGGGTAATCCCCACGAAAGTCGCCGCTCATGTCTTGGCTCCAGATGCGCGCGGGCCGAAGTCGGCCTGGCGTCGATCCAATGTCGGACGCGCGCGAAAGGCTTTCAAGGCCGCCGCGCCGCAGGAGCGCGAAGGTCCATGCTTGGGATTATGGGGATTAGGCGGACGCGCGCCTTGACGAGGTCAAGAAGCTGTCGCAAGCCTCGCGGCCACTCCCGGCGGGCGCGACGCGGCTTCCGGCGCAATCTTCGCAGGATAACGACATGGACACCAACGCCGTCGACGGCGGCCATCTGCTCGCCTTCATCGAGCGAATCGAAAAGCTCGAGGAGGAAAAACGCGCCATCTCGGACGACATCAAGGATGTTTACGCCGAGGCGAAAGGCACGGGCTTCGACCCGAAGGTGATGCGCAAGATCGTGTCGCTGCGCCGGCAGGACAAGCACAAGCGCGAGGAAGAAGAAGAGATTCTCGGTCTTTACCTCTCCGCCCTCGGCATGGAGTAGGTCCGCCGGTAAGGTTGCGTTAACCATAGGCCCCTAACGCTAAGGCTGCGCTTACGCTTTTTTTTTCGCGCGCCTTGGCGAGGGATGACGTGCCGCCTCAACACCCGCGCAGCCGGATGGCCGTCGCCGCGCTCTGCGCGGCGTCGACGGCGCTCGCCGGGACAGCGGCGGCGGCGTCAACCGCGGCGCGGGCGCGGACCGACGAGCCCGTCTCGATCCCGGCGCAGCCTGCGCCGCTGCTGCGCGGCCCCATCCGGGAAAGCGATCCGCCCGTCTCCACCGCCGCCAACTTCGGCAAGCCGCGCCCGCCCCTCCCCAAGCCTTATCCGCCGCCCCGCGTCGCCTATCCGCCGGTCTTCTCGCCCAAAAATCCGCTGCCGCCGCTCGAGCCCTATCGAACCTCCTATGCCGCGCGGCAGAGCCTGCGGCAGCGCCCGGCGACGGCGCGCGCCGCGCCGGCCCCGACCGTTGCGACGTCGCCCGCCCCCAAGGCCGGGAGGCCGAAGCCCGGACGGGAGCAGAACCCGTTCGACCCGCTCGGCGTCCCGGTGGGATCGACCCTGATTTTCCCATACGTCCAGGCGAGCAGCGGCTATGACGACAATCCCAACCGCATCGCCCCCGGCTATAATCACAGGCCGTCGCCGTTCGTGCGCGGCGAGGGCGGCGTGAAGGTCAAATCCGACTGGGACCGCCATAGTCTCGAAGGCGAACTGCGCGGCGGCTACTCGGAATATTTCAACTATGCCAGCGCCAGCCGACCGGACGCGACTGGCGAGTCGGCGGCGCGCTACGACGTGACCCGGGACCTCGCCATCGACCTGCGCAGTCGCATGTCGCTCGACACCCTGCGCCCCGGCGCGCCGACGCTCGCGTCGGGCGAGCCCAGAGTCTATGTGATCAACCGCCCGGTGGTTCTGGGTTTCGGGACGCAGGCGGGGCCGACGCTCAAACTCGGGCGGTTCGCTGTCTCGCTGCGCGGAACCTATGACCGGGTCTGGTACCAGAACGCGCAATATTCCGACGGCTCCACCTTCAATCTGGCGAGCACGAGCTACAATGGTTACGGCGTCCTGGCGCGCGTCGCCTATGAGGCGACGCCCGACCTCAAGCCCTTCGTCGAGGGAACGATCGACCGGCGCGTGCACGATTCCCCCGTCGACCCCAATGGATTCTATCGCGACAGCAAAGGCTACATCCTGCGCGGCGGCGCCGACGTCAATGTCACGTCGCTCGTCAGGGGAGAGATCTCCGGCGGCTACGGGCAACGCGACTATGTCGATCCACGCCTGCCGCCGCTTCGCGGGCCGGTGATCGACGCCGCGCTGATTTACACGCCCTCGGCGTTGACGACCGTGACCCTGCGCGGGACCACGAGCATGAACGAAACGACTCTCGCCTATGCGAGCGGCGCGCTCTCTCGCGCGATCAGCGCCACCCTCTCGCACGACCTCCTGCGCAATCTCAACGTCACGCTCACCGGCGCTTATTTTGTCAACAACTACCAGGGAACGGATGTGCGCGAACGCGGCGCCAATCTCGGCGCGAAGCTCGAATACAAGGTGACCCGCAGCGTCTCGCTTCGCGCCAGCTACATGCACGAGCTGCTCGACAGCTCCTTCCCCAACGCCGACTACACGGCGAATGTCTATCTCGTCGGCCTGAGATTCCAGCTTTGACGCTTCTGCTCCCCCCTCCGGGGCGCCCGCCATGGAGATGATGGCGCCCTTTCTTCTCAACAGCCTGATGAACTTCGCCGTCGCCCTGATGGTGGCGAAGGCGCTGGGACCATCCGAATATGGCCGCTTCATGCTGGCGCTGGCCGTCGCGGTCGTTTTTCAGACGCTCGTTTTCGACTGGCTGCGCCTCGCCGCGACGCGCTTTTACGCCGAGCGCGACCGACACGAACGCCCCGAGATTCGTTCGACGCTCGACGCCGCCTTCGCGGCGCTCGCCGGTTTCGCCGTTCTTCTCTCCTTTTCGCTGTGGATTTTGCGCCCCTGCCTGCCGCTTGCGCCCGATCTCGCGGCGCTCGCCGTGGGCGCCTCGCTTTCCAACGCCTCGTTCGACGTCTCGGCCGCTCTTCTACGCGCCCGCTTCCAAAACCGCGCCTATGGGGCCCTGGTGATCGCCAAGAACGGCCTGGCGTTGATTTTCACGGTCGGCGGGGCCTTCGTCTTTCGCTCCGCCGAAGCGGCGCTCATCGGCATGATGGCGTCGGTCGCCGGCGCCGTCGTCGTCGCTCGCCGCACCCTCATCGATCCGGGAACGAGCTTTCACAAGGCCGAGGCCGCGCGCCTGCGGCGCTATCTTGCTTATGGGCTGCCAATCATACTCGCGGCCGTGCTCTATCAGAGCGTGCCGCTCGCCAACCGCGCGCTGCTTTCGCGCCTCGACGGCTTTGCGGAAGTGGGGCTTCTGTCGCTCGCCTTCGAGACGGGGGTCCGCGTCGTCGGCGCGGTCGGCTCCGCGATCGACGTCGTCTTGTTTCAGATTGCGGTGCATCGGGAGACGACGCTCGGCGCGGACGCGGGGCGCGCGCAGATTTCGCGCAATCTCGGCGTCGTCTTCGCCCTGCTGCTGCCGGCGGTCGCGGGCGCCTGGCTCATTCTGCCGAGCTTCGAGGCGCTGTTCGCGCCGCGGGCGTTCCATGGGGCCTTCGCCGCCTATTTCGCCCTGATGACGCCCGCCTTCTTCGCTTTCGGCATGCTGAATTACGGCGTCGCCACCGCCTTTCAGCTCGCGCATCGTCTCGCGCCGCTCGTCATTGCGGCGCTCGTCGCGGTGATCGCCAACCTCCTGTCCCTCGCGCTCTTGCCGCCGGCGCCGGGCGCCGCGCGCTTCGCCGCGGCGCAATCCATTTCGAGCATGAGCGGGCTCATCGCTCTGGTGACGATGCTCTTTCTGCTCGAGCCCGTGTGGCCGCGCGCGCGAGACATTTTCGGCGCGATCGCCGCGACTGCGGTCATGATCGGCGCGGGCTTGCCGCTACGCGCCTTGCCGCCCGGGGCCACGACTCTCTCCCTCCAACTCGTCGTGGGCGCGGGCGTGTATGGCGCGCTCGCTTTCGCCTTCGACATCGGCGGCCTTCGCAGCGTCATTGGCCTGCCGCTCTCGGCGCTCCGCAGACGCCGCAAGGCTTAGAGACGAGGAGGCCCGGACGGGCCGCCGCGACCTTCGCCGGTCCCCGTCGATATGCGCGTCGTGTTGACGATGACCCGTTCGGCGGTCACAGGATCACTGGACTTTCCCATTGAGACGGCTCTCTATCCTGCAGGCCGGCAGTGACCCTGGACGTGAGCTTGGCCATCTGGCCCAAGAGGAGCGGGATGAATTTTCGCCCCCATGAAGACAAAGCCGCGCGCGCAAGGCTCGTCCAAGCCTCCTCGGTCAGTCTCGACGCGCTGTTCCGCAAGCTGCGCGCCTCCCCGGAAGGGCTTTCGGAGACCGAGGCGGCGCGGCGGCTGAAGCGCTTCGGGCCGAATCGCGTCGCGCGCGAGGCGGCGGGCGGCGCCCTGCGCCTCTTGGCGCGGCATGTCTTCAATCCGTTGAACGGTCTGCTGCTGACGCTCGCCGCCGCCTCCTTCGCGCTGAGCGACCAGCGCGCCGCGATTGTCATTTCGGCGATCGTCGTGCTCAGCGTGCTGCTGGCCTTCGTGCAGGAGCATCGCTCCAACTCGGCTGCGGCAAAACTCCGCGCCATGGTGCGCACCCACGTTTCCGTGCGTCGCCCCGACTCCGGCGGCGACCCCTTCGTCGAAACGTCGCTCGAAGCGCTCGTCCCCGGCGACATCGTGCGCCTCGCGGCGGGCGACATGATCCCCGCCGACGTGCGGCTTATCGAAGCGAAGGATCTCTTCATCAATCAATCGGCGCTCACCGGCGAGTCAATGCCGGTCGAAAAATTCGCCGCGGCCGCGCAGGCGCATGAGCCTTTCGAGGCCTCCTGTCTCGCCTTCATGGGCTCCAATGTGGTGAGCGGCTATGGCGAGGCGGTCGTTCTCGTCACGGGGGCGGGCACGCTTTTCGGCGAGATCGCCGACCGGATCGCTGAAGCGGACGACTCGACCGCCTTCGACGAAAGCGTGAAGAAGTTCACCCTTCTGATGATCAGCTTCATGGCGGTGATGGCGCCGGCCGTGTTTTTCATCAACGGCTATTTCAAGGGGGACTGGCTCGCGGCGTTTCTCTTCGCCATTTCCGTCGCCGTCGGCCTCACGCCGGAAATGCTGCCGATGATCGTCACGGTCAATCTCGCCAAGGGCGCCATGGCCATTTCGCGCGAAAAGGTCATTGTCAAGCGCTTGAACGCCATCCAGAACTTCGGCGCCATGGACGTGCTCTGCACCGACAAGACCGGCACGCTCACCCAGGACCGCATCATCCTCAAGCGCCATCTCGACATCTACGGCCAGAATTTCGACCGGGTGCTGGAGTTCGCCTATCTCAACAGCCATTTCCAGTCGGGGCTTCGCAATCTGCTCGACGTCGCGGTTCTTCAGCACGCGGAGATCGAGGAAAGGCTCGCGCCTCGCCATAGTTTCAAAAAGATCGACGAAATTGCTTTCGACTTCGACCGTCGCCGCCTCTCGGTCGTGGTCGATAGCGACGACGGCCAACGCCTGCTGATCTGCAAGGGCGCGGTCGAAGAGATCTTCGCCGTCGCCAGCTGGTTCGAGACCGCGGAGGCAAGCGGCGCCCTCGATCCTTCACATCTCGAAACCGCCCAGCGCGAGACGGCCGAACTCAACGCCGACGGCTTTCGCGTGATCGCGGTCGCCTATCGCACGGTTCCGCCGCAGCAGTCGGTCTTCACGGCGGCGGACGAGAGAGAGCTGACGCTTCTCGGCTATATCGCATTTCTCGACCCGCCGAAGGAGAGCGCCGCGCGCGCCATCGCCGATCTGCGCAAGGGCGGCGTCGCCGTGAAGATTCTTACCGGCGACAATGACATCGTCACGCGCAAGGTCTGCCGGGACGTCGGCCTCGACATCGACGTCCTGCTGCTCGGCGCCGACCTCGACGCGATGGACGACGCCGCGCTCGCCGCCTGCGTTTCTAACGTGACGGTCTTCGCCAAGCTGTCGCCGCCGCAGAAGGCGCGCGTCGTCGCGGCGCTGCGCAGACAAGGCCATGTCGTCGGCTATCTCGGCGACGGGATCAATGACGGCCCGGCGTTGAAAGCCGGCGACGTCGGCATCTCGGTCGATACGGCGGTCGACATCGCCCGCGAATCCGCCGATATTATTCTGCTCGAAAAGAGCCTCGCCGTGCTGAACGACGGCGTGCTCGAGGGCCGCAAGGTCTTCGCCAATATCCTCAAATATGTGCGCATGGGCGCAAGCTCGAATTTCGGCAATATGTTCAGCGTGCTCGGCGCGAGCGTCTTCCTGCCCTTCCTGCCGATGACGCCGATCCAGATTCTGACGAATAGCCTGCTTTACGATTTCTCCCAGACGGCCATCCCGACCGATAACGTCGACGAGGAATTTCTGGCGCGCCCGCGAAAATGGGACATTGGCGGCATCGCCAAATTCATGCTCTATCTCGGGCCGGTGAGTTCGATCTTCGACTATGCGACCTTCATCCTGATGCTCGTCGCTTTCAACGCGTGGGAAAAGCCCCAGCTCTTTCAAACCGGCTGGTTTGTCGAATCGCTCTTCACCCAGACGCTCATCATTCACATCATCCGCACGCGCAAGATCCCGTTCATCGAGAGCCGGGCGAGCAATGCGCTGCTGCTCACGACGATCGTCGTCTGCCTGATTGGCGCGAGCCTTCCCTATTCGCCTCTGGCCGCAATCTTTGGCTTTACGCCCCTGCCCTGGTCTTATTGGCCGGCGATCGGTCTCTTCTTGCTCGGCTACGCCATCCTCGCGCATTTCGCCAAGACCGCCTTTTTCGAGCAATTCAGCGATGACTGACCGAGATCCCCAGCAGGAAATCGTCGATTTCCTCTCAAAGACGCTCGGCGCGCCGCGGCGGATCGTGACGCATATTTCAATCGTCCTGCTGGGCGCCGACCGCGTCTACAAACTCAAGCGCGCCGTGCGTCTGCCCTACCTGGATTTTTCGACGCGCGCCCTGCGCCTCGAGATGTGCGCGCGGGAGGTGGCGTTCAACCAGCGCTTTTCGGCCGGGCTCTATCTCGGCGTGCGGCGCGTCACGCGCGAGCCCGACGGCGCGCTGGCGCTCGACGGCGCCGGGGAATTTATCGACGCGGTCGTGGAGATGCGCCGCTTCGCCGATGACGCGCTCTTCGAAGATATGGCGCGCACGGGCCGCCTCACCGGCGAGATGATCGAGACGCTGGCGCGACGCGTGGCGGGATCGCATGACGAGGCGGCGCCGGACACGGTCCATGGCGGCGCGGACGCGATGCGGCGCATCGTCGACAGCATGGCGGAAAGCCTGGGGCGGGCCCCTGCCGCCGACACGGCGGAAACCGACGCGCATCTTGCAGCCTTGCGCGACGCGCTCGCCGCGCAGGCCGGGCGCATCGACGCGCGCCGCGCCCAGGGCCGTGTCCGGCCCTGCCACGGCGATCTGAATTTGCGCAACATCTGTCTGTTCGAGAACGAACCGACGCCCTTCGACTGCATCGAGTTCTCGGACGAGATTTCGACGATCGACGTCCTTTACGACATCGCCTTTCTGCTGATGGATCTCTGGCGCGTGGGCCTGCCCGCGCTCGCCAATGTCGCCTTTAACCGCTATCTGGACGCGCGGCGCGAAAGCGAAGCCGACGGGTTGCCGCTCCTGCCCTTCTTCATGGCGCTGCGCGCGACGATCCGCGCGCATGTCGAGGCGTCGCAGGGTCATGCTGAGACGGCGCGCGCCTTCTTCCACCTCTCCCGCGCCGTGCTCCGCCGCAGCGAGGGGGCCATAGTCGCGATCGGCGGCTTCAGCGGCTCGGGCAAGTCCAGCATCGCGGCGGCGCTCGCCCCTCGCTTGGCGCCGGCGCCGGCCGCGCGAATTTTGAACAGCGACAGGATTCGCAAGCGGCTCTTCAACGCCGCGCCTGCCGACCGGCTGCCGCCGCAAGCTTACACAAGCGAAGTCTCTAAGCGGGTTTATGAGGAAATGTTCGCCGCCGCCGCCCGCGTCGCGAGGGCCGGCTGGCCGGTCATTGTCGAGGCGGTCTTCGACCGGCCGCAGGACCGCGCGGCGATCGAGACGGCGGCCGCAACGGCCGGCGTTCCCTTCTTCGGCTTCTGGCTCGACGTCGATCTGGCGCAGCGACGGGCGCGCGTCGAGCGCCGCGTCGACGACGTCTCAGACGCGACGGCGGAGGTGCTGGCGGCGCAGATGAAGAAGGAGACGGGCGCGATCGCGTGGGAAACGATCGACGCGGCGCGTGAGCTTTCCGCGATCGTGGGGCAACTTCGGGACGTTCTGCCCGCTTGGCGAGGGGAGCGGTGACGTCTCAGGGCACGAGCACCGCCGCGCCCTGCAGGCGCCCGTCTCGCAGATCGCTCAGGGCCTCGTTGGCCTGCGCCAAAGCATAGGGCGTCGCGTGCATCTTCAACGGCAGCGTCGGCGCCAAAGCGAGAAATTCGCGCGCGTCTTCCCGGGTGAGATTGGCGACGGAGAGCAACCGCCGCTCCTCCCAGAGCAGCGCGTAAGGAAAGCTCGGTATGTCGCTCATATGGATGCCGCCGCAAACGACCGCGCCGCCCTTCTTCACGGCCGCGAGCGCTTGCGGGACGAGCGCGCCGACCGGCGCGAAGATCAGCGCGGCGTCGAGCGGTTCCGGCGCGGGCGCGTCTGAGCCTTGCGCGCTCGCCGCGCCGAGCGACAAGGCGAAGGCCGCCGCGGCGGCGTCGCCCGGCCGCACGAAAGCGTGCACGCGCCTGCCCTGAAGGATCGCAACCTGCGCGATGATATGCGCCGCCGCCCCGAAGCCATAGACGCCGATCGCCTGCGCCGGCCCCGCCATTTTGAGCGTGCGCCAGCCGATGAGGCCGGCGCAGAGCAGCGGCGCCAGGGTCGCGGGCTCAACGCCCTCCGGCAGCGGGAAACTGAAGGACGCGTCGGCGACGGTATGCGTGGCGTAGCCGCCGTCGCGCGTATAGCCGGTGAAAAGGGGATCGTCGCAGAGGTTTTCGCGCGCGCTGGCGCAATAGGGGCAATGGCCGCAGGCGCGCCCCAGCCAGGGCACGCCGACGCGACTTCCGAGCGCGAAGCCCGTAACGCCCGGCCCGACCGCCGCGACCCGCCCGACAATCTCGTGGCCGGGAATGATCGGGAGCTTTGGCTGCGTCAATTCGCCGTCGACGACATGAAGATCCGTGCGACAGACGCCGCAGGCCTCGACGCGCAGCAAGACTTCGCCGGGGCCCGCGGTTGGACGCGCGCGCTCCTCCCGCACGAGCGGCGTCCCCGGGCGTCGCAGGACCATGGCGGAGACTGTCTCGGTCATGTCGCGTTCTTCCCCTTCCGACCCTCGCGGCCGCGCTCTCCCGCTTCAGCCGGGCGGGGCCAGGGAGGGGGCGTCGCCCGCCGCCTCCGGCGTGAGCCGCTTGCTCAAGAAAATGCGCCGCCCGCCGAGCGGAAAATCCGCGATCTCTCCGACCCGCGAAAAGCCCTGACGCATATAGAAAGCCGCGACGCGCCCGTCGAAAGTGTCGATATAGGCGCCGATGGCCCCGCGGTCGCGGGCGGCGCGTTCCGCCGTCTCGATCAACCGCGCCCCGAGCCCCTCGCCGCGACGGGACGGCGCGACCCACAGGCGCCTGATATAAAGCCAGCGCCAATGGGTGGCGCCATCGAGCCCGGCGACGAGCGCGCCGCCGCCGTCGTGCAGGACGACGGAGAGCGGCGTCTCCTCGCGCGGACCATAGCGCGCAGCCATCTCCGCCCCCAGGCGGGCGGCGAGTTCGGCGCATTCGACCGCTTCCACCTCGAGGCTTGGCTTTTCCATGGCTGCGTTTCTGCTAAACATTCCGCCTGTGAAACCGAGGCCCGTCCTTCTTCTATTTTGCGCATGGCTCGCGAGCGCCGCAATGGCGCGCGCGGAGGAGAATTGCGGGCCGGCGGTCGTCGCGCCCGTCGCCGACGCGACAGGGGCGCGGGTGAATGGTTATACGCCGGTCTTCGAAAGCTGCGCCCGGGGTCATGAGATGCGCCTTGCGACCCGCCGCATGGCGGTCGACGGCGACGACCTGCTGCTGACGGTCGATCCGCAAAGCCTCGAGACGTCGCTCGAACGCGCCGCCTGCTGGCGCTGCGCCGCGACGACCGACGCCGAACAGGCGGAAACGCGCTTCATCAAGGCCGTGCGCCCGCCCGCCGATCCCGACCGACCGCCGGCGCTCGTCAACGCCGGGCTGATCCACGGCAAGGGCGAGGGGGCCTATGTCACGGGCGACCTCTGCCCGAGCCAGAAGCCGCTCGACCGGGCCTTCATCGAGGAGGTTGCGGCGCAAGGGCCAGGGACGCCCCTGACTCTCGCCGTCTCCGGCGGCTGGATCGCCCATCACGCCGCCGATTTCGCCTGGCTTCAGGAAAAGCGCCGCTCGGGGGCGCTCGACATTGTCTGGGCCAACCACTCCTACACCCACCCTTACGTCCCCGGGCTCAAGAACGGGCAGAACTATCTTCTGCGGCCCGGCGTCGACCTCGACGCCGAGATTTTCGAAACCGAGAAGCTGCTCATCGCCCATGGCGAAAGCCCTTCCGTCTTCTTCCGCTTCCCGGGCCTCGTTTCGGACCGGACCCTGCTGGAGAAGGTCTCGGAGCGCCATCTCGTTGCGCTCGGAGCCGACAGTTGGCTTGCGCTCGGGCCCCCGCCGCGGGCGGGCTCGATTGTGCTCGTGCATCCCAATGGCAATGAGCCGGGCGGCCTGCAGATTTTCTCGCGGCTCCTGAAGAGCGAGCGGATGCCCAAGCCCTTCCGGGCCATCACCGAGGCTCCCTAGCCGCCCGCTTCTGCCTGGGGCTCGTCCGCGCGTCGAACAAAGACCCCGCCTGTCGAAACAGGCGGGGCAAGTTGGAGGAGGGAGTCCCCGCGCGGTTATGAGGAGTCCAGGCCGCGCGAAGCTCGAGGGCGCGCATGACGCGCGCGATGGGAAAGGCCGGCGCCGCGCTGACCGCTGGCGCCGGCCCCGGCAATGTGCGCGGGGTTCTTGCGCACCTTGCCGATCAGCGTCGGCGTAATTCTTCGATGACCTCAGAGCCAAGCAGGGCTCGCATGCGAGCGAGGATTTGAAGCGTCACGCCGAAGACTGCGAGGGACATCCATCCGAAGAAGACGAAACCCCAATGCAGCGGACCGGCGAAACCCTCGTCCATGGACCATGACGTATGGCCCCACTCATTGAAGCCCACGTTCGGAATCGTCATGAAGACGCCGACGACCAGGATGAGGAAGGCGAGCGAATAGCCTTTGGCGAAAAACGGCAGGCGGGTCTTCGCATAGAAGAAGGCTCCCAGCCCGAGGGCGGCGAACAGCGGATAAGAGATATAGAAGGTGACGATGTTGCTCGGCGTGAAATCAGTGTCCCGCACCGCGGTCATGTGCCACACCGCCGTCTGCTCGGAAAAAAAGCTCAGCCCCCAAAACAGCGCGAGCGAGAAAATCACCAGCCATTGGACGAGGTAGAGGAGTCGTCGAAGCTCGAGCGCCGTCGAGAGTTTCTCGAGCTTTCTGTCGCGCGTCCGCCAAAGATAGCCGACGAGCGCCATGGGCGTCGCAACCGAGAGAAAAACAGCCGCCTCGAGCAGATTGGTCCAATAGAGCTGAAACTCCGGCGAAAACGAATCGAGCCCGGCGCTCCACCCGAAGAGCTGCTCATAGAGGCGAAGAAGCGCCACGACGAGCATAAGCGCGATGGTCCCGAACACGACGGGTTTCGTATCGACGACTCGCGCGGCGCGCTGCGCGGCGCCGGCTGAGTCGGTCTTGGCGATGGGCATGATTTGTCTCCAAAAAGTTTGATGCCGCGAGCGCAGAGGAAATTCTCCGCGCGGCGCGCGCCGGACGCGAGGCGCGACAAGTCCGCGTCGCCTCAGCGTTGGCTGGCGTCTGGATTTCCTGCGGTTCGGTCAGCGTCGCCTGGACGATGACCGTTGCGTCCCTGCGTCGAGGCGTGCAAGCCCCTACCGGCGACGACGTTCAGGCAGGACTGGACTGCGCGGGAAAAGGCGGCGCGCGTGGAGACTGTGGCGCGCCTTTGGGCTCCAAGCGAGGGGCGGGCGCCGCGTTCGACGCCGGCGACGCGAGCGCGGTCGAGGGCTCGGCAGGAGCAATCAGCGAGACTTGCGGATGTGGCGGCGGGGCGCCGATGGCCCCGCAATGCAGGACGCAGCAAAGCGTATGACGCCGATGGGGAGCCGCGGGCTCGCCTTTGCCGCCGGACGCTTCCGGCGTCGAGCAGATGACGCCCGCGTCGCCCGCCAGCGCCGGCGCCCCCACGAATGCGACTTGCAGCAGCAGCAGGCCGGCGACAATCGCCGCCAACATGCGCGCAAATTCGCCACGTCCCGAAAATGGATCCACCGCCGCCGCCTTTGGTTCCAGAACGGAGGCTAGAGAGGGGCCGCCGCACGGTCAAGCGAGCCGCGGGACCGGCCTTCCGCGGCGAATCGTCTCACAGTGGGAATGTCGCTTGGAGCCGAGCGCCTTCGCCGGCTCCGGCCCGAGAAGGCTCTGCGGCCCGGAACGCCTTACATTGACAAGGGTTGCCCCTCCCCTTATCTGTCCGGCGGAAATGCCGCGCCGGCCTTGACGCCCGGACTCCCGGGCGCTGTCGCAAGTGGTTGATTTTCCAAAGAATTAGGACGCTCCGCCGCGGCCGCCCGGATTGGCGCAGGCTGATGGCGGCGCGCCATCTTAGAAAGGTTCGCGGGAATGCTCGGCGCCCTCGCCAAGAAGATTTTCGGCACGGCAAACGACCGCCGCCTCAAGACCTATGCGCCGAACGTCAAGGCGATCAATGCGCTCGAGCCTCAACTCGAGGCCCTGACCGACGACGAGCTGCGCGCGCGCACCGTCGCATTCCGCGAGCAGCTCGCCGCCGGAAAGACCCTCGACGAGCTCCTCGTCCCGGCCTTCGCGACCGTCCGCGAGGCCGCCAAGCGCACGCTCGGCCAGCGCCATTTCGACGTGCAGCTCATCGGCGGCATGGTGCTGCACGAGGGAGCCATCGCAGAGATGCGCACCGGCGAAGGCAAGACCCTCGTCGCCACGCTCGCCGTCTATCTCAACGCGCTCGCCGGCAAGGGCGTCCACGTCGTTACCGTCAACGACTATCTCGCCAAGCGCGACAGCGAATGGATGGGTCAGATCTACCGCTTCCTCGGCATGAGCGTCGGCTGCGTGGTGCACGATCTCTCCGACGAAGGCCGCGCCGCCGCTTACGCGAGCGACATCACCTACGGCACCAACAATGAATTCGGTTTCGACTATCTGCGCGACAATATGAAATATGAGTTCGCGCAAATGGTTCAGCGCGGGCACAACTTCGCGATCGTCGACGAGGTGGACTCGATCCTGATCGACGAGGCCCGCACGCCGCTCATCATTTCGGGCGCGATCGACGACAAGTCCGACCTCTACAATACGATCGACAAGCTCATCCCCAAGCTCTCGAAAGACGATTACGAGCTCGACGAGAAGCAGCGCACGATTCACCTCACCGACGCCGGCAACGAGCATATGGAGGAGCTGCTCGTCGAGGTCGGCGCGCTGACCGAGGGCGCGCTCTACGAGGCCCATAACGTCACGCTCGTCCACCACGTCAACCAGGCGCTGCGCGCCCATAAGCTCTTCCAGAAGGACAAGGATTATATCGTCCGCAAGGGCGAGGTGGTGATCATCGACGAATTCACCGGCCGCATGATGCCGGGCCGGCGCTATTCGGAAGGGCTGCATCAGGCGCTGGAGGCCAAGGAGCGCGTCCAGGTTCAGCCCGAAAACGTCACCCTCGCGTCGATCACCTTCCAGAATTATTTCCGCCTCTACGACAAGCTCGCCGGCATGACCGGCACCGCCGCGACCGAGGCGAATGAATTCGCCGAAATCTACAAGCTCGACGTCGTCGAAATCCCGACGAACCGCCCGGTTCAGCGCCGCGACGACGACGACGAGGTTTACCGCACGGCGAAGGAAAAGCTGCACGCCATCCTCGAAGAGGTCAAGGACGCAAGCTCCAGGATGCAGCCGCTCCTCGTCGGCACGACCTCGATCGAGAAATCCGAGCAGCTCGCCGAATTCCTGGTCTCGCAGGGCTACAAGATGATCGACTTCGCCGATCCCAAAGGATTGTCGGAGCTTTACGCCGCGGCGCGCTCGGGCGAGCCGTCGAAGATGTTCGCCGTGCTCAACGCGCGCTTCCACGAGCAGGAGGCCTATATCGTCGCGGAAGCGGGCGTGCCGGGCGCAGTCACCATCGCCACCAACATGGCCGGCCGCGGCACCGACATTCAGCTCGGCGGCAATGTCGAGATGCGCGTGGCGCAGGAATGCGCCGGGCTCGAGGGCGCCGCGCGCGAGGCCAAGGAAGCGGAAATCCGCGAGGAAATCGCCAAGTTCAAGGAGAAGGCGCTCGCTTCGGGCGGCCTCTACATCATCGGCACCGAGCGCCATGAGAGCCGCCGCATCGACAATCAGCTGCGCGGCCGCTCGGGCCGCCAGGGCGACCCCGGGCGCTCCAAGTTCTTCCTGTCGCTGCAGGACGATCTGATGCGCATCTTTGGCTCCGAGCGCATGGACTCCATGCTCGTGAAGCTCGGGCTGCAGGAGGGCGAAGCCATCGTCCATCCCTGGATCAACAAGGCGATCGAAAAGGCGCAGCACAAGGTCGAGGCGCGCAACTTCGACATCCGCAAGAACATCCTCAAGTTCGACAATGTCATGAACGACCAGCGCAAGGTCATCTTCGAGCGCCGGCGCGAGATCATGGCCGAGGAGAGCGTCGAGGAGCAGGTCGCCGACATGCGCGCCGAGGTGGTCGAGAATCTCGTCTCCCGCCACATTCCCCACGACGCCTACGCCGAGTCATGGGACGTCGCGGGCCTTGCCGAGGACGTCAGCGCAAAGCTCGCTCTCGACGCCCCCGTCGCCGACTGGGCGAAGGAAGAGGGCATCGCCGACGAGGAACTCAAGGAGCGCCTGCTCGAAGCCGCCGACACGGCCTACGCCGAACGCGTGGAGCGGAACACGGCGCCGCTGATGCGCATGATCGAAAAGCAGGTGGTGCTGCAGTCGCTCGACACGCTGTGGCGCGAGCATCTCGTGGCGCTCGACCATCTGCGTCAGGTCATCGGCTGGCGCGGCATGGCGCAGCGCGACCCGCTGAACGAATATAAATCCGAGGCGCTGGACCTGTTCCGCGGCCTGATGTCCCATTGGGACGAGCAGGTCACGGCGCAGCTCATGCGCGTCGAAGTGAGCTTCGAGGCGCCGCCGTCGGCGCCCCCGGAGCTCCCGCCGATGGAAATGTCGCATCCCAGCCCGGTGGCGCTGTCGGCCGGCTTCAGCGCCGAACAGACGGCGCTCGAGGACTTGAACGCGCGTCTCGCCAGCGTGGACTTTTCGTCCCAGGCGCTCGCGCCGGCGCCCGTGCGCGATCCCGCCGACCCCACGAGTTGGGGCAAGGTGGGCCGCAACGAGCCCTGCCCCTGCGGCTCGGGCAAGAAATACAAGCACTGCCACGGCCAGCTCGTTTAGCGAGAGCGAAGCTTCCGGGCGAGGCGAGCGGCTCCGCGCGATCGTCTGCGCATGCGCTTGCCCGCTCCCCGCCACTCGAACCGCCGTGCGTCAGCGCACAGCCCGAAGCGATGGGGTCTGCTAGGCTCCCAACAACCGGGCGCCCTATACTTGACGCCCGGCGTCGGCGTGGCGAAGCCACCGAGACTCGAGGGCGTGCGGATGGACGATCATGTCGTTGCGGAGGACATGGACACCATTGTCGATCGCATCATGCGGTCGCATTGGGCGGTCTTCCACCTCCATTTCGTCGACTTCATGGCTGCGCATTTGTCCGATTGCTGCGCGGTCTTCGACGGGGACCTGCATGAGATGCTCGTCTTCACCATCGTCGCGCAGCGTTACTTGCGCGATCGCGTGGCCGAAGGCGACAGCCAGACCTCAACCGGGTCGGAGCGGCGATCGCTGTCCGCGAGCCGGATCGCCGCCCAGACCGGCATGCCGCGCGAAACGGTGCGGCGCAAGCTCGCCGCCCTGCAAGCGCGGGGCTGGGTCGAGAGGACCGACCGGGCCGAATGGCGCATGGCCGTCTCCAACGGGCGCGCGGCCGTGGCGCTCACTCTCGCGGATTTCACCAGACGCGAAATGCGCCGGGTGATCAAGCTCGGGCGCGCGCTCAAGCCGCTCGTTTAGCCGCTCGGCTTCTTCCCCTGTTTCTCGTGGAAATGGCGTCCATTTGGTAATAAGAAGCGCGCGGCGAGCGTTCCGCTGGGCCTCGCGACCGCCGCCGGCGTGGCCATAGAAACCGGCGTCTCGACAGGAGCTTCGCGTGTCAATCGATTTTTCCAAAGTCGTCGTCGCACAGGGCGGCGGACCCACCGCCGTCATCAATCAGTCGCTCGTCGGCGCCGTGCTCGAATCGCGCAAGTTCCGCGAGGTCGAGCGCGTCTATGGCGCCTTTCACGGCGTGCGCGGGATCGTCAACGAGGATTTCGTCGATCTCACCCAGGAGACCACCCATAATCTGGAGCTCGTCGCCTGCACGCCTTCGTCCGCGCTCGGCTCCACGCGCGACAAGCCCGACCTGAAGTATTGTCAGGAAATCTTCAAGGTGCTGCGCGCGCATGGCGTCGGCTGCTTCTTCTACATCGGCGGCAACGACTCCTCGGACACGGTCCGCATCGTCTCGGAGGAAGCCAGAAACGCCGGCTATCCGCTGCGCGCCATCCACATCCCCAAGACCATCGACAATGATCTGATGGTCAATGACCACACGCCGGGCTTCCCTTCGGCTGCGCGCTGGGTGGCGCAGGCCTTTGCCGGGGCCAATCTCGACAATTGGGCGCTGCCGGGCGTCTATATCGCCGTCGTGATGGGCCGCCACGCCGGCTTCCTCACCGCCGCCTCGGCGCTCGGCAAGAAGTTTCCCGACGATGGTCCCCATCTCATCTATTTGCCGGAGCGCGCCTTCTCCGTGGAGAAGTTCCTCGCCGACGTGAAGGCGACCATGGAGAGATACGGCCGCTGCGTGGTGGCCGTCTCGGAAGGAATCAGCGACGAGAACCATGTGCCGATCGCCGAAAAACTCGCCCAGCAGGTCGAGCGCGACGCGCATGGCAACGTCCACCTCGGCGGCGGCGCGCTGGCCGATGAACTGACCCAGCTCGTCAAGGACAAGCTCGGCTTCAAGCGCGTGCGGGCCGACACTTTCGGCTATGTTCAGCGCAGCTTTGTCGGCTGCGTCTCCGACGTGGACCAGCGCGAGGCGCGCGAGGTCGGGGAGAAGGCCGTCCAATACGCCCTGTGGGGAGATTGCGACGGCTCGGTCACGATCCATCGCACGGGCTTTTATTCAGTCGACTATCAGCTGACCCCTCTTGAACAAATCGCCGCAAAAACAAAAGTGATGCCGGACGAATTCATCACCCCTTGCGGCACCGACGTCACGGACGCTTTCAGGATGTATTTGCGGCCATTGCTCGGCAGCGGCATGCCGGACGCCTTCCGGCTGCGGCTCAACCGGGTCCGAAAAATTCTGACCTGAGGATCTGGCGTCGCGACGGCGCCGAACGGGCGCCGATCTTGCACTCGGCCTGAAATTGCGGAAAGGTTGCAAATTCGGGCAGGCCTAAAATAGACTAGGCGCTTGCGCGGGGGAGCGAGCGGCCCGCGCGGGTTTTGGGCGCGCCCGGCGGGGGCGCCTTGTCAGGACCGGCAGGGGTGGGAGGCCATCGAGGGGCGGCTTCCACCTTTTGTTAGGCCCAAGCCGGTATCACATGTTTGGATCGATTCGCCCGGCGGGTTGATTCATCAGGAGAAAATCATGAGCAAAGTCGGCGGCGGCGATTCCAAGAATACGCTTTACTGCTCGTTTTGCGGCAAGAGCCAGCACGAAGTTCGCAAGCTGATCGCCGGCCCCACGGTCTTCATCTGCGACGAATGCGTCGAACTGTGCATGGACATCATCCGCGAGGAGAACAAATCCTCGCTGGTCAAGCAGCGCGACGGCATCCCGACCCCGCGCGAGATCTGCAAGGTTCTCGACGATTACGTTATCGGCCAGGCGCAGGCGAAACGCGTCCTCTCGGTCGCGGTCCATAATCATTACAAGCGCTTGAACCACGCCACAAAGCACGGCGACGTCGAGCTGGCGAAATCCAACATTCTGCTGATCGGCCCGACCGGCGTCGGCAAGACCATGCTGGCGCAGACGCTTGCCCGCATTCTGGACGTGCCCTTCACCATGGCCGACGCGACGACCCTCACCGAGGCCGGCTACGTCGGCGAGGACGTCGAGAACATCATCCTGAAGCTGCTGCAGGCGTCGGATTACAATGTCGAACGCGCCCAGCGCGGCATTGTCTACGTCGATGAAATCGACAAAATCTCGCGCAAAAGCGACAATCCTTCCATCACCCGCGACGTGTCGGGAGAGGGCGTCCAGCAGGCGCTGCTCAAGATCATGGAAGGCACCGTCGCATCGGTGCCGCCGCAGGGCGGACGCAAGCATCCGCAGCAGGAGTTCCTGCAGGTCGACACGACGAACATCCTCTTCATCTGCGGCGGCGCCTTCGCCGGGCTCGAGAAAATCATCTCGGCGCGCGGCCGCTCGACCTCGATCGGCTTCGGCGCCACCGTCCAGGCGCCGGACGAGCGTCGCACCGGCGATATTTTCCGTCAGGTTCAGCCCGAGGATTTGCTGAAGTTCGGCCTGATCCCTGAATTCGTCGGCCGCCTGCCCGTGATCGCGACGCTCGAGGATCTCGACGAGGAAGCGCTCAAGAAAATCCTCACCGAGCCCAAGAACGCTCTCGTCAAGCAGTATCAGCGCCTCTTCGAGATGGAGAACGTGGAGCTGACCTTCCAGGACGACGCGCTCTCCGCCGTCGCCCGCAAGGCCATCGAGCGCCACACCGGCGCCCGCGGTCTGCGCTCCATCATGGAGGGCATCCTGCTCGACACCATGTTCGACCTGCCGGGCCTCGAGGGCGTCGAGCAGGTGGTGATCGGCCCGGAAGTCGTTGAAGGAAAAGCGCGTCCCCTGTATATCTACGCGGAGCGCAACGAAAAAAGCGGCGCCAGCGCCTGACCTGCGCGCGCCGCCGCCTGGCTGGGCGGCCCGCCCGCCGGGGCCGGCTCGCCAGGGCCATCCTTGAATCAGTTGTTCGTGTATCCCATTTCCTGCGTTAACGGGGCCGTTTGGGCTTGAACGCCGCTGCCTCAGTGATGGCGCGTGGACGAAAGAGCGAGCGTCCAGGCGGCCAGGGTCTGACTAGAGATCGCCGGTCGAAGATTGCGGCCTAAGTCTTGCTAGTTCTGGACGCATACTGATCGCTCGCATTTTCGCGTTGCCGCCAAGCGGGATGCGCAAAGGAAAGCAGGACACGAAGATGAGTAACGAAAAGCGCGACGCCATTACGCCGGGAGCCGTCGAGAGCTACCCCGTCCTTCCTCTGCGCGACATCGTCGTGTTTCCCCATATGATCGTGCCGCTCTTCGTGGCGCGCGAGAAGTCGATCCGCGCGCTCGAGGAAGTGACGAAGAGCGATCGTCTGATCCTTCTCGCCACGCAGAAGAACGCCGGCGACGACGATCCGGCGACGGACGCCATCTATCCGATCGGCACGCTCGCCTCCGTTCTGCAGCTGCTCAAGTTGCCAGACGGCACGGTGAAGGTGCTCGTCGAGGGCGTCGCCCGCGCCGCCGTGCGCAATTACTCGCGCGCCGAAGATTTCTATGAGGCGGACGCCGAGGCGCTCGCCGACGACGCGGGCTCGCCAGTCGAGGTCGAGGCGCTCGGTCGGTCGGTCGTTTCGGAATTCGAAAGCTACGTGAAGCTCAACAAGCGCGTCTCCTCGGAGATTGTCGGCGCGGTGACGCAGATCGACGACGCGTCGAAGCTCGCCGACACGGTCGCCTCCCATCTCTCCGTCAAGATCCCCGACAAGCAGGACGTGCTGGAGACGCTTAACGTCGCCAGACGGCTCGAGAAATGCTTGTCGCTCATGGAAAGCGAAATCTCGGTCCTGCAGGTCGAGAAGCGCATCCGCACGCGCGTCAAGCGCCAGATGGAGAAGACTCAGCGCGAGTACTATCTCAACGAGCAGATGAAGGCGATCCAGAAGGAACTCGGCGACGAGGACGGAAAGGACGATCTCGCCGAGCTCGAGGAGCGCATCAAGAACACCAAGCTCTCGAAGGAAGCCCGCGATAAGGCGGTCGCCGAATTCAAGAAGCTGCGCCAGATGTCGCCGATGTCGGCGGAAGCCACCGTCGTGCGCAATTACCTCGACTGGATCCTGTCGATCCCGTGGGGCAAGCGCTCGCGGGTGAAACGCGACCTCCAGCAGGCTCAGGACGTGCTCGACGCCGAGCATTTCGGCCTGGAGAAGGTCAAGGAGCGCATTCTCGAATATCTCGCCGTGCAGAGCCGCGCCAATAAGCTCACGGGCCCGATCCTCTGCCTCGTCGGCCCGCCCGGCGTTGGCAAGACCTCGCTCGGCAAGTCGATCGCCAAGGCGACGGGACGCGAATTCGTCCGCATGTCGCTCGGCGGCGTGCGCGACGAGGCCGAGATTCGCGGCCACCGCCGCACGTACATCGGCTCGATGCCCGGCAAGATCATCCAGTCGATGCGCAAGGCGAAGTCTTCGAACCCGCTCTTCCTGCTCGACGAGATCGACAAGATGGGCATGGACTTCCGCGGCGACCCCTCCTCCGCTTTGCTGGAGGTGCTGGACCCCGAGCAGAACCAGACCTTCAACGACCATTACCTCGAGGTCGACTATGACCTGTCGAATGTGATGTTCGTGACGACGGCCAATACGCTCAATATTCCGGCGCCGCTGATGGACCGCATGGAGATCATCCGCATCGCCGGCTATACCGAGGCCGAGAAGCTGGAGATCGCCCGCAAGCATCTGATGCCCAGCGCCGTCCACAAGCACGGGCTCGCGCCCGAGGAATGGATGGTGACCGATGACGGGCTCCTGGAGCTCATCCGCCGCTACACTCGCGAGGCCGGCGTGCGCAATCTCGAGCGCGAGGTTTCCAATCTCGCCCGCAAGGCGGTCAAGGAAATCCTGCTCAAGAAGACCGAGAAGATCGTCGTCACGGCCGAGAACATTGCCGATTATCTCGGCGTGCCGAAGTTCCGCTTCGGGCAGGCCGAGCTCGAGGATCAGGTGGGCGTCGTCACCGGGCTCGCCTGGACCGAGGTGGGCGGCGAGCTGCTGACGATCGAAGGCGTGATGATGCCCGGCAAGGGCAAGATGACGGTCACGGGCAATCTGCGCGACGTGATGAAGGAGTCGATCTCGGCGGCGGCGTCCTATGTGCGCTCGCGCGCGGTGGACTTTGGAGTCGAGCCGCCGCTCTTCGACCGCCGCGACATCCACGTGCACGTGCCGGAGGGCGCGACGCCGAAGGATGGGCCCTCGGCCGGCGTGGCGATGGCGACCGCCATCGTCTCGATCATCACGGGCATCCCGGTGCGCAAGGACATCGCCATGACCGGCGAGATTACGCTGCGCGGCCGGGTGCTGCCGATCGGCGGCCTGAAGGAGAAGCTGCTGGCGGCGCTGCGCGGCGGCATCAAGAAGGTGCTGATCCCCGAGGAGAACGCCAAAGACCTCGCCGAGATTCCGGACGCCGTGAAGAACGGGCTGGAAATCGTGCCGGTGGCTCGCATGGAGGAAGTGCTCCAGCACGCCCTCATCTCCCAGCCGACCCCCATCGTCTGGGAGGAGGACACCGCGGCGCTCTCCAAGCGGACCGCCGCCTTGGCGGAGGACGACGCCGGCGTTCGCGCCCACTGAGCCAGGCGGCCTGAGAATAGCGAGCCCCGTCCCCCCGGACGGGGCTTTTTTTGTGTCCCTGTCGCGGCAACTTTGTCAGAAACGCCATATTTTCGCGACTTTTTCGCAGTGCACGCGGCGATTCCCGCGGTTTTCCGGGGTTTTTTGAAGGGCCGACCGGCGAATCCCTTGCTTTTCCTAGAATTCGGCACCAACACTCGCCGTCGTTGCGCGCCGACGATTCGAGACCGCCGCTTGTAAGCGTTTGATCGCCGGCCCCGCAGCGCGTCAATAAAAGGAATAGGCCATGAACAAATTGGAACTGGTCGAGCACGTCGCGGCGGAGACGGAGACGTCCAAGGCGGCGGCGGCGGCGGCGGTCGACGCTGTGCTCGAGGGCATCACCAATGCGCTCAAGAGCGGCGATGAAGTGCGCCTTGTCGGCTTCGGCACTTTTTCGGTCAAGGAGCGCGCCGCCGGCAAAGGCCGCAACCCGGCGACCGGCGACGAGATCGACATTCCCGCCTCGAAGAGCGCCCGTTTCAAGCCCGGCGCCGCGCTCAAGACCGAGCTGAACAAGACCAAATAAAATCTTGCCGTGAGTTTACGGGCACGGCCGCCGGATGAAATCCGGCGGCCGTTCCGGTTTGAAGCGCTCGGCGCTTGCCACGGCTGCGCGCCATCTTTAAAACCCAGCCGCCGCCTTGAGGCGCGCAATCCGCGGCCGCGAGGGCGCGCGACGACAGGCAAGGCGACGCCGAGCCCGTCTTTGATTGCGTTGTTTCGAAGCTGGCGCGGGCGGTTAGCTCAGCTGGTAGAGCATCTCGTTTACACCGAGAATGTCGGGAGTTCGAACCTCTCACCGCCCACCAGTTTTCGCGGGCGCCATGCGAAAGTCCTTTGCCGCGCGCTGATGAGGAATTAGGCTTGACGTCCATCCGGAGAGACGAGGCGCCCGCGACCATGACGAGACTGAAGACCCTGACTCTATGCGTTTTCAGCCTTCTGGCTCAGGCATGGCTGTTCTCGGGCCCGGCGCGGGCCGAGGAGATGAGTTTTCGGGTCGTCGGCGTCAATGGAGAGAATTGCGGCGCGCGCTGCCCGCAAATGATCGCCGCGCAGGGCGAGATCGCGGAAGGGACGCCGGACGCCTTCGTCAGTTTCGTCCGCGAGAATGTCGGCTCCGGCAATCTGCACGGCATTTTGCTGCTCGACTCGCCGGGCGGCAAAGTGGTCGCCTCGATGGAGTTCGGACAGGCGTTGCGCCGGCTGGGCATGGCGGTCGTGGTGGCGCGCCCGGCCGCGCAGGCGGGCGATGCAATGGCGCTGGTCTCGGGACGCTGCTATTCGGCGTGCGTCTATGCGCTGATGGGCGGCAAGCGGCGGGTGATTCCGCCGGAAAGCCGCGTTGGCATTCACCGCATGTTCAATTATTCGACGAGCTTCGATTTTTCGGAAGGGCTCGTGAGGGAGCGCAATTATGACGACGGCGGGATGCGCGACATGCTCGCGCGCTACGCCAGCAACATGGGCGTCTCCCCGGAACTGGTCAATCTCGCCGAACGCACCTCGCCGGATCAGCTTTACATGCTGAGCGGCAAGGACATTGCGCGCTGGCGGCTCGGATCGCGCAAACTCTAAACAAGGCGCGCGGCGCAATAAGCAGAGAAAAGAAGCAGGGCTGGACATGAAACATATTCTCGAGGGGCTCGAACAGCGCCGCGCTTCGGCGCGCCTCGGCGGCGGCCACAAGCGCATCGACGCGCAGCATGCGCGCGGCAAGCTCACCGCGCGCGAACGCATCGAGCTTCTGCTCGATCAGGGCTCCTTCGAAGAATTCGACATGTTCGTGACGCATCGCTGCACGGACTTCGGCATGGACCAGGGCGAGAAAACTTCGGGCGACGGCGTCGTCACCGGCTGGGGCACCGTCAACGGCCGCGCGGTCTTCGTCTTCGCCAAGGACTTCACCGTATTCGGCGGCTCGCTCTCCGAGACCCATGCGCAGAAGATCATCAAGCTGCAGGACATGGCGCTCAAAAACCGCGCGCCGGTCATCGGCATTTTCGACGCCGGCGGCGCGCGCATCCAGGAGGGGGTGGCGGCGCTCGGCGGTTACGGCGAAGTGTTCGTGCGCAATGTCATGGCCTCCGGAGTCATTCCACAGATCTCCGTCATCATGGGCCCCTGCGCCGGCGGCGACGTCTATTCCCCGTCCATGACCGACTTCATCTTCATGGTGCGCGACACGAGCTATATGTTCGTGACCGGTCCCGATGTGGTGAAGACCGTCACCAATGAAACCGTTACGGCGGAAGAACTCGGCGGCGCCTCGGTGCACACGACCAAGAGCTCCATCGCCGACCGCGCCTATGACAATGACGTCGAGGCGCTGCTGCAGATGCGCCGGCTCATCGACTTTCTGCCCTCGTCCAATACCGAAGAGCCGCCGGAGTGGCCGAGCTTCGACGACGTCGACCGGCTCGACATGTCGCTCGACACGCTCATTCCCGACAATCCCAACAAGCCCTACGACATCAAGGAGCTCATCTCGAAGGTTGTCGACGAGGGCGATTTCTTCGAGATTCAGGAGGCGCACGCCAAGAACATCGTCGTCGGCTTCGGCCGCGTCGAGGGGCGCACGGTCGGCTTCGTCGCGAATCAGCCGATGGTGCTCGCGGGCGTGCTCGACATCGACGCCTCCAAGAAGGCGGCGCGATTCGTGCGCTTCTGCGACTGCTTCAATATTCCGATCGTGACGTTCGTCGACGTTCCCGGCTTCCTGCCGGGCACCGCGCAGGAATATGGCGGCCTCATCAAGCATGGCGCCAAACTTTTGTTCGCCTATGCCGAAGCCACAGTTCCGAAAGTGACGGTCATCACGCGCAAGGCCTTTGGCGGCGCCTATGACGTGATGTCGTCGAAGCATCTGCGCGGCGACGTCAATTACGCCTGGCCGACCGCCCAGATCGCCGTGATGGGCGCCAAGGGCGCGGTCGAAATCATTTTCCGCGCCGATCTCGGCGATCCGGAGAAGATTGCGCAGCGCACCAAGGAATATGAGGATCGCTTTCTCTCGCCTTTCGTCGCGGCCGAGCGCGGTTATATCGACGAGGTGATCATGCCGCATTCGACACGTCGGCGAATCGCCCGCGCGCTGGCGCTGCTCCGTCACAAGGAGCTGGAGAACCCCTGGAAGAAGCACGACAACATTCCGCTGTAACGAAGCGTGGCGAGAAGAGCTTCGATAGGGCGCGGCGAAGAGCCGCGCCCTTTGATTTGTACCCTTTCGAGACGGCTCTCGACGGGCTGCCCAATCCTGGGGCGCCCTTTTCGAAAATTCGCCAGACTGCTCGTTTTTCGGGTGACAGCCCTTTGGATTTGGCATAATGTCCCCCTCGCCAAGTTGGTTGGGTAAGCCTAAGCGTTTAAAGCGTTTAGCTTTCTATTCCCAGCAACGGTCCAAGTCGGGGAGGACGCCGGAGAAAACGCAGCTTGCGACTGGTTCGAGAGACGAGCCGATGCAAGCGGTTATCGGAGCGCAAAAGACTTCGAGACCGAGCGTGGATTCCGGTTAAAGGACAGGGTGCCAAAGAGTGGGGTGCGGCCCGGCCGTCCCCGCTCTTTGTGTTTGAGGGGGCATTATAGAACTTCTCTCTCAACCGATAGGCGCAAGGCTCTGTCCCGGCTCCGGCCGCTGCTTGACGCAGGTTTCGCCCATTCCTACGTTCCCTTTCGAATTCGACCTTTGTCCCGCAATTGGCCCGCCACCCCCGGCCGCAACGAAAGACCTCTCATGTCCACGCAGAAAATCACCGACGCCACTTTCGAGCAGGAAGTCCTGAAGTCCGCCGAGCCCGTCGTCGTCGACTTCTGGGCCGAGTGGTGCGGCCCCTGCCGGATGATCGCCCCCGCGCTGGAGGAGATCGCGGCGGAGATGAAGGGCAAGGTCAAGGTCGTCAAGCTCAACATCGACGAGAACCCGGCGGTCGCCAGCAAGCTCGGCATCCGCTCGATTCCGACGCTGATTCTATTCAAGGACGGCAAGGCCGCCGCGCAAAAGGTCGGCGCCGCGCCGAAAGGCGAGCTGAGCCGATGGATCTCCGCCGCCGTCTGACATGTTTCTTGCGAGCGGCGCCTTGAGACAGGCCCCTCGAAGCGGATGGCGATAGCTTGCTCGATTTGACGGCGGAAGATCTCGTCGCCATCGCCCTTAGCGTGAAGGTCGCGACCGTCGCCGTCGCGGCCTCTCTTCCCGTCGCCGTCCTGGTTGGCTATGCGCTGGCCCGCTGGCGTTTTCCTGGCCGGGCGGCGCTCAACGCCGCGGTTCACCTGCCGCTCGTCTTGCCGCCGGTCGTCACCGGCTTCGCTTTGCTGCTGCTGTTTGGACGGCGAGGCCCCATCGGCGCCTTCCTCGCCGACCATTTCGGGCTCGTCTTCGCCTTCCGCTGGACGGGCGCTGCGCTTGCCGCCGCCGTGATGAGCTTTCCGCTCATGGTGCGGCCGGTGCGGCTGGCCTTCGAGGCCGTCGACCCGCGGCTGTCGTCGGCGGCCCGCTCGCTCGGCGCCAACCGCCTGTGGAGCTTCGCGCTCGTCGACTTCCCTCTCGCCGCCAATGGCGTGCTCGTCGGCGCCATTCTCGGCTTCGCCAAGGCGCTCGGCGAATTCGGCGCGACGATCACCTTCGTCTCCAGCATTCCCGGCGAAACGCGCACCATCCCCGCCGCGATCTATGCGCTGCTGCAGGCGCCCGACGGCGACGCCTCGGCGCTGCGGCTCGCCGCCATCTCCGCGGCGATCGCCGTCGCGGCGCTGCTCGCATCGGAAGCGCTTCAGTCCCGGCTCGGCGCCTCGAAATGATCGCGCTCGACGTTCGCCTGCGCCGGCAAGAGTTCGAACTCGCCTGCGCCTTTGAAAGCCGCGCGCGCGTGCTCGCGCTGCATGGCCCGTCGGGGGCCGGCAAATCGACGCTCGCCCATCTCCTCGCGGGAATCGCCCGGCCGGACTCCGGGCGAATCGTCGTCGACGGCGTCACGCTCGTCGACACGGCGCATCGGGTCTTTCTGGCGCCCGAGAAGCGGCGCGTCGGCGTCGTGTTTCAGGACGCCCTGCTGTTTCCGCATCTGAGCGTCCGGTCGAATATTCTTTTCGGGCGCTTCTTCACGCCGCGCGCCGAGCGCACCGCGCCCTTCGACGCGATCGTCGAGACGCTCGGCGTCAGCCATCTCCTCGACCGTCGCCCCGCGACGCTCTCCGGCGGCGAGCGTCAGCGCATCGGGCTCGCGCGCGCGCTACTGGCCTCGCCGCGGCTCCTGTTGATGGACGAGCCCATGGCCGCCCTCGATCATGCGCGGCGGCAGGAAATCATGGGATTGATCGAACGGCTGCGTGACGCGTTCCACACGCCGATCGTGCTCGTCTCCCATTCCGCGGAGGAGATCGCCCGACTCGCCGACGAGGCCGTCGTCATGGATCGCGGCCGTGTCGTTGCGCAGGGTCCGCCGCTCGACGTTCTGCCGGGCGCGAGCCGGCTCATCGCGGGCGGGCGTTTCGGCCTCGTCAATACGCTGTCGGCGCGAGTCGCTTCTGTCGATGCGGCCTATGGCGTCACCCGCCTCGCCCATCCCGCCGGAGAGATCCTCGTCACCGCGCGTCTTCCAGACATCCGGGAGGCGCGCGTCGCGATCCGCGCGACGGATGTCGCGCTGGCGAAATCTCCGCCGGCCGACACCAGCGTGCGCACGATTTTGCGTGGGCGGATCGCCCGGATCGAGGCCGGCGACGGCGCCCTCGCCTTCGTCACGCTGGAGTTGAGCGGCGGCGACAGGCTCGTCGCCGCCGTCACGCGGCTCGCGCTCGACGAATTGAATCTCACGAGCGGCGCCGAGGCCTTCGCCCTCGTCAAGGCCGTGGCGCTCGACGAACGCGCGCTATAGTCCTTGCGGCGTCGGGATCAGAACGAGCGCCCCCACGCCGGCGCCGAGCGCCAGGATGGAAGCGAAGAGGAGCCGCAACCCCATCGCCGTCCCGCCCATGGCCCAGGCCATCGCCACCTTTGACAGGGTATTGCTCAGCACCGCGAGCAGAACGGTGAACGCCGCCGCCGTCCAGCCGACCTCCTGCTCGCCGTGCCGGGCCATCGACAGCGAAATGGCGTCGACGTCGGCGACGCCGGACACCAGCGCCAGGGCATAGGCCCCGGAGCTGCCGGCGAAGGTCGTGAGAATCTTGGAAAGGACCATCACTGCGGCGAGCAGCGCGCCGAATTTCAGCACCGCCGGCAAATCCAGCGGATTGGCGCCGGCCACGGGATTGCCTTCGCGCTCGCCGGACGCCGCGCCGCGCCACATCAGAAAGCCGCCCGCCAGCAGATACACGACGCCGACGCCGATCAGCGGCGCCGCGAGACGCAGGCCGAAGGCCGGATTGACGACGCTTAGAATGGCGAGGACGCGCGGCCCCATGATCGCATTGGCGAAGAGGGCGCCGGCGGCCAGCACGCCCACGTCTTTGGGATTCTCGGCCGCCAGTCGCGCCATGGCCGCCGTGGTCGCCGTCGAGGAGGCGAGTCCGCCCGCCATGCCCGCGACGGCGATCCCGCGCCGGTAGCCGACGATCTTCACAGCCACATAGCCACTAAAGGAGACGGCGGCGATCAGCACTGTCATGAGCCACAATTCGTGAGGATTGACCGCGCCCCAGCGGTCGATGGCGCGGTTCGGCAGGACGGGCAGCAGGATGAAGCTCATAACCAGCAGCACGAGCCCGGAGCGCAACTCCTCCCAGGTGAGTTTTTGCACCCATTCGTGCAGCAGCCCCTTCGCCGCCAGCAGGATCGTCGTCGCCACGGCGCCCGCCGCCGCCGCCACCTCATTTCCGACGACCGCCAAGGCCCCGAGCGCATATGCGAGCATCATGGCGACGACTGAGGTCGCGCCGAACGTCTTGTCGTGCTCCGTCTCGCGATAGCGGAAGACGGCCATGGCGGCGCCGAAGAGCAGGAAGGAGAGACCCAGCGCGACGACCCCGGCGTCATGCCAGAATTCCAGCGCCACCGCGCCCCAGACGCCGCCGAGCAGTGCGGCGAGGCCATGGGTGCGGACGCCAGCGGTGCGCTCGCCCTCCTGCTCGGCGCGCGCGTCCCATCCGCGCTCGAGGCCGATGAGCAGCCCGATGGCCAGCGCATAGGCAAGCCGCTGGATCAATGCGGCGGCGCCCAATTCATACATGTCCAAATGCCTTCATAAGCGCCTTCATGCCCAAGCGCCTTTCTGTGGGAGATGCGAAAACTCGCGCTGGAAGTCGCGGCGCCTTAGAGACATTCGCTAGCGCCAAATCGTTATCGATCCCGCCATCTGCAATCGAAAGGCTGAAAAATGTCGCGCCTGCGTCCCTCCCGCCGATCCGCCGTCGCGCCCTTCATGGCGATGGAGACGTTGCGCGACGCGCGGCGCCTGGAGCGCGCGGGCCGGCGCATCATCCATATGGAGCTTGGCGAACCCGGGGCCCCGGTTCCCCGGCTCGCGCGCGCCGCCGCCGAGGCGGCCCTCGCCTCCGGACGGCTCGGCTATGGCGAGGCGATGGGCGAGGCGGCGCTTCGGGCGCGCATCGCGCGCCATTACCAGACGCGCTACGGCGTCGAGGTCCCGCCCGACCGGGTGATCGTGACGACCGGCTCTTCTGGCGCCTTCATGCTGACGCTGCTCGCCGCCTTCGATCCCGGCGCGCGCATCGCCGTCACGGCGCCGGGTTATCCTGCTTACGCCAATCTTCTCTCCTCGCTCGGCCTAGAAGCCGCGCCGCTGCCGGTCGACGCAGCGACCCGTTTCGCGCCCACGGCCGCCATACTGGAGGCGGCGCATCGCGAAAAGCCGCTCGACGGCGCGCTGCTGATGAGCCCGGCCAACCCCACGGGCGCCATGATCGACGCCGGGGAGCTCGCCCGTATCTGCGCCTACTGCGAGGCGGCGGGGATCGTCTTCATTTCAGATGAAATCTACCACGGGCTCGAATATGCGGTCCCCGCCGAGACGGCGCTGCGCTTTTCAAAAAGCGCCATTGTCGTCAATTCCTTCTCCAAATATTACGCAATGACCGGCTGGCGGCTCGGATGGCTCGTCGCGCCCGAAGAACTCATGCGGCCGCTCGAGCGCTTGCAGCAATCGCTCGCCATCTGCGCCCCGACGATTTCGCAACATGCGGCGCTCGCCGTTTTCGACGCTACTGACGAACTGGAGGAGAACCGCGCGGCCTATGCGCGCAATCGGGCCTTGCTCATGGCGCGGCTGCCGCAGATGGGCCTCGACCGCTTCGCGCCGCCGGACGGCGCCTTTTACATCTACGCCGATGTGTCCGCCTTCACCGGCGACTCGATGGCGTTTTGCAGACGGATGCTGGCGGAGGCGGGGGTCGCGGCGACCCCCGGCCTCGATTTCGATCCGCAGCGCGGCGCGACAAAGGCGCGCTTCTCCTATGCCGGTTCGGAAGCGGAAGTCGCCGAAGGCGTCGCGCGGCTCGCAGCCTGGCTGCCGCAGGCGCGTCTTTAGCCAGTCCCTGCCCCTCCCCCGCTTCGCGGGAGAGGGAATCTCGAGGTTTCGCGTGTTTCCAGTGAACGTCCGGCCTATTCGTTGAACGGCCCGCGGACGCGCTGCCACCATCCGCCCTTCTTCGGGGTCTTCGGATCGGCCGCGGTGATGACGACCTGGGTCGGCTCGCGCGGGGTCGTCGGCTGTTCGGCCGGCGTTTCTGGCGCAGCGGCCGCCGGCGCGGCGTCGGGAGCGGGGCCCGCCTCCGGGACGACGGCTTCGGCGGCAGGCGGGATTTCCGCCTCCGCCGCGGCGGGCGTCGCCGCCGTTGCGACCGTCGCCGGCGCTTCGGCGGCCGGGGCCTCGGGAGCCGCGGCCTCGAGCGCAGGCGTCACGATTTGCGGCGCGGGGGCGAAGTCGGGCATATGCGCCTCCCGCGGCGAGACGAAAGCTTCCGCCTCGCCCCCGTCGAGCGGGAAGAGCGCGGAGGGATCGCGGAACTCGTCCGGCAGAGGCGCCGACCGGCGCCAGCGGCCCGGACCGCGCCCCCGCCCGACGCGGGGTTCGCGGGGTTCGCGGGGCTCGCGCGGGGCCGGCGCGCCCTCGATCTCGGCCATCAGCGCGAGGCCCTCGTCGGACGGCTGCTCGGCGCCGGGCGCGAAAACCTCGCCACTGCCGTTGGCGCCGCCGCGGCCGCGACGACGACGGCGACGCCGCCCGCGCGGCGCGCCCTCCTCGCCCTCTTCGCCCGCGAAGCGGCGATCGCGACGCCCTTCGGCGCGCTCCTCCTCGGCTCCGTCGGCGGCGGCCTCTTCCTCCGCCAGCGCCTCCTCTTCGAGGATCTCTTCCTCAAGCGGTTCGGCGCGCAGCGAATCGACGCGCAGCGGCGCGGGCGCGGTCGGGACGCGCGGCCCGCTCGCAAGTTCGCCGCGCTCCAACGCGTGGTAATTGGCGCCCGTCAGAGTATCGTCGGCGGCGACGGTGATATGCACGCCGAAGCGGCTCTCCAGCGAATGCAGATGCGCGCGCTTCTGGTTGAGGATGTAGAGCGCGACCGCGCCGCGGGTGCGCAGCGTCACGTCATGCGCCGCGCTCTTGATCAGCGCCTCCTCCAGCACGCGCAGCACATGCAATGCGATCGAGGCGGTGGAGCGGACATGTCCCGCGCCCGCGCAATGCGGACAGGGAACCGTCGACCCCTCGACGACGCCCGCGCGGATGCGCTGGCGCGACATTTCGAGAAGGCCGAAATGCGAGATGCGGCCGACCTGAATGCGGGCCCGGTCGTTTTTCAGCGCGTCCTTGAGCCGGCGCTCGACGGCGCGATTGTTGCGGCTCTCCTCCATGTCGATGAAATCGACCACGATCAGGCCGGCGAGGTCGCGCAGGCGCAGCTGGCGGGCGACTTCGTCCGCCGCCTCGAGATTGGTGCGCAGCGCCGTGTCCTCGATATTGTGCTCGCGCGTCGACCGGCCCGAGTTCACGTCGATCGCGACGAGCGCCTCGGTCTGGTTGATCACCAGATAGCCGCCGGATTTCAGCGTGACGTGATTGGAGAACATGGCGTCGAGCTGCGCCTCGACCCCCGCCTCGGCGAAGATCGGGTAGGGCTCGCGGTGCTGCTTCACGTTCTTGGCATGGCTCGGCATGAGCATGCGCATGAAGTCCTTGGCCTCGCGATAGGCCTCGTCGCCCGAGACCACGATCTCCTCGACGTCGCGGCCATAAAGGTCGCGGATGGCGCGCTTGATCAGCGAGCCTTCCTCATAGACGAGCGTCGGCGCGCTGGAGCGCAGCGTCAGTTCGCGCACGCTTTCCCACAGCCGCAGCAGATATTCGAAGTCGCGCTTGACCTCGGCCTTTGTGCGCGTGGCGCCCGCGGTGCGCAGGATGACGCCCATCCCCTCGGGCACTTCGAGGTCGTGAACGATTTCCTTGAGGCGCTTGCGATCTGCGCCGTCGGTGATCTTGCGGGAGATGCCGCCGCCGCGCGCGGTGTTGGGCATCAGCACCGAATAGCGGCCGGCGAGCGACAGATAGGTCGTCAGCGCCGCGCCTTTATTGCCGCGCTCTTCCTTCACGACCTGAACGAGCAGCACCTGACGGCGCTTGATGACTTCCTGGATCTTGTACTGGCGGCGGGGACGCACGACCCTGAACGGGGCCTCGTCCATGGCGTCGCCGCCGATGTGCTCGACGTGTTCTTCCTCGTCGTGCTCCTCGTCGTCGTGGTCCTCGTCAGCCGGCGCCCGCGGCGCGCGGGCCTCGAGCCCCTCGCCCGCGCTGGCCAATTCTTCGCCCTCGTCGGCCGCCTCTTCAGCTTCGTCGCGGGCGCGCTCGCGCTCCTCGTCGCGCTCGTCCTGGCGACGCGCCTTCAATTCGTGGTCCGGCTCCGGGATCGCCTCGGCGAACTCCTCGGCGGCGCCCTCCTCGACGGAGCCGAAGCCCGCCGGATCGACGGAAATGGTGTGATGTCCTTCGTCGGGCTCAATGATCCCGACGGCTTCCACGGCCTCGACCGCCTCGGCCTCGACCTCGACGTCGGTCGGGGCCTCGGCCTCTTCCGGGCGCGGCTCGTCCTCGGCGGCGGCGACGACGGATTCGGCGGCCGTCTCCTCGCTGGCCGGCTGGTCGTCTCCGGCCGCCTCGATCAGCGCTTCGACGTCGACGGCCTCGCTGACCAGCGTCTCATCGGCGCCGGCGCGCTTCTCGGCGGCCTCGGGTTGACGGCGGCGGGAGCGGCGACGGCCGTGCGGACGATGCGGCTGCTCCTCTTCCTCGTCCTGGCGATGGGCGCGGCTCTCTTCTTCCAGCAGCGCCTGACGGTCGGCGACGGGGATCTGATAATAGTCCGGGTGGATTTCCGCGAAGGCCAGAAAGCCGTGGCGGTTGCCGCCGTAATCGACGAAGGCGGCCTGCAGCGAGGGCTCGACCCGCGTCACCTTCGCCAGGTAAATATTGCCGCGCAGCGGTTTCTTGTCGGCGGCCTCGAAGTCGAATTCCTGAACGCGGTTACCGCGCAGCACCACCACCCGGGTTTCCTCCGGGTGGGAGGCGTCGATCAGCATCTTGTTTGCCATGTGGGACTCTTTGGGGCGCTGCGCGCGCGGCGGCCGGCGGAGGGCGCCGCGGTCCAGTCAGGGACGCGGCGGCCGCTTTTCGGCGAGGCCCGAGGGCGCGAACGCTTGTTGTGCGAGAAAAGGGGAAAGGCCTTCGGCCTGTAGCGCTCTGGCCGGCGCGAGGACCGGCGTTGAGATAGGCTTGGCTTGACGCCGCACGCGGGCGCAGGCCCGACGTTTCGACGCAGAGCCGGACAAGATGACGATCTCGAGCCGGAACATCGCCCGCGGCGCAGGCGCCGGGGAACGGACCGGGACGCGCGCGGCGTGAGCAGAGACGCATCGCGCGGTCGAACCGGGCGAGGCGAACCTCCGCTGCTGCGCTTATCATGGTCCTGGCCATGAGATCGTCAAAAAACCTTTCGCGACCGCCTGAAGGCGGCGCGCATCCGTCGCATTGGGCCTGAAGGCCGCTGGCGACGTTTCAGAAACGTCAGCCCATCCCGAAAAGCCGCTGGCCGGACTTGCAAGGCGCGCCGGTAATGGCGCACGCCAGCGGACTCCCAGGGAGCGCCGCTCCTTCATAGCGGGCGCCCGCGAAACGCGCAAGCGCCGCCGATGGGCCGCTCGGCAAGGCCGGCGCAAGGTTGTGGAAGTTAACGAAGCCTTAACGGACAGGCTCGAAGAATCGCCTATATTGAGAGCGAGCCTCGATCTCTTGCAGGATCCCTGACCATGACGCACCCGCCTCCCCGCTCGAGAAAGGCCGGCCAGCGCTTTCTCTGCGCGGCGGCGGGAGCTGCTGCGTTCTCCGGCGTCGGCCTCGCCGCGGCGGCTGAGCCGGCGCAGCCCGTCACGGCCTATTCGAGCCGCGTCGAGACGGCCCACGACCATTCCCGTCTCGTCTTCGACATGACCGGCGCGGTCGAGGCGCAGGCGCGCCCCGTGGCCAATCCGCCGCGCGTCATCGTCGATCTGCCCGAAGTGGCGTTTCGCATCGACGCCAGGGAGGGCCGCTCGGCCGCTGGTTCGAAGCTCATCAAATCCTATCGATACGGGCAGTTCGCGCCTGGACGCGCCCGCGTCGTGGTCGACCTCCTCGCCCCCGCGCGGGTCGTGAAGGCGGGCGCCGAGGGGGGCCGCCTCGTCATCGACCTCGCCCCGACGACGGAGGCAAGCTTCAACGCGTCTGTCGCCGAGAGCGCCGTCGCCGCCAAGGCCGAGCCGGCCGCGGTCGCGGAAGCCGCGCCGACGCCCTCCGACCAGCCTGTGGTGATGATCGACCCCGGCCACGGCGGGGTGGACATGGGCGCGACCGGCAAGCACGGCGAGCAGGAGAAGGCGATCGTCCTCGAATTCGCCCGCGCCCTCAAGGCCAAGATCGAGCAGGGCGGGCGGATCAAGGCCGTGATGACCCGCGAGGAGGACGTCTTCCTCCCGCTCAACGAGCGGGTGCGCATCGCGCATCGCCACAACGCCGCGCTTTTCCTCTCGGTCCACGCCGACACGCTGGCGGAAGGCCATGTCGAGGGCGCGACGGTCTATACGGTCTCCGCCAGGGCCTCGGACGCGGAGGCGGCGCGAATCGCCGAGAAGGAAAATCTGGCGGATCAGGCGGCGGGCGTCGACAGCGCGCAGGCGAGCGAACAGGTCGGCGACATTCTGGTCGATCTCGCCCAGCGGGAGACGCGCGCCTTCAGCGCGCAATTTGCGCAGGCGCTCATCGCCCGCTGGAAGGAGGCCGGCAGCCTCAACAAAAATCCGGCGCGCTCCGCCGGCTTCGTCGTGCTGAAATCCTACGATATTCCATCAGCCTTGCTGGAGCTCGGCTATCTGTCGAGCGAGAAGGATCTCGCCCGGCTGACCTCGCCCGAGTGGCGCGACCAGGCGGCCGGCAAGACGGCCGAGGCGATTGAGGCCTTTTTCGCCGCCCGCTCCCGCGAGGCGCGCGCGCCCGAGAAGCCGCGCCCACAATAAAACACAAAATCGGGTCAATTGGGCATTCGGCCGGATCGGAGCGGGGGCTCTGCCCGGCGGCCCGAATCTGGCTTGCGGCGAGGGACCGAAGCCACTGGATCGACGGACGCGGGCAATGCTAAGGCAGGGCTGCGCGGCAGGGATGGACGGCGTTCGCCGTGTTGGATTAAGCGAGCCAGTCAGAAACAAGCGCCCAGAGCGGCGCGGATGCGCCTCGTGGCGCGCCCGGCTCAAGCTCCCTGAAAAAGGGACAGGCGGGCGCCATATACAGGCAGGCGCCGAACGGAGCGGTCGGCCGGCCGCCAAAGAGGAAGATTTTCATGCGACTTCTCGCAAGATTTCTAGGCTTTGTCTTCGCGACGGGCACGATCGTCTTCCTGATCGTCGCCGTCGCCGGCGCCGGGTTGATCTATTATTATTCGAAGGATCTGCCCGACACCGCGCAATTGCAGAACTACGAGCCGCCGGTGACGACGCGGCTGCACGCGAGCGACGGCTCGATCCTCGCCGAATATTCACGCGAACGCCGCCTGTTTTTGCCGAGTTCGGCGATCCCGCCGCTCGTGAAGCAGGCCTTCATTTCGGCGGAAGACAAGAATTTCTACACCCACACCGGCGTCGATCCCGAAGGCGTGCTGCGCGCCGTGGGCGTGCTGCTCGAAGGCGGCCGCCATGTGCAGGGCGCCTCGACGATCACCCAGCAGGTCGCCAAGAACTTCCTCGTCGGCAACGAGCGCTCGATCGAGCGCAAGATCCGCGAGGCGATCATCTCCTTCCGCATCGAAGCGGCCTATTCGAAGGAGCGCATTCTCGAGCTCTATCTCAATGAGATTTATCTCGGCTTGGGGAATTACGGCGTCGCCGCCGCCGCGCTCAATTACTTCAACAAGTCGGTCAACGAGCTGACGCTGGCCGAAGCCGCCTATCTCGCCGCTCTGCCGAAGGGGCCGAACAATTATCATCCCTTCCAGCGTCGCGACCGCGCGATCGAGCGCCGCAATTACGTCATCGACCGCATGGAGGCGGACGGCGTCGTGACCCATGAGGAAGCGGCCAAGGCCAAGGCGGAGCCGCTCGGCGTCAACCCGCGGGCGCTGTCGCCGAACACCTATGTCGCCGGTTATTTCGCCGAGGAAGTGCGCCGCGAGCTGCTCGACCGTTACAAGGAAAAGGGCCTCTACGAGGGCGGCCTGTCGGTGCGCACCACGCTCGACCCGAAGATGCAGGCCTGGACCCGCAAGGCGCTGGCCGACGGCCTGGTGCGCTTCGACGAGGCGCATGGCTTTCGCGGTCCAATCAACCATATCGACGTTTCGTCCGACTGGGGCGCGCCGCTCGCCAACATTCCCTCGCTCGGCGACATCAAGCCCTGGCGGCTCGCCGTCGTGCTCGACCTGAATGACGCGGGCGCCCGCATCGGCCTCCAGCCCGGCCGCGAGGCCTCGGGCGAGGTCGCGCGCGAGCGCGAGACGGGCATGCTCACCGCCGAAGGCATGCGCTGGACGGGGCGCAGCCCCAAGAGCGCGCTCGCCGTCGGCGACGTCATCTATGTGGAGCCGCTCGTCGGCAGTCCCGGCCGCTACCGCCTGCGTCAGATCCCCGAAATCTCCGGCGCGATGGTGGCGATGGACCCCTATACGGGCCGCGTCTTCTCCATGGTCGGCGGCTTCTCCTTCGACCAGTCGGAGTTCAATCGCGCCACCCAGGCGTTGCGCCAGCCGGGGTCCTCCTTCAAGCCCTTCGTCTACGCCACGGCGCTCGACAATGGCTATACGCCCTCGTCCTCGATCCTCGACGAGCCGATCTCGATCCAGCAGGCCGACGGCAGCTACTGGACGCCGGAAAACTTCGAAGGCGGCCACGGAACCGGCGCGCATCCGCTCGACTACGGCGTCGCGCATTCCAAGAACATGATGACCGTGCGTCTGGCGAAGGACGTCGGCATGCCGCTCATCGCGGAATACGCCAAGCGTTTCGGCGTCTATGACGAGATGGGGCCCTATCTCTCGCTGTCGCTCGGCGCGGGCGAGACCACGCTGCTCAAGATGGTCACCGGCTATTCGATGCTCGCCAATGGCGGCAAGCGCATCAAGCCCACGCTAGTCGACCGCGTGCAGGACCGCTGGGGTAAGACCATCTACCGCCACGACGAGCGCCAGTGCCTGGGCTGCGACGCGGACAAATGGGACAATCAGAACGAACCCAAGCTGATCGACAAGCGCGAGCAGGTGCTCGACCCGCTCACGGCCTATCAGATCACGACGATCATGGAGCACGTCATCCAGCGCGGCACGGGCGTCTCGATCAAGGCGGTCGGCAAGCATCTCGCGGGCAAGACCGGCACGACCAACGAGGCGAAGGACCTCTGGTTCGTCGGCTTTTCGCCGGATCTCTGCGTTGGCGTCTATATCGGCTACGACCGGCCGCGCTCCATGGGCAGCCACGCCCAGGCCGCGCTCTTCGCCGCGCCGATCTTCCGCGACTTCATGACGGTCGCCTTGAAGGACAAGCCCGATACGCCGTTCCGCGTGCCGCCGGGCATCAAGTTGATCTCGGTCAATCCGGGCTCGGGCCTGCGCACCGCGAGCGGCGGCGAGCTCTGGCCCTTCAAGCCGGGAACGGCTCCGCCCGACTCCTACTCCGGCGGCGGCGACGGCCCGCGCCAGGTCAACACGCAGGACGTCGACCAGCGCGTCGGCACCGGAACGGGCGGGTTGTATTGATCTTTGACGGCGGAGGAGACCAAAAGGCCTCCTCCGCCGTTTCAGTCTCAAGAGCCCAACGATGATCCCGCCGACCGAGCCCGTCCTGATCGAGATACGAGACCGCGTCGCGACGCTCACGCTAAACAGTCCTGGGTCGCGCAACGCTTTGTCGCATGCGATGCTTGCCGCGCTCTCGAAACGCCTGGATGAAATCTCGTCGCACCCTGACGTTCGCGTCGTGCTGCTTGCGGCCGAAGGGCCCGCCTTCTGCGCCGGGCACGATCTGAAGGAGCTGACGGCGCGGCGCAACGACCCCGACCGCGGCCGCGCCTTCTTCGCCGAGACAATGCGCGCCTGCTCCGCCTTGATGCAGCAGATCGTCGCGCTGCCGCAGCCCGTGATCGCGGCTGTCGACGAGATGGCGACCGCCGCGGGCTGCCAGCTCGTCGCGAGCTGCGATCTCGCCGTCGCCGGCCCCCGCGCCCGCTTCTGCACGCCGGGCGTCGACATCGGCCTGTTCTGCGCGACGCCCGCCGTCGCCCTCTCCCGCGCCGTCGCGCCGAAACAGGCGATGGCGATGCTGCTCACCGGCGTCCCTATCGGCGCAGAGGAGGCGCTGCGCATCGGGCTCGTGAACCGCGTCTCGCCCGACGGCGCGCGCACCGGGGCGCGGACGCTGGCGGACGTCATCGCCGCGAAGTCGCCGGCGGCCATTCGTTATGGCAAGCGCGCCTTCTACGCCCAGCGGGAGAAGCCGCTTGCCGAGGCCTATGACCTCGCGAGCGCGGTCATGGTCGACAACATGCTGGCGGGCGACGCCGTCGAGGGGATTGCGGCGTTTCTGGAAAAGCGCGCGCCGGTTTGGGATTAGCCGACGAGAGGCTATTCCCCCAAATTCCGCAGCGCCGCCGCGGCCGCGAAGGGACAGAGCGCCAGCGCCGCGAGGCTGATCGCGCAGAGGATCGCAAAGGGCGACAGGAAGGGAACCGCGCCGCCCGTCGCCGCCTCCGACGCGGAGACGCCGAAAATCAGCACGGGGATTGTCAGCGGCAGCACCAGCAGCGCCATGAGCAGGCCGCCCCGGCGCACCGTGACCGTCGCCGCCGCGCCGATCGCGCCGACGAGGGTCAGCGCCGGCGTGCCGACGAAGAGCGTCGCCACGACGCCGGCGAGCGCCATGGGCTCCTGCTGGAGCATGAGGCCGAGGAAGGGCGCGGCGATGATGAGCGGCAGGCCCGTCGCCGCCCAATGGGCCGCGCATTTGATGAGCACCGCGACTTCGAGCGGCGTGTCGGAAAGATGCAGCAAGTCGAGCGAGCCGTCCTCGGCGTCGGCCTGGAACAGCCGGTCGAAGGCCAGAAGGCTCGCGAGCAGCGCCGCGATCCACAGGATCGCCGGGCCGATGCGCGACAGCAGGTTCGGGTCCGGGCCCACCGCGAAGGGCACGATGACGACGAGCGTGAGGAAAAACACGACGCCCATCGCTCCCGAGCCGCCGACGCGCCGCGCGATGCGCCATTCGCGCAGGAAAAGGGCGGAAAGCGGGGCCGTCACTGTGGGGCCCCGAGCGCCAGTTCGCCGGCCTCCTCGAGCCCGAGCGGCTCATGGGTCGCCGCGACGATCAGGCCGCCAAGCGCGCAATGCGCGCGCATGGCCGCTGCGAATTTTTCCCGCGAGCCGCGGTCGAGCGCCGTCAGCGGCTCGTCGAGAAGCCACAGCGGCCGGAAGGCGACGAGCAGCCGCGCCAGCGCCGCGCGCCGCTTCTGCCCGGCGGACAGCGCCCCGAAAGGCGCGTCGAGCGCATGCGAGAGCCCGACCGCGGCGAGCGCCTCGGCGACCGGACGGCTGCGGCGATCTTCCGCCCGCCCCAGATAATTCCCCCAGAAATCAAGGTTCTCCCGCACCGTGAGCGCCGCCTTCATGCCATCGGCATGGGCGAGGTAATGCGTCGCCTGGGCGAGCTCCTGGTCTTCCCCGGCCCCTTCGAGCGCGACCGTTCCGCCCGAATGCGGGAGCAGGCCGGCGATCGCCCGCAAAAGCGTGGATTTGCCGACGCCATTGCGGCCCGTCACGACAAGCGCCTCGCCCCCCGAGAGCAAGAAATTCACGCCCGAGAGCACGGGCCGGCCCCCCCGGGCGACGGCCAGATTCTCGACCTTGAGCCGCGGGACGGTCTGGCGGTCGGCGTGGGGGCGATGCGGGCTTGTCTCCATGGCGAAAGCCAATAGAGAAAGCCGCGCCAAAGCGCCATAGGCGCCGCCATGGCGTCCGTTTCCCCGACGCCAGGCTCCCCGGAACACAGGCGCACTGGCGCGCGGGGGCCCGGAGTGATAAGGGACGCGATCACTCCAGGGCGCCTTCAGCGGCGCTTTTGATTCTTCGCGAAACATGTGCGCGCGGCGCGCCAGGCCATTAGGGACTGCGAATTCAGTGACGAGACACAGAAGCCTCTCGGATTACGCGTCGCGGCGATTCCGCCTTGCCGGCAACGCTCTCCTCGAATTCAACAATCCGTTCTTCGCCCAGATCGACAAGCTGAAAGCGGACTTCGAGGCCCAGGGGATTCATTTCGTCAGTTTCGCGAATTACGACTATCTCGGCCTCGCCAACCATCCGCGCATCCGCGAGGCGGCGAAGCAGGAGGTCGACCATCTCGGCATTGGCGCGCTCGCGTCGCGGCTCGTCGGCGGCGAGCGCACCACGCACAAGCAGTTCGAGGCGGAGATCGCCAAATTCATCGGCATGGAGAGCGCGCTGGCGCTCGTCTCCGGCTACCTCGCCAATGTCACGACCATCGCCTATCTGATGAACGGCAAGCGCGACGCCATCTTCATCGACGAGCTCGCGCATAACAGCATCGTCTACGGCGCCGAGGGCGCGCCGGCGCATGTCGTGAAGTTCCGACACAACGACATGGATCATCTCGAGCATCTGCTGGCGCGGCATCGCGAGGAGTATCGCAATGTCCTCGTCGTGGTCGAGGGCGTCTACAGCATGGACGGCGACACCGCCGACCTGCCGCGCCTCTATGCGATCAAGGACAAATACAAGATCTGGCTCATGGTCGACGAAGCGCATTCGCTCGGCGTCCTCGGCGAGACGGGCCGCGGCCTCGCCGAGCATCAGGGCGTCGATCCGCAGCGAATCGATCTTCTCGTCGGCACCTTGTCGAAGAGCCTCGCCTCCTGCGGCGGCTATGTCTGCGCCAAGAAGGAGGTGATCGAATGGTTCCGCTTCACCCTGCCGGGCTTCGTCTACAGCGTCGGCTTTTCGCCGGTCGTCCTCACCGCGGCGCGCACCGCCCTCGCACTCATGCAGGAAGAGACCTGGCGCATCGACAAGCTCGCCCAAAACGCTGAGCTGTTCCGTCAGGTCGCGCATGAAAACGGCTTCTCCACCGGGCCCGCCATCGGGCGCGGCGTGGTGCCGATTCTCTTCGACAGCGATCTCGAAACCATGTGGGCCGCGCGTCACCTTCTGGAGAAGGGATATTACGTGCCGCCGGTCGTGCGCATCGGCGTGCCCAAGGACGGGCCGCGGCTGCGCTTCTTCTTCTCGGCCAACCATACAGAGGCCGAAATTCGCGGCGTGATCCAGGCGCTGCGCGAGATCCCGCCCGTCTCGGAAGAGGCGCAGCGCATCGTCGCCGCCGCCATGTCGGGCGCCGCGGCTTGATCCCGGCGCGCGCCGCCGGGCAGTGTCTCAGTTTGATTTTGCCCCGGTTGAGTCGTGATGAGATTTACATCCCCGCTGTAAGTGGGCGAGCGGCGCATAACGCCCCTCGTGCTTCGAGACGCAAGCTTCGCTCGCTCCTCAGCATGAGGGGCTCCTGCAATGAAAGACTTTTTTACAAAGACTTAGGCCTCATCCTGAGGAGCCCGCGCAGCGGGCGTTTCGAAGGACGAGGCCGCCTCGCAGATAAGAGGACAAACGCCCCAAAAAGCCTCGCCCTCATTGCTGGGTCCCTGAAGTTCTTCGTCTCAAAATTCAAACCGAAACGCTACCCGCCGCCGCGTCATCTTGACGCTTTGTCGCTGACCCTTTGCAGAGTAGGACTTTGGGACATGGCGCGAATCGAGATCGTTCCAGTTTCCGGGCTTTCGCAATTTCTAGCCTTTTGCAGGCTGCCGCGCCTTCTCTATAAGGGCGCGCCGGGCTTTGCCCCGCCGCTCGACGTCGAGCGCTGGACGCTGTTCGCGCATTTCCTCAACCCGCATTACAAGCTCGTCGAGGATCAGAAATTCCTCGCCCGCCGCGACGGCGAATGGGTCGGCCGCATCTCGGCGCATGTCTATAAGACCGGGATCACGCCCGTCGGCGCGAGCCCCGCGCAATTCGGCGCGCTCGACGCGATCGATGACCCCGAGGTCGTGCGGGCGCTGACCGAAGCCGCCGAGGCCTGGCTCAAGGCGAAGGGCGCGACCCGGATCAACGGCCCGTTCTCGCCGACGATCAACGGCGAATGCGGCCTGCTGGTCGAGGGCTTCGAAGCGACGCCCATGATCTTCATGCCCTGGCATCCGCCCTATCTCTCGCGCCATCTGGAGGCGCTGGGCTATGGCAAGGCCAAGGACCTCCTCTCCTATCGCTTCGCCATCGAAGAGACCCTGCTCAACGAAAAGCCGCGCATCACCAGCCGCAAGGAATGGCGCGATCGGCTGACGCTGCGCCCGCTCGACAAGAGCAAGCTCAAGACCGGCGAGACCGCGCTGATGGAGGAACTGTTCAACGACGGCTGGAGCGGCAACTGGGGCTTCGTGCCCTTCACCAAGGCCGAATTCGACTCGACGGCCGACGCGCTCAACCTCGTCATGCCGCCCGAATTCGGCATCGTCGCCGAGCTCGACGGCAAGCCGCAGTCCTTCGTCATCGCGCTGCCAAATCTCTTCGAGATCGTCGCCGACTTCGACGGCAGGCTGTTGCCCTTCGGCCTGCCCAAACTGATTTCGCGCATGCGCAATCACAAGTTCAACGCCGCGCGCATCGTTCTCCTCGGCACGCGCAAGGCCTTGCAGAACAGCGCCACCGGCGGCGCCATACTGCTCGGGATGATCGAGGAAATGCGCCGGCGCGGGGCCTCCGCCTCGATCAAGCATCTGGAGGCGGGCTGGGTGCTCGAGGACAATATGGCGATGCGCCGGCCAATCGAGATGTTCGGCGGGAAGGTCGACAAGGTTCACCGCATTTATGAGAAGCAATTCGGAGCATCGCCATGAACGGCATTTCGGTCACCGCCCAGGGCGCCGACCGCTCGCATGTCGAGCGCCGCCGGCAGATCCTCGAGAAATATCCGCAGGTGCGCGCGCTTTTCGGGCGTGACCCGGTCACCTTCAAAATCACCGCCGGCATCTTTCTCGGCCAGTTTCTCATCGCCGCCTGGCTCGGCTGGCTCGGTCTCTCCTATTGGTGGCTGTCGCTGATCCTGGCTATTTGCGTCGGCGCCTTCGCCAATCACGCCAATTTCGTCATCATCCACGACGCGATCCACAATTGCGTGTTCGAAAGCCCTCTCGCCAATAAATGGACGGCGATCCTTGCCGATCTGCCCAACGCCTTCCCGACCGCGATGGGCTTTCGTTGCTACCACATCAAGCACCATTCGCATCTCTCGGCCTATGACTACGACGCCGACATCCCGAGCCATTGGGAAGTGGAATGGGTCGGCGACAGCGCCTGGCGCAAGGCGGCGTGGCTGTTCGGCTTCCCCGCGATCCAGCTCGCGCGCCTGTCGCGATTGAAGGGAACCGTGCCGATCATGGGCAAATGGACCTATATCAACATCGCGGTCATCATCGCCTTCGATCTTTTTATTCTCTGGGCCTTCGGCCCCAACGCGCTGCTCTATCTGTTCCTGTCCTTCTGGTTTTCGGTCGGCGGGCTGCATCCCTTGAGCGCGCGCTGGCTTCAGGAGCATTTCGCCTTCGGCCCCGACCAGGGAACCTTCGACTATTATGGGCCGCTGAACAAACTGGCGCTCAATATCGGCTATCACAACGAGCACCATGATTTTCACGAAATTCCATGGACGCGGTTGCCCGAGTTGAAGGCGATGGCGCCGGAGTTCTATGACACGTTGCGGTGCCACCGCTCCTGGGTGGCGCTGCTCGTCACCTTCATCTTCGACCCGACCTATTCGCTCGGCACGCGCTCCGAAAATGTCGCGCAGGCGGCGGAGCGGGACGCCACGGTCGCCGCGGCGGCGGAGTAAGTTAACATGGCCCAGGACATCAGAACCGAAGCGCTCGACGCCTCGCCCCGCCTCTTCGAAAACGACCTGCTCGACAAGCTCTCGCGCGTGCATCACCTCACGCCGGTCATCGTCTACACGCCGATCATTCTGGGGCTCGTCTTTTATTCGCTGTCGTCGATGGGGATCGGACTGCTGCTGCTCGGACTCGTCATCGGCTACGTCGCCTGGACGCTGACCGAATATTTCGGCCACCGCTATCTGTTTCACACGGTGTTTCCGCTGCCGTTCGGGCTCGGGCCGCGGTTCCAGTTCCTGATCCACGGCGTACATCACATCTATCCGAACGACCCGCTGCGGCTCGTGATGCCCCCGCTCCTGTCGGGGCCGATCATGCTCATCGCACTTGCGATCACCCGCCTCTTGTTCGGCGCGACCTTCGCCTGGCCGGTGCTCGCGGGCTTCATGGCCGGCTATGTCGCTTATGATTGCGTGCATTACTGGACGCATCACAGCCAGCCGACCTCCGACTTCGGAAAATTGGTGAAGCGGCTGCACATGCTGCATCATTTCCGCGACGCGGAGAAAGGCTTCGGCGTGCACGCGATCTGGTGGGATTACGTGTTCGGCACGGCCTACAAGAAGGACGACACGCCGGGCGCGAAGGCGGTGTGAGCATCTCCCCCACCGACCCCGCTTCGCGGGGCCTCCTTTCGCCTAAAGGGATCGCCTTTTGCCGCGCCTCGGACTGCTTGTCGAAGCTGCGCTATCAACATCGCACTCCAAGGACCCTCATCCTGAGGAGCCCGCGTAGCGGGCGTCTCGAAGGATGAGGAGCCCGCGTAGCGGGCGTCTCGAAGGATGAGGAGCCCGCGTAGCGGGCGTCTCGAAGGATGAGGAGCCCGCGTAGCGGGCGTCTCGAAGGACGAGGGGCCGGATGGACCGGCGGCATGCTCTCGGCAAGCGGCCCCGCAGTTCGCCGGCCGGCGCGCAGCCCTCGTCCTTCGAGACGCCGCCTTTGGCGGCTCCTCAGGATGAGGACTGCTAGTGTAGGGTCAGGACCTATTAATTTTGGCGGCGGGCGCCATCTGCATCGCAGCCGCCGTCGCCTTCTATCTCAATCAATGAGTCCTGAGCCTAGCTTCCGCCCACGCCGGTGTGATACCTAACATGCGAGGAGAAACCCTGTAAGGAACTGGGGCTGCGATGCTGAGAGCGATTATCTGTTTAGGTTGCGGATTAATGTCGCTGGGAACCGCGCGAGCGCAGTATGTAAATCCGATGGTGCAGCACCAAGTCATAAACCCAACAGTTCTCGCCCCTTCAGCCCGTCATGCCTTGCCACAAGGGCACGTGAGGGTTGTCCCTCCGGGCAAGCAGAATGGTGTGCGGCACTCGCGCCCTCACGCACATCATCCATGGCACCATGCCGTCCCTCATCATCGAAGCCATCACCACGTGACCCCCTTCATTACCACTCATCCGTGAAGGCGATGCGCGCGGCCGCCTTGCAGAGCTTCTCCAGCCTGTCCCCGTTCGACGCCGTGCCTAACTCCACGTCTGCAAAGTCGCCGCAAACATGGTCGGTCTGACCGTCCACAACGATGAACCGCACGACCGCACGCTGACACAAGACGGGGGCGCCAAGCTAGAGGCGAGCCGTATCCTTCCTTCCCTGCGAAGCGCGCCGAGTAGGGTCCAGAGCGTCACCCCTGCCCCGTCCGCCGGAACCACTCGTCTTCCGAGATCACCTCGATCCCCAGCTCCTCCGCTTTGGCAAGCTTGGAGCCCGCGCCAGGACCCGCGACGACGAGATCGGTTTTCTTCGACACCGACGCTGCGACCTTGGCGCCGAAGCGCTCGGCCTGCGCCTTCGCCTCGTCACGGGTCAGACGCTCGAGGGAGCCTGTGAACACCACCGTCTTGCCGGCGACCGGCGACGACGATGCAATTTCCGGCATGGGCTCGAGCCGCACCTGCGCGAGCAGCGCGTCGAGCTCTTTCTCATTATGCGGCTCGGCGAAGAAGTCGTGCAGCGCCTCGGCGACGGCCGGCCCGATTCCGTCGATGCAGTCAATCCGCGCCCGCGCCTCGGAGCCGGGCGCCGCCTCCCGCGCCGTCTCCCGCAACGACTCGAAATCGCCGAAATGGCGGGCGAGTCGGCGCGCATTGGTCTCGCCGATATGGCGGACGCCCAGCGCATAAATGAAGCGATTGACCGGAATGCGCCGCCGCGCCTCGATGGCGGCGAAGAGATTCTTGACCGAGGTTTCGCCGAATCCCTCGCGGTTTTTGATCCTGGTCAGGCTTTTGCGGTCACGCTCCTCCAGCGTGAAAATATCAGAGGGCGTGTGGATAAGCCCCTCGTGATAGAAATACTCGATCTGCTTGTCGCCGAGCCCTTCGATGTCGAAGGCGTTGCGCGAGGCGAAATGCTTCAATCGCTCCACCGCCTGCGCGGGACAGACGAGCGAGCCGGTGCAGCGGCGCACGACGTCGGCCTCGCCGGTCTTTTCGTCGATCTCGCGCAACGCCGCCGAGCCGCAGCGCGGGCAGACATGCGGAAATTCATAGGGCTTGGCCTGCGGCGGCCGCCTCTCGGTCACGACCTCAACGATTTGCGGAATGACGTCGCCGGCGCGCTGCACGACGACGGTGTCGCCGATGCGAATGTCCTTGCGGGCGATCTCGTCCTCATTGTGGAGCGTTGCGTTCTGCACGACGACGCCGCCGACCGTCACCGGCTCCAACCGTGCGACAGGGGTCAACGCGCCGGTGCGCCCGACCTGAATTTCGATGTCGCGCAGAATGGTCGTCGCGCGCTCGGCCGGGAATTTATGCGCCACCGCCCAGCGGGGCGCCCGCGAGACGAAGCCGAGCCGCGCCTGGAGCGCAATGTCGTCGACTTTGTAGACGACGCCGTCGATGTCGTAGCCGAGCCGCGCGCGATCCGCCTCGATTGCGTGATATTGAGCCAGCATTTCGTCGACGCTCCGGCAGAGCCGCGTGCGCGGATTGACCTTGAGGCCGAAGGCTTTGAACGCCTCCAGCACGCCCCATTGCGTTGTCGCCGGCAACGCGCTGACCTCGCCCCAGCCATAGGCGAAAAAATGCAGCGGCCGCTCCGCGGTGATTCGCGCGTCGAGCTGGCGCAGGGAGCCCGCCGCGGCGTTGCGGGGATTGGCGAAAATCTGCTTGCCCGCCGCCTTCTGGCGTTCGTTGAGCGCGGCGAAATCGGCGTGCGTCATATAGACCTCGCCGCGCACCTCCAGAATCCGCGGCGCGCCATCGTGAAGCCTCTCGGGCGCTTCCTTGAGCGTGCGAATATTCGCCGTGACGTCCTCGCCCTCATAGCCGTCGCCGCGCGTTGCGGCCTGAACGAGGCGGCCGTTTTCATATCGCAGAGAGCAAGACAGACCATCGATTTTCGGCTCGCCCGTGCAGGCGAGCGGCGCGCTTTGCGGCAGGCCCAGAAAGCGGCGCACGCGCGCGACGAAATCCTCGACCTCTTCATCGGAAAAGACATTGCCGAGCGAAAGCATCGGCGCGGCGTGTTTCACCTTGGCGAATTTTTCCGACGGCTTGGCGCCAACCTTTTTGGTCAGCGACTCCGCCGAGACGAGCTCGGGAAACGCCTTCTCCAGCGCTTCGTAACGCTGGCGCAGCGCGTCGTAATCGGCGTCTGAGACGACCGGCGCGTCTTCCTGATAATAGCGCCGGTCGTGTTCGGCGATCTCTTCCCCGAGCCGCGCATGTTCGGCGCGCGCCTGGCGGGCGGTCATTTCTTCGACGGGTTTGGAAGCGGGGGGCGTTCTTTTCATTCGACGTGATGGCGCGGCCGTCGTTGAGAGGAGGCGAAGCGATATCCTCTCGAGCCGAGAATTGGACGGTCCCCCGCCCCTCACGGACTTTTCGGAGTGCTTCGCTTTGCGTTCACACGCAACCTATCGCGCCACGGGCCTTTTCGCGAGACCCTTACGCCGCCGCCTCCGGCGCGGCGCCGACGAGCCGCCGCGCCTCCTGCGCGCTGATCGGGCGCCCGAAGGCGTAGCCCTGCGCATAGCCGCAGCCGAGCTGATAGAGCTCGATGGCGTCGGCCTCCGTCTCGGCGCCCTCCGCCACGACGTCCATGCCGAGGTCCTGCGCCAGCGCGATGAGCGAGCGCAGGATGACGGGACGGGCGCCCTTGCCGCTCTGTTTCACGAAGGAGCGGTCGATCTTGATCGTGTCGAAGGGGAAGCGCTGGAGATAGGCGAGCGACGAATACCCCGTGCCGAAATCGTCGAGCGCCAGCCCGGCGCCGAGTTCTTTCACGCGCGCCAGCATCTGCGCGGCATATTCGGGATTCTCCATCACGAGCCCCTCGGACAGCTCGAGCTTGAGGCTGCCCTTCACGACATTGTGGCGCATCAGCACGCTTTTCACGTCGCGCAGCAGGTCGTGACGCAGCAATTGCCGCGAGGAAACGTTGACAGAGGCGAAGATCGGCGGATCGACGGCGAGCGCCCGCTGCCAGGCGGCGAGCTCCCGCGCCGTTCGCTCCAGCGCCAGCAGGCCAAAATCGATGATGAGCCCCGTCTGCTCTGCGACGGGCAGGAATTGCGCCGGCTCGAGACGGCCGAGCCTGGGGTGATCCCAGCGCAAGAGCGACTCGAAGCCGGCGATGGTGCGGTCTTCGAGCCGTACGATCGGCTGGAAGAAGACTTTCACTTCGCCGCGCTCCAGCGCCCGGCGCATATCGGCTTCGAGCGTCACCCGGTCGGAGCGCTGCACGCGCATGGAGGGGCGGAACACCTCGATCCGGTTGCCCCCCGTGCGCTTGGCGAAGCGCATGGCGATCTCGGCGTCGTCGAGCATGTCGCTCGCGCCGGGATGCGTCTGCTGGTCGTAGAGGGCGATGCCGATCGAAGCGAAAAGCGCGATCTCGCGGTCGGCGAAGCGCACCGGCGTCGCGAGCGAGCGCCGCACCGAATCCGCCAGCGTGATCACATGGTCGGGATGCGTCTCGGAAACCAGGATGATCGCGAAAGTGTCGCCATTCAGCCGGGCCAGCGTGTCCTGTGGCTGCAGAAGGCGGGTGAGACGGTGCGCGACGGTCAACAGAATGCTGTCGCCCATGGCGACGCCAACCTGCTCATTGATCTGGCGGAACCGGTCGATGTCGATGACGAGCGCCGTCGGGCGCACGTCCTTGTCCATGCGCGCGAAGACGAGCGCCGCCTCGAGCCGGTCGAAGAACAGCTCCTTGTTGGGGAGGCCCGTCAGATTGTCGTGGACGGCGTCGTGGAGCAGGCGCTCCTGGGCGTTGCGTTCGTCGGTGACGTCGGTGAGCGTGCCCACGACGCGGATGACTTCCCCGTCCGGCCCGACGACGGGGCGCGCGCGCAATCGGTAACAGAGATAATGGCCGTCGGCCGCGCGCAGGCGGAACTCCTGATTGATGCGCCCGCGGCGCTGCTCCAGAAGGGCGTCGAGACAGGCGCGATAGCGGTCCTGCTCGAAGGGGTGCAGCAGATCGAGCCAGGAGGAGGCGGCGCCCTCGAGCCCGCCGCGGTCGAGGCCAAGGGCCGCCTCGGCCTCCGGGCTCACATAGATGTGGTCGGCCGGCACGTCCCAGTCGAAAACGATCTCATTGGCGCCGGTCATGGCCAGCGCCTTGCGCTCGACGTCGCTGATCGCGCCATGTGACAGGCCGCCTGTCGCGAAGGCGTTTTGCATCACGGTGAAGCCGATCAGCATGACGATGAGCACCAGGCCGCCGACCAGCGCCGGCGAGACGAGGTCGTTCGTCATCCAGCCCGCCACGGCGAATCCCGCCGTCGCCACCCAGACGACGAGCAGGAACCAGGTCGGGATGAGCATGATCGCCCGCTCGAACCCATGCGAGGCGAGATAAAGCACCAGAACGAAGCCGACGACGGCGATCGTTGCGAGCGAGATGCGGGCGACGCCCGCCGCGACGGGCGCGTCGAACAGGGCAAGGCCGACGAGATCGAGGAGGATCAGCAGCCAAAGGGCCGCGACATGCCAGGCGCGCACATGCCAGCGGGCGAGATTGAGATAGGCGAACAGAAAGACGACGAGCGTCGCGGAGAGCACCGTCTCGGCGCCGGCGCGCCAGATGCGGTCGGTGTTGGCGTCCGAGCCGAAGATCTTGTCCCAAAAACCGAAATCGATGCAGACATAGGCGAGCACCGCCCAGGCGAGCGCGGCGGCGGCCGGGAAGATCACCGCCCCCTTCACCACGAAGACGATGGTGAGGAAGAGGGCGAGCAGGCCGGCGATGCCGATGACGATGCCCTTGTAGAGCGTCAGGCTCGTCACCTTGTCCTTATAGGCCTCGGGCTCCCACAGATAGAGCTGCGGCAGGTTGGGCGTGCGCAGCTCGGCGACATAGGTGACCGTCGTTCCCGGATCGAGCGTCAGGCGGAAGACGTCGGCGTCGGCTGAATCCTCCGCCTCGGGCGGGAAGCCCTGGCTCGCGGTAATCGCGGAAATGCGGGTCGAGCCGAGGTCGGGCCAGATGACGCCGGAGCCCTGGAGCCGGAAATGCGGGGCGACGAGCAGGCGCTCGATCTGCTCGTCGGTGTCATTGGTGAGCGCGAAGACGATCCAGTTCGGCCGGCTGCCGGCCTCGCGGGCGCCGACTTCGATGCGGCGCACAATGCCGTCCGACCCGGGCGCGGTGGACACCTGCAGGCGGTCGGTCTGGGACGAATGCTTCTCGACGACATGGGTGAGGTCGATCGCCCGCGCGCCCTGCGGCACGCGCACCGATTCAACGCAGAGGGCTGCGGTCGTCGTGGCCAGAAGGGCGAATAGGGCGATCAGAAGCTTGTGAAGACGCACATTCTCTTCTCGGCTGCGGCCTGCTGGCTGGCTCTTCTCTTGTCGAGCGGTCGTTCTTAGCTACGGATCGCGGCCAGGGCGCGACAAATGCGGGGCGAAAATGCAGCCCAAGGTTGTCCGTCAGCCCGAAGCCCTGGTTCTTCGGGGCGCCCGCCCGGCGGGACCACAAGCGGCGGACGCCTAAAGCACTAGAGCTTCCCAGCCTGTTCCGCAAGCTGGATTCAAACCAGGGGAAAATGCGGTATGGTCTTTGCGAGGGGAGGTCGGCTGCGCTTGCGGAGGGCGAAGGCCGCCAATATACGCTTTCAGGGCGTCGGCAGCGCGGCGCGCGCGGATTTCCCGACAAAGGGCGAACGGCAGTTTCGCGACGGTCCGGCCGCGGGCGTCGCCTTGTGGGTGGGAATGATTAAGGATGCGTAGCGCTCTCGGCGGTCCCCGCCTTCTGCTGCGCCGGTTGCGCGAGATCAGCGCGGAGCCGGTGAGCGCGCAGACGCGTCTCGACAAGATCGTCGTGCAGATCGCCGCCAATATGGTCGCCGAGGTCTGTTCCGTCTATGTCCTGCGCGCCGACCAGCGGCTCGAACTCTACGCCACCGAAGGCCTGAACCGCGAAGCGGTCCACCAGACGACGATGCACGCCGGCGAGGGCCTCGTCGGCCTTATCGCCCGCAGCGCCGAGCCGCTGGCGCTCTCCGAGGCGCAGGACCATCCGGCCTTCGCCTATAAGCCGGAGACGGGCGAAGAAGCCTATCACTCCTTCCTCGGCGTGCCGATCCTGCGCGGCGGCTCGACGCTCGGCGTCCTCGTCGTGCAGAACAAAGTCCGCCGCGTCTATTCCGAGGAGGAAGTCGAGGCGCTGCAGACGACGGCGATGCTGCTCGCCGAGCTCATCGCCTCGGGCGAGCTGCAGGCGATCGAAGACCCCCGCGACCTCGCCCTTTACCGGCCTGCGACGCTCAAAGGCGCGCCCATGTGCGACGGCGTCGGCCTCGGCCATGTCCTGCTGCATGAGCCGCGCGTCGTCGTGAAGCAGCTCGTCGCCGAGGATCTCACGCGCGAGCTGATCCGCCTCGAACAGGCGGTCGACGCCATGCGCGCCGCGATCGACGAACTTGTCGCGCATGGCGACCGCATGGGCGCCGGGGAACATCGCGACGTTCTCGAGACCGTGCGCATGGTCGCCTATGACCGCGGCTGGGTGCGTCGCCTGCGCGAGGCGGTGAAGTCGGGCCTGACGGCGGAGGCGGCGGTGGAGCGCGTGCAAAGCGACGCGCGTGCGCGCATGCAGCGCCAGACCGACCCCTATCTGCGCGATCGATTGCACGATCTCGACGACATCGCCAATCGGCTGCTGCATCAGCTGACCGGCCAGAGCTATGTCGCCGATCGCGACAGCGTTCCCGAAAACGCCATCATCGTCGCCCGCACCATGGGGCCGGCCGCCCTCCTCGATTACGACCGCGCGCGGCTGCGGGGGCTGGTGCTCGAAGAAGGCGGCCCGTCGAGCCATGTCGCCATCGTCGCGCGCGCGCTCGGCGTCGCGACGGTCGGCCTCGTGCCGGGGATCATCGATCTCGTCGAGACGGGCGATCCGATCATCGTCGACGGGTCCACCGGCGAGGTGCATGTGCGTCCGCAGCCCGACGTGCAGAGCGCCTACGCCGAAAAGGCGCGGCTGCGCGCCCGGCGCCAGGAACAATACGCCAAGCTGCGCGACGTCCGCGCCGTGACGAAGGACGGGGTTGAGATCGCGCTGCACATGAACGCCGGCCTCGCCATCGACGTGCCGCATGTGCATGAAACCGGCGCACAGTCGATCGGCCTGTTTCGCACCGAGCTGCAATTCATGCTGGCCTCGCGCTTTCCGCGCATGGACGACCAGTATCGCTTCTACAAGGGCGTCTTCGACGCCGTGCCCGACCGCCCGGTGACATTCCGGACCCTCGACATCGGCTCCGACAAGATCCTTCCCTATATGGCGAAGATCGAAGAGGAAAACCCGGCGCTGGGCTGGCGCGCCATCCGCATCGGCCTCGACCGCCCGGGCCTGTTGCGCATGCAGCTGCGCGCCATGCTGAAGGCCGGCGCGGGCCGCGAACTGCGCATCATGTTCCCGATGATCGCCAATGTCGCGGAGTTCGAAGCGGCGAAGGCGATCGCCCTGCGCGAGCTCGAACATCTGCGGCGCCATGGCTATGGCGAACCGGAAACGCTGCGGCTCGGCGCCATGGTTGAAGTGCCCTCTCTGTTGTGGGAACTCGATCTCATCGCCGAACGCGCCGATTTTCTCTCGGTGGGCTCGAACGATCTCGTCCAGTACATGTACGCCGCCGACCGTGATAATACGCGGGTCTCCAAGCGCTACGACAATCTTTCGCCGCCGGTGCTGCGCGCGCTGGAGCGCATTGCGGACTCGGGCGGCCGAGCCGGAACGCCCGTGACGCTGTGCGGCGAGATGGGCGGTCGCCCGCTCGAGGCGCTCGCTCTGCTCGCGCTCGGCTATCGCTCGCTCTCGATGTCGCCCTCGGCCATCGGCCCGGTGAAGTCGATGATCCTCAGCCTCGATCTCGACGAGGCGCAGGTCTATCTCGCGACATTGCTCGCCGCCGACGACGGCGCGCCCTCGCTGCGCGAAAAGCTGCGCGATTTCGCCCTCTCGCGCGGCGTGCCCTTGTAGCGGCGCCTTTCTCCAAAAGACGCGCCCCTCTCCCGTTCTCGAAGACCAGACATGTTTGCACAAGACAAGCTCGATCTCATCATGCGCCGCTATGAGGAAATCGGCGAGAAACTGTCGCGCGGCGCCGACGGGCAGGCCTTTGTCGCGCTCTCGCGCGAGCGCGCGACGCTCGACGAGGTCGTGGAGGCGATCCGCGCCTATCGCGACGCCGAGCGCGAGGCAAACGACCTCGACGCCATGCTCGCCGACAGCGCGCTCGACCCCGATATGCGCGCGCTGGCCGAAGCCGAAATCGGCGAGGCGCGGGAGCGGCTCGAAAGGGCCGAGAAAGCCTTGCAGCTCGCCTTGCTGCCGAAAGACGAAGCGGACGAGAAGGGCGTCATTCTCGAAGTGCGCGCCGGCACGGGCGGTGACGAAGCGGCGCTCTTCGCCGGCGATCTTTTCCGCGCCTATCAGAAATACGCCGCGCTGAAAGGCTGGCGCGTCGAGCTCGTCTCCGAGAGTCCCGGCGCGCTCGGCGGCTTCAAGGAAATCGTCGCCGAGATTCAGGGGCGCGGCGTCTACGGCCGCCTCAAATTCGAATCAGGCGTGCATCGCGTGCAGCGCGTGCCGGAGACGGAGACGCAAGGCCGCATCCACACGTCCGCCGCGACGGTCGCCGTTCTGCCGCAGGCGGAAGAGGTCGACATTACGATCGACGACAAGGATTTGAACATCGAGACCATGCGCTCCGGCGGCGCCGGCGGCCAGCACGTCAACAAGACGGAGTCGGCGATCCGCATCACCCATATCCCGAGCGGCATCGTCGTCATGATGCAGGAGGAGCGCTCGCAGCATCGCAACAAGGCGAAAGCGATGAGCCTTCTGCGCTCGCGCCTCTATGACGCCGAGCGTCAACGGCTCGATCAGGAGCGCTCGGCCGACCGCAAGAGCCAGGTCGGCTCCGGCGACCGCTCGGAACGCATCCGCACCTACAATTTTCCTCAGGGACGCGTCACCGACCACCGCATCAATCTCACGCTCTACAAGCTCGATCGCGTGATGGAAGGCGAGTTCGACGAGATCATCGACGGGCTCTTGACCGACCATCAGCAAAAGCTTTTGGCGCAGAGCGCCGCGTAATCCTCGCCCTGTGCCCCATCGCACAAACGCCGAGAACGAAGCCCGTTAGCTTCTCCTCATTCGCAAGGCAAACCGCCGAGCGAAACGCCTGAAAGAGGAGAGCGCCATGTTGAAGAAGATCGCCTTTACCGCCCTTGTCGCCGCCGGCCTGTCGAGCGCCGCCGCCACTCCCGCCGCCGCGATGAGCGACGGCGCGGCCGCCGCCATCGGACTCGGCGCCTTTGCCGCGGGCGCGGTCGCCAGCGGCGCCATGACGGGCGGCTATTATGGTCCCGACGTCGTCTATCGCGATTGCTACACGACGCGCCGCCCGATCTACAATCACTTCGGCGACGTCGTCGGCTTCCGCCGCGTGCGCTATTGCGATTAATTACGCGGTGGTCAGAGGGGCGGCTCTGTTAGGTCGCTCGCTTTTTGGGAAGGGCGAGTCCGGCGAGATACGACGGACTCGGGGGCGCCCTTCAGTTGCCGTCGAAAAGCTGGCCCGCCTCGGTGTACCAGGTCGGATCATAGCCATTGCGCTGTTCGAGAAAATAATTGTCGTTGTTGTGCGCGTCGGGCTGGAGATTGCCCGTCGCCGGATTGCCGGCGCCGTCATCGAGCCAGTTCTTGTTGCTCGTCAAATCCTTGGGCAGCGGGATGGCGTTGGGATCGGCCGCCGCCTGAGGCGCAACGCGCACCCCGGCCTTGCGGGATTTCGCCCATGCGGCGTCGCCGGCGGCGAGCCCCGTCGACAAAGCGAGGCAGAGGGACAGAAAAACGGCGCGGCGCATGTTGAACTCCCGAGAATACAAATATTGAGCGCACCTTATCCGAGACAGGGACGCCTGCGCTAGTGCCGGAAGTGCCGCACGCCGGTAAAGACCATGGCGAGGCCCTGTTCATCCGCCGCGGCGATGACGTCCTTGTCGTTGATCGAGCCGCCCGGCTGAATGACGGCGGTCGCGCCGGCCGCCGCCGCGGCGAGCAGGCCGTCAGCGAAGGGGAAGAAGGCGTCGGAAGCGACGACCGACCCTCTCGCGAAACTCTCGCTCGATCCCGCCGCCTGCGCCGCCTCTGCGGCTTTATGGGCGGCGATGCGCGAACTGTCGACGCGCGACATCTGCCCGGCGCCGACGCCCACCGTCGCCAGGTCCTTCGCGTAAACAATGGCGTTGGACTTCACATGCTTGACGACGCGATAGGCGAATTTCAGATCGGCGAGCTCCTGTTCGGACGGCGCGCGCTTCGTCACGACCTTCAGCGCCATGTCGTCGACCACCGCATTGTCGCGCGATTGCGCGAGAAAGCCGCCCGCGACGCTGCGATAGGCGAGGCCGGCGGCGCGCGGGTCCGGCAGGCCGCCGGTGAGCAACAGGCGCAAATTCTTTTTCGCGCCGACGATCTCGATCGCTTCGTCTTCGGCTTCCGGCGCGATGATCACCTCGGTGAAGATCTTTACGATCTCGCGCGCAGCCTGAGCGTCGAGCTTGCGATTGAGCGCGACGACGCCTCCGAAGGCGGAGACCGGATCGCAGCGCAGCGCCTTGCGATAGGCTTCCTCCAGCGACGCGCCTTCCGCGACGCCGCAGGGGTTCGCGTGTTTGACGATGACGACGGCGGCCGCGCGCGCGGGATCGAATTCCGCGACGCATTCGAAAGCCGCGTCCGTGTCGTTGACATTATTGTAGGAGAGCTGCTTGCCCTGCGCCTGCCGCGCCGTGGCGACGCCGGGCCGCGCCTCGCCGGTGAGATAAAAGCCCGCCGCCTGATGCGGATTTTCGCCGTAACGCATCGGCTCCGACAGTCGCCCGCCGAAGGCGCGCACCGGCGGCGCGGCGTCGCCGATCTCCTGCGCGAGCCAATTGGAGATCGCCGCGTCATAGGCCGCGGTGCGGGCGAAGGCCTTCTGCGCCAGCCGCCGGCGCGTCGCGCTCAGCGTCGCGCCGCCCGTCGCCGCCATTTCGTCGATGACCGCAGCGTAATCGGAAGGGTCGACCACCACGGCGACGTCGTCGTGGTTCTTCGACGCGGCGCGGATCATCGCCGGGCCGCCGATGTCGATATTCTCCACGCATTCATCGAAGGGCGCGCCCTTCGCGAGCGTCGCCTCGAAGGGATAGAGATTGACGACGAGAAGGTCGATCGGGCGGATGTCATGCGCCAGCATCGCCGCTTCATGCTCGGGATTCTCGCGGATCGCCAGCAAGCCGCCATGCACCTTGGGGTGCAACGTCTTGAGCCGGCCGTCCATCATCTCGGGAAAATGCGTGAGGTCGGAAATATCCTTGACGGCGAGGCCCGCGTCGGCCAGCGCCTTGCGCGTGCCGCCCGTCGAGACGAGTTCGACGCCATGGCCGGCGAGCGCGCGCGCGAATTCGACGAGCCCCGTCTTGTCGGAGACGGAGAGAAGCGCTCGCGCGACTTTACGCTGATCGACCGGCATGTTGCGAAGTCCTCCTTGTGGAATGGGCCGCGCTTACCACACATCCACAGGCGGCGGAACCGGTCAGACCCGCTGGAACGACCAGCTCACCTCCGCCCCCGGCGCGGCCTTTCCGCGCAGCACGATCTGGAGGCATTTGCGCGCGCCGCCGGACGCGGCGAAAAATATGCTCTCGTCGAGCTGCGGAAAGGCGCCCTCGGCCTCGAAAATCAGGGTCTCGCCGCTCGCCAGCGCCACTTCCACCGCCTCCCCCAGCGGCGTCGCGCGCGCACGCGGATGCAGGTGGAAGCGCACGGCGAATTCAATTTCCCCCGCCTCCCGGCGTCCGCCCTCGGCGGCGCGCAGACGGTCGCAGCCGGAAAGGGTCGCGGCGTCGGCGGAAAGCACGATTTCGCGAGCGTGGACGAGGCCGAAATCGCGGGCGTAGCCGTCGTGCGACAGCATGAGCGTCGTCCCGCTCGACGCGTCGCGCCGCTCCGCCTCGACATGCCGGGGGCCCGCGACGATCCGACCGCCGCGCCCGCCGCGCGCGTCCTTCGGCGCGACGCGGGCGGAGGAGCGGTCGTCGATGACGAGCGTCGAATGGGCGGCCGTGGCGCGCGCCATGTCGCGCAAATCCTCATGCGGGGGCGACGGCGCGCCGCAATTGACGACGACCCGCTCCGGGCCGAGCGAATATTCGAAAGAGAGGCAGCCCGCATGCGCGGCGCGAGAGAACTCCGGCGGCGGCGGCGGCCCTGAATCGACGATGACGACCGCATCCTGCGCAATGAGGCGCTGATAGCCCGAATAAGGGGCCTTCAGCGGCGGCGCGCCGCGCGTATCTTCACTGGCGAGCACATTGGCGACGCGATCGAGCTCGGTCACGCCCATGCCGTTGAACAGCGCCAGCGAGTTGTCGCCATGCTGCATCATGCGCAGCGCCGGCATCATGCGGTCGATGGCGCGCATCATGGCGGCGGGCGTCTGCAGCCCGCGCGCGGCGAGAACCTGACGCAGCGGCAGAAGATCGAGCAGGAGATCGACCGCCACCTGAGGGTTGCGGCTGATATGCCCCCCGTCGGGCAAGACCTGACGCTCGAGCTCGGCCGACAGGAGGCGCGACACTTGCGGCGCGATCTTTCGGCCCGTATCCGCGCAGACGGCGAACTCCGCCAGCGCGATGGCGCAAAAGGCGCGGTCGGCGCCTTCCGCCCGGCCGGTGGCGAGCGCACGCCACAGGAGGCGCGCGCCATGGGCCAGAGCCTGCATGAAGGCGTCGTAGAATTCTGGCTCGGCGCCGTCCAGCAGGACGGGCGATTGCGCGAAGAACGACATGAGCCGCCGCGCCGCCACGGCGGGCTCCAGCGCCGGATCTTCGGGCGAGAATCTTTTGATCGCGAGAAATTCCGCGACGAGCGCCCGCGCATTGGCCTGGGCGAGCGCCTTATCGGCCGAGCGCAAATGCCTCAACCAGGAAAAGCCCGTGAGGGCCCGCCGCCAGGCGGGCGAGGGCGGCGTCAGCGCGAAGGGCGACGCGCCGTAGCTTTGCGCCGTCTTGCCGGCAAAGGAGAAATAGCCCGCATAGATTTCGTCCGCGACGGTCGGATCGGCCGTCCGAACGTCGGGCGGGGCGATCCGCAGCCGCTCGGGCGGCGCAATCGCCATGGATTTGACCATGTGATAGGGCGCGCTCGCGCGCCGCGCGAATGTCTTCGCCGCGAAAGCGCCCACGAGCCGCATCCGATCGCGCAAACCGCCGTTCAGGTCCGATCCTCCGATTCGCCGCCGCCTTCGCGGCAGGCGATGACTTGCTTAGAGCGTTTCTCGGCCCCGTGACAGATGCGAAGCGCGCACGTCTGTTTATATACGATCTTCGCGGCTTAGCGAATTTGCGGCTTCTCCACGCCAAGGCGCCGCTCGGCGTTCTAACCGCTCGCGCCTTGCGCCAGGGACTCGGGGAGAGAGCCCGTCGCTTGAAAACGCGCCGACGGAAATGGCAATGTCGGGCCGACACCTTGGAGGAGGATCTTAATGCCGCTTTACACGCTCGACGGCGTCGCGCCGCGCCTGCCCGGTTCGGGGCGCTATTACGTCGCGCCGGGCGCGCATCTGATCGGCCGCGTCGAGCTGCAGGAAGACGCCAATGTCTGGTTCAACTGCGTGCTGCGCGGCGACAACGAATGGATCACGATCGGCGCGCGAACGAATATTCAGGACAACAGCATCCTGCACACCGATATGGGCTACCCGCTCGACATCGGCGCCGACTGCACGATCGGCCACAATGTCATCCTGCACGGCTGCACGATCGGCGACGGCAGCCTGATTGGCATGGGCGCGACCATCCTGAATGGCGCGAAGATCGGCAAGAACTGCCTCGTCGGCGCCAATGCGCTGGTGACGGGGGGCAAGGAATATCCCGATAATTCGCTTATCGTCGGCTCGCCGGCGAAAATCCTGCGCGAATTGGGCGAGGAATCGCGGGCGGCCCATCTCGAGTCAGCCAAGCATTACGTCGAGAACGGGCGGCGTTATGTAAAGGGGCTGGTCGAGATCGTCTCCTGACGGGAGCTTATTTCGCCACATACATCGGCGCGCTCGTCGGGGCGCCGATCGACACCCACACATTGGGGTTTTCCTGCGACTGCCGCTTGACGAAGCGGTAGCCGGCGCGCATCCAGGGCTTCACCTCGTCGGCGAGATTGTCGAGCACGAAATCGCCGCGGCTGGTGCGCACGAGCAATACCGCGTGGCCGTCGCCACGCGCGTCCTTGACGACCGTCATCAGCAGCGCGGCGCGGGGAAAACCCGCTTCCATCAGCATCCGACGCTTCAGCAGCGCATAATCTTCGCAATCGCCTTTGTTGTCGCCGGGATAATCCCAAGCGTCGGGAACGCCCCCGTGATCGGCGTCGGCGACGGGATCGACCTTGGCGTTCACGCCGGCGTTGATCTTCTCGATCTTCTGGAACGTTGCCGGCGTCAGATCGATCGCCTCCGGCGCGCCCTGCGCCTCGTCGCATTCGCCCCCGTAGCGCTGGCAGAAATCCACCCAGCCAAAGGGCACGCTGGTCTCGGGTCCGAGCGGCGAGAGGGAAGAAACGGGCAGACGATTGCCGGCGGCGGCCGGAAACGCGGCGCCCGAGGCGAAAAAGCCAAGAACCAGAATCTTTGCAGCCTCACGCAGGACACACATTTTAACGCAACCCTAACCGCCAACCCGTCGTTAAGGAATTTTTAACGAGTGGGGCGGCTTTGCCAAGGCCTGCGTTAAGGGGTTCTTAACTTATGGTTTACGGCGGGGCCGGCGCGACGCGCCGCGCCGGCCTGTTCTATCGAGAAATGATTATTGTCCGCCAAGCCGCGAAAACCTTTCAGCGTTCGTTCGCCACATAGGCGGGGGCGGTCGTCGGCGCGCCAATGGCGACCCAGACATTCGGGTTTTCCTGCGACTGGCGTTTCACGAAGCGGTACGGCGTCTGCGTCCAGGGCCTGACCTCGTCGGTCAAATTGTCGAGGACGTATTCGCCTCGATTGGTGCGGATCGTCAGCACCGAATGGCCGTCGCCGTTCTTTTCCTTCACCACCGTCATGAGCAGCGCCTCGCGCGGAAAGCCCTCCTCGATCAGCATGCGCCGCTTGAGCAAGGCGTAATCCTCGCAGTCGCCCTTGCCGTCGGTGGGATAATCCCAGGCGTCGACGGCCGCCCAATGATCCTTGTCGGTGACGGGCGCGATGGTCTTGTTCACCCAGTCGTTGATGCGGGCGATCTTGCGCAACGCTGCGGCGGTGAAGTCGATGTCGTGCGGGGCCGTCGTCTCCTCTGGGCATTCGCCGCGATAGCGGTTGCAGAAATCTACCCAGCCAAACGGCACGCTCGTCTCCGGCCCGAGCGCCGCATAACTCGAGAGCTCCGTCCCGGCGAAGCTCGTCGCCGCCTGAGCGAGCAGCGCCGCGCCGCTCAATCCAAGAGCCACAACCGTTTTGACGACCACGCCCCGCATGACCCGCCTCCATTCGATGAGGCGAGAATAGGGTTCCAGTTTTGCTGTCCATCAAAGTAATTCGGCCGCATTTTACACGATTTCGTTCAGAACTGCGCGGCTTTACGGTAAGTATAATTTTATGCGACCAAAAAGCATAAAATTCGATGTTTTCCTCCAAATAGCTGATTTTCAATAGCTTTAGCGAGAACCTCCGGGACGGCGGGAGGCGATGCGCTTTTCTTGATCTCGACTTGGGCAGGGGTCCGTTAACGCCGCGGCCGGCGGCTGGTTAACGGGCTGGGAGGGCGTCAATTTTTGTGGCGCGGATGTGGCGAAAATCTGGAGCCGGCGGGTCCCGGTCAGAAGACCTTGGGCAATTGCGGCGCCTCGGGCAGATAGGCCGCTGGGTCCACGATGAAGGAGCGGGAGACGGCGAGACCGGCGTTGAACTGGTTGCGCGAGCCGATCACATTGGGGATGGGGCTCGAGCCGACGCTGCCGAGCAGGCGCTGGCCGCCGCCATAGATCGACACGCTGGTCAATTCGTTGATGTCGTAGCGCGCCGTCGCCATGCCGCCGGCGGCGGTGAAGCCGCCGGTCGCCGAATAGGGCGTCAACCGCCCATTCAGCGTCGCCTCCAGGGGCGTGACCGAAAAGTAAGCGTTCGCGTAGGCGTTGTCGCCGAAATTCAGCCGCGGGCCGACCGAGAGCCGGAACGGGCCGAGCGTCTCATAGGCGTCGGCGTAAAAGGCCGCGACGAAACCCTTGTGCCCGTCGACGCCCTGCCGCATCTCGGCTCGAACGCGGAAATGGTCGAAGGGATAAACTTCGACGAAGCCGCCGATCTCATGGGTCAGGCCGACCCGGCGCATGCCGAACAGCCCGTCGCGCTGGCCGCGCTGAAACACGAAGTTCGCAACCGGGCCGGCTTTCAGATAGCCGAGGTCGATCAGATCGAGGCCGAAGCCCTCGTCGGGCGTCGAGAAGCTTTCCGGCTCCCCCACCCGCCGGAACGAGACGGAGGGGAAGGGATAGGGCCGCACCTGGCCGGACCCCGGAAAACTCGGCGTGATCGCGCCAATGACGCTGACCGTCACGATCCAGCCTCGGGCGTCCGTCTTTGGCGGCGGAACCAGATCGGCGGCGACGCCAGCGCCGCCGAACCCGAGCGACGCCGCGCCCCAGACCAGAATTGTCGCCCCGAATCGCAAGGAATTCAGCCCCGCTCCAGATTGTCTTGACGATTTCCTAACAATCCGAGCGCGGCTTGGCCACTGTCTACGAAGCGAAAAAAGCGCTTGTTGCGCTTTCGTCACAATCCGTTCGCTAGCGGTAAAGCCAATCGTTGCGCCAGAGCATGCCGCGCCCGCCGAGGGCGCGAATGGCGAGGTCCCGGCCCGCCGCGCCCAGCCCGCCGAGGTGGAAGTAGTCGCCCTGCCGCCGCGATGCGCGCACGACGCGCGCGGCGCGGGCGAGGCGGCTCCTTTCATAGGTCGAAAAGGCGGTCTCGATGCGCACGCCGAGCTGGAGAAAGGCGCGCCCCAACGCCTCGGCGTCCTCGATGGCCTGCGCCGCGCCCTGCGCCAGGAAGGGAACCATCGGATGCGCGGCGTCGCCGAGAAGCGTTACGGCGCCCCTGCTCCAGAATTTCAACGGCGGACGGGCGAACAGCGGCCAGTGACGCCACGCTGCGCCGGCCTCGATGAGGGCGACGAGCTCCGGCGCCGGTCGATAGCGCTCCATCGTCCGGGCGAGCGTCGCCCCGTCGAGGGAAAGAATGGCCGCCCCGTCGCCCTGGCGCGGCGTCGAAACGATCACGACGACATTGATGACCGCGCCGTCGCGCAGCGGATAATGGACGACATGGGCGCCCGGCAACAGCCAGAGATTGTTCTCGCGGGCGCGCAGCGCGGCGGAAGCGGCCTCGGCCGGCACGAGCGCGCGCCAGGCGGTGAGGCCGGAATAGAAAGGCGCGTCGCGTTCGGTCGGCAGCAGATGGCCGCGCACGGCCGAACGCTGCCCGTCGGCGCCGACGAGGCCGGAAGCCGTGATCTCCTCGACGCCCGCCTCCCCATGGACCCGCAGGCGCACCATCCCGTCGCGATCGTCGAAATCGCCGACTCGCGCGCCGGTCCGAATTTCAATCGCCGGGTGGGCGCTTGCGGCGTCCAACAGGACTTGCTGGAGATCGGCGCGGTGGTAGACGCGAAAGGGCGCGCCATAGCGGGCGCGGGCGCCGGCGAGATCGAGCCGCGCCAGAACGGTTCCGTCGCGCCCGCGCCGGACGTTGATCGCCTGCGGCTGCAGCGCCACGGGGGCGAGCGCGGCCTCGAGACCGAGGCCGGCAAGGATGCGGCCGGCGTTGGGCGCGATCTGCAGGCCGGCGCCGACCTCCTCGATTCTGGCGGCCCGCTCCACGAGCAAGACGCGCCGGCCGGCGCGCGCGACGGCGAGCGCCGCGCTCAGACCGCCGATTCCGGCGCCCGCAATGACGATGGGGGCGCTCACGCCGGAGCGACCGCCTCAGGCCGGCTCTTCAGCGTGATAGACGCATTCTTTCGGCTCGGCGCCGCCGTGCAGGGACGCGTCAAAGACAAAGAGCGTCGAGCAATAGGGGCAGACCGCCTGCGTGTCGGCGCCCATGTCGATATAGACATGCGGATGGTCGAAGGGCGGCAGCGCGCCGATGCACATGAATTCCTTCGCCCCCACGCGAATCTCTGCGACGCCGGGCGTATTGTGGAAATGGGGCGTGGAATGTTCGGCCATGGTCCGCTTCTCTCGCTTGCCGCCGCGGGGGCGGCTCGATAAGGCTCCGCCCCCTATATTGCAGCGCCGCGCGCTTTCATAGAGGGCGCGTCTTTTCGTCCTCGCGCGCTTCGTCGGCGACGCCCAGCGCCTTCAGCCGGGCGCGCTCCGCCTCGGTGAGGGCGGCGGGGCCCTCAGGCGCGGCGCGCCGGCGGGCGGCGACGAACACGGCCGCCGCGCCCGCCAGAAGCGCCAGCAGCGGGGCGGTCCAGAGCAGGATCGTGTCCAGTTTCAGCGGCGGGCGCAGCAGCACGAAATCGCCGTAGCGGGCGTGGACATAGTCCTTCACCTGCGCGTCGCTCAAGCCCTCCTTGAGCTTCTCGCGCACGAGCACGCGCAGATCCTTGGCGAGGGAAGCGTCCGAATCGTCGACGGACTGGTTCTGACAGACGAGGCAGCGCAATTCGCTGGTGATGGCGCGGGCGCGGGCCTCCATCGCCGGGTCGGGCAGCCTTTCGCCAGGGGTGACGGCGTGGGCCGGCGCAACGAGCAGGGCCGCGGCGACGGCGAGCGCGAGGAACGCGGAGGAGGCCTTCATCATTCCGCCGCCTCCGGCAGGGCCGCGACCTTGGCGCGCCGCGCCACGCCGATCCTCAAGCGTCGGTCGGCCAGCGAGCAGGCGCCGCCGAAGGCCATGACGAGCGCGCCGATCCAGATCAGGGTGACAAAAGGCTTCCAGTAGAGTCGGGCGTCGATCGTGCCGTCCGGGTGGGTGTCGCCGATGGCGGCGTAGACCTGCCCCAGGCCCAAGGTGACGATGCCGGCCTCGGAGCGCTGCATGGCCCTCGCCTGATAAAAGCGCTTGGCCGGTTCGATTTGGGCGATCGTCCGGTCGCCCGATCGCACCGCCATTACGGCGTAGATTTCCGAGTAATTGGGGCCGTTGCGCGGGGAGAGGGCCTCGATCCCGATCTTGTAGGGGCCGACGTCATGGAAATCGCCGGGCTTCATCGCGACGATGTTCTCGACGCCCCACCCCGTCGCCGCGAGGCCGAGAAGCGTCAAGCCCATTCCGGCGTGAGAGATCGACGTGCCCCAGGCGGAGAGCGGCAGGCTCCGCAGGCGCGAGAAGACCGCGCCCATCGAGGCGGCGCGGAAGGCGGCGCGCTGGGCGACGTCGCTTAGTCCGCCGATGACGAGATAGACCGCGACGCCCGCCGTCGCGATGGAGAGAAACGGCGTCCCATAGAGGGCGCCCAAGGCCGCCGCGGCCAAGACGCCGAATGCGAAGGCCGCGCGCAGGCGCTGCAGCGCCGCCGGCAGGTCGCCGCGCTTCCAGGCGAGCATCTGGCCGATCGGCATCAACAGCGCCAGCGGCAAGGCGATCGGAATCAGCACGGTGTTGAAGAAGGGCGGGCCGACAGAAATCTTCTCGCCGGTGAACGCCTCGAGCGCCAGCGGATAGAGCGTGCCGATGACGACCGTCGCGCAAGAGGCGGAGAGCAGCAGGTTGTTCACGACCAGCGCGCCCTCGCGCGAGATCGGCGAAAACAGCCCGCCGACGGGCAGCGCGCCCGCCCGCAGCGCGAAGAGCGCCAGCGCGCCGCCGATGAAGAAGACGAGAATGCCGAGGATGAAGACGCCGCGGTCGGGGTCGCTCGCAAAGGCGTGCACTGAGGTGAGGACGCCCGAACGCACGAGGAAGGTGCCGAGGAGCGACAGCGAAAAAGCGAGGATCGCGAGGAAAATCGTCCAGACCTTCAGCGCCTCGCGCTTCTCCATCACCGCAGCGCTGTGGAGCAGCGCCGTGCCGGCGAGCCAGGGCATGAGGGACGCGTTTTCGACCGGGTCCCAGAACCAGAAGCCGCCCCAGCCGAGCGTGTAATAGGCCCAATAGGAGCCCATGGCGATGCCGAGCGTCAGCGCCACCCAGGCGAAGAGCGTCCAGGGCCGCGCGAAGCGCGCCCAGGCGGCGTCGATGCGCCCGCCGATCAGCGCCGCGGCGGCGAAGGAGAAGACGATCGAGAAGCCGACATAGCCGAGATAGAGCAGCGGCGGATGAATCGCGAGGCCGGGGTCCTGCAGGATCGGGTTGAGGTCGCGGCCCTCCCACGGCGGCTGATCGACGCGCGCGAAGGGATTTGAGGTGAGCAGGATGAAGAGCAGAAAGGCCGCGCCGAGCAGGCCCTGAACGGAGAGCGCGTCGGCGCGCAGCTTGTCCGGCATGGTTGAAGAGAACATCGCGATCAGGGCGCCGCAGAGCGAGAGCACCAGCACCCACAGCAGCATGGAGCCTTCGTGATTCCCCCAGACGCCGGAGATTTTATAGATGAAGGGCTTCAGCGAGTGGGAATTCTCGATGACGTTGACGAGCGAGAAGTCCGAAACGACATGCGCATAAGTGAGCGCGCCATAGGCGAGCGCGACTAGCAGGAATTGCGCAATCGCCGTCGGCCGCGCAACGCGCATCAGCCCGACGTCATTGAGACGCGCGCCGGCGAAGGGCAGAACGAATTGCACGAGCGCCAGCGCAAAGGCGAGAACGAGCGCGTAATGTCCGGTTTCAACGATCATGAGCGGCTGCACCAGTAGGTCGCGATTCTTGGCGGTCATGGCCCGGCTTGGCCGGGCCATCGACGCCTGGAGGGCTTCGTCGCTGGCCTGCGTCGCAGGAGCGAAGGACCATCACTTCTTCTCTCCCTGCCACACGCCCTGCTTCTTCAGGGCGTCCGCGACGTCGCGGGGCATGTAGCGTTCGTCGTGCTTGGCGAGGACGCTGTCGGCCTTGAAAGCGCCGTTCGACTGCAACTGGCCGTCGACGACGACGCCCTGCCCCTCGCGGAAGAGATCCGGCAGCAGGCCCGTATAGGCGATGGCGAGGTCTTTCGTCTGATCGGTGACGGTGAAGGAAATGTCGCGTCCGTTCCTGACGACGCTGCCCTCCTTGACGAGCCCGCCGATGCGCAGCCGCGCGCCGGGGGCGACGTGTTTCTGGGCAAGCTCGGAGGGCGTGTAGAAGAAGACGATATTGTCGCGCAGCGCGAAGAGGATCAGCCCGGCGGCGAGGCCGAGCGCCGCCAGCGCCCCGATAATCAGCGTCAGTCTTTTGCCTTTTCGCGTCATGTCGCTCTCTTGGCGGTTGTGGCCTTTGCCCGACCCTGCTCATGCAGGGGGCCGCCATCCTCCCGCCCAGCGGGAGAGGGGCTCACCCCCCGATGTTCAATTCCTTCGCCAGCGCCTCGATGCGGGCGACCTCGGCGTCTTTGCCGGCGAGCGCCTTGCGGGCGTCCGCGACGGCCTTTTTCGCCTTTTCGGCTTCCGACAGGACGCTATAGGCGCGGATGAGCCGAAGCCAGCCCTCGACGTCGTCGCTTTGCGTCTCAAGCCGCGCCGCCAGACGGTCGACCATGCCGCGGATCATCGCGTCGCGCTGGCCGGACGGCAAGGCGGCGATCGCCTTGCCCTGCTCGCCGCCCGGCGCCTGCGCGATCGGCGGCGCCGGCTCCGGCTCGCCGCGCAGCGCCGCGAGACGTCGCTTGACGGCGGGAAGATAAGGCGCGTCCGCCGGGGCGTCGGCCTCCATCCTGGCGAAGAGGTCGATCGCCTTGTCCTTATCGCCGGCCTGTTCGGCGGCGACGCCGAGATAGAAGCGGGCCATGGAGAAGGACGGATCGATGGCGAGCGCCGCCTCGAATGCCTTTTTCGCCTCGGCCGTCACCTGGCCCTGGGCGACGACCATGCGCGCCTGGCCGAGCGCGGCGTGGCGCTGCGGCGTGGCCCCGAGCAGCTTCAAGGCCTGCTCATAGGCGTTGATCGCCGCCTCTCCCCGGCCGGTGCGCAGATAATAGGGCGCGACGACCTCGAAGCCGCGGCCGTCCTCGGGATGCTCGCGCAAGTGCTGCTCGATGCGCGCCACGGCGCCGGCGAGATCGCCCTTCTCCGGCGCGGCGTCCAGCCTTGCGGTCAAGGGCATGTCGGGACGCGCGGCGTTGCCGAGCCGCAGATAAAGGGGCACGGCGACGGCCGGAATCATCACGATGGCGGCGAGCGCCGCAATCAGCGCCGTCTGGCGCGAGCGGGCCGGCGCGGCCTTTTGCGCGGCCTCGGCGCGCAGCAGGCGACGCGCGGCCTCGGTGCGGGCGGCGTCCGCCTCGACGGCGTCGAGGCGGCCCTCGTCGCGCTCGCGCTCGATCTCGGCGATCTGCTCCTCGAAAAAGGCGACGTCGGCGGCGCTGGCGTCCCTGGCTTCGCCGCGCAGGGCGAGCGGCGCGAGCACGGCCATGACGGCGGCGCCGGTGAGGAGGGCGAAGACGAGCCAGATCATGGAGGGCTGTTTAAGGCTTTGCCCCGCGGTTTGGAAGAAAAATGCGGGCGGCGCCACTTCGCGCCGGAATTAGCCCAGCCGCGAAGACCAGTATAAGATAGCGAAAGCCTTTCCCGAGCTGCGCCGCCATGACCTTAGGATTTCTGACGCCCTCGATCGAGCAGCTCTCCAACGTGATCTCGCAGGTGACGGGCCCCGCCTTCCTGCTGGCGGCTGAAGCGCAATTGCTCAGCGTCCTCATTTCCCGCCTCGATCGCATCGTCGATCGAGCCCGCGACATCGCCGAAATGAGCGAGGAAGACGCCCGCGCGCATCGCAAGGTCGAGCTGCCAATCCTGCGCAGGCGCGCCAAGCTCGTGCACCGTTCGATCTATCTGGGCGTCGCGAGCTGCGTCGTCACCAGTTTTCTGGTGATTCTCGGATTTGGAGCCGCCTTCTTTCGTTTCCGTCACGAATATGGCGCCGGCGCGCTGTTCATCCTCGCGATGGCGCTGTTCACCTGGGCGCTCATCGCCTTCGCGAGAGAGCTTCGGCTCGGCTATTCCGAGATAGAGGCCGGCGCCGAGCTCCTGAAGAAGCCCGGATGGCTGCGGCGATCACACGCGCAAAAGTGAAGGCCGCCTCACGCCGCGCCGAAGACGCGGCGGAAAATCGTGTCGACATGTTTGAAGTGGTAGGAGAGGTCGAAGAGCTCGTCGAGCTCCGCTGGCGAGAGTTTTGCGGAGACGTCGGGGTCCTGCCCGAGCAGCGTGCGAAACTCCCCTTCCCCACGCCAGACCGGCATGGCGTTCCGCTGCACCATGGCGTAGGCGTCTTCGCGCGACACGCCTTTTTGCGTCAACGCGAGCAAAACGCGCTGCGAGTGGACGAGCCCGCCCAGCCGGTCGAGATTTTTCTGCATGTTCTCCGGATAGACGAGCAGATTCTCGATCACATTGGTGAGCCGGGCGAGCGCGAAATCGAGCGTCACGGTGGCGTCGGGCCCGATCATGCGCTCGACCGAGGAGTGCGAAATATCGCGCTCGTGCCAGAGCGCCACATTCTCCATGGCGGGGATCGCCATGCCGCGCACGAGCCGGGCGAGGCCGGTAAGATTTTCGGTCAGCACCGGATTGCGCTTATGCGGCATGGCCGAGGAGCCCTTCTGCCCGGCCGAGAAATATTCCTCGGCCTCCAGCACTTCGGTGCGTTGCAGATGGCGAATCTCGGTCGCGAGCCGCTCGACCGAGGAGGCGACGACGCCGAGCGTCGCGAAAAAGGCCGCATGGCGGTCGCGCGGAATGACCTGCGTCGAAACGGGCTCCGGGACGAGGCCCATCTTATGGGCGACATATTCTTCGACGCGCGGGTCAATATTGGCGAAAGTGCCGACCGCTCCGGAAATCGCGCAGGTCGCGACTTCTTTTCGAGCCTGCACGAGACGCTCGCGGGCGCGGGAGAATTCGGCGTAGGCCTGCGCCATTTTGAGGCCGAAGGTCACGGGTTCGGCGTGAATGCCGTGCGAGCGGCCGATGGTCGGGGTGAATTTGTGCTCGAAAGCCCGCTTCCTGATCGCGGCGAGCAGCGCGTCGACGTCGGCGATGAGCAAATCGGCGGCGCGCGACAGCTGCACGGCGAGGCAGGTGTCGAGCACGTCCGACGAGGTCATGCCCTGATGCACGAAGCGCGAGTCCGGCCCGATGAATTCGGCGAGATGGGTCAGGAAGGCGATGACGTCGTGCTTCGTCACCCGCTCGATTTCGTCGATGCGGGCGACGTCGAACTGCACGAAATCCGCCTTGTCCCAGATGTTCTTGGCGCTTTCCTTGGGGATGACGCCGAGTTCGGCGAGCGCGTCGCAGGCATAGGCCTCGATCTCGAACCAGATGCGAAAGCGCGTCTGCGGCTCCCAGATCGTCGTCATCTCGGGGCGGGAATAGCGGGGGATCATGGGCTCTGTGCTCTCGTCGCGCGGGTGAACATGCTCGCGCGGGCGCTATCACAGTGACGAAGAAAGCGCAAAGCGGGCGGGACGAAACAGGCGCCGACGCCTCTCATGCAGCGAGACGCCGCCTTCGGCGGCTCCTCGCCAAGAAACGCTTTTTCACATTAATTCATAGAGTAAGGATCGTCCTGAGGAGCCCCCGCAGCGGACGTCTGGGCGGACGCGGCCGTCTCGGGGGCTTGTCGCCGACGCGCGACCGGCCCCGCTTTTGTATGCGCTCGGCCCGTCCGCTTGATATATCCATCGCGGGGCGGGCGGCGCCCGGGGGAGGCCGGAATGGAACAGGAACGCCTGGCGCGCATCAAGGCGGGGGTCGTGGAGGAAGGCCGGCAGCTTCTCGTCATCTTCCTCTACCTCTGGGTGCTGCTGACCCTCTTCTCCCTCCACAAGGCCGTCATTTTCAACGAAGATCTGCTGACCTATCAGCAGGGCCTCGCGCTCATCAACGCCCTCGCCCTCGCCAAGATTATCCTGATCGGACAGAAGCTGCATCTCGGCGAGCCCAACAGGGATGCGCCCGTCGCAGTCCCGGCGCTGATCAAAGCGGCGATCTTCGGCCTGCTTCTCGTCGCCTTCCATGTCGTCGAGGAGACGCTCATCGGCGTCTTCCACGGCAAGACCGTGCGGGAGGCGATCCCGACGATCGGCGACGGCTCGCTGCAGGCCATCCTCATGACGGCGATCATCGCCACGGTCGGGCTCATCCCCTTCTTCGCCTTTGTCGAGCTCGAGCGGGTTCTTGGGACCGACGAACTGCGCACCCTGCTCTTCGGCCGGCGGCGCGCCAGAAACGCGTCGGGAGAACATGTCGAGCGGCATTTCCTCAATTCGGAGACCGTGCGCGACGTCGTCATCGGCATGGCGGACGGGCTCACCGTGCCCTTCGCCCTCGCGGCCGGCATATCGGCGGCGATCGCCTCGACGCGCGTCGTCGTCACGGCGGGGCTCGCCGAAATCGTCGCCGGCGCGACGGCCATGGGGCTCGGCGGCTATCTCGCGGCGCGCAGCGACCAGGAGCACTTCCACTCCGAAGAGAAGCGCGAATATGCCGAGGTCGAAAAACTTCCAGACCAGGAGCGCCGTGAGCTGCGCGAGATTTTCGCCCAATATGGGCTCGAAAAGCCGGAGGTCGACACGGTCGTCTCGGCGCTCTCCGCGGACAAGAAGCGCTGGGTCGATTTCATGATGCGCTTCGAGCTGGGGCTGGAGCGGCCCGACCCCAAGCGCGCGCCGGTCAGCGCGGCGACGATCGCCGCGGCCTACGCGATTGGCGGTCTGATCCCGCTCGCGCCTTACATCGTCGAGGACGATATCCGCCGCGCGCTGCTCCATTCCGCTCTTTTTACCGGCGTCGCGCTGCTTGTTTTCGGCGCGGTCAAAGGGCGGCTCACCGGCGCCGATCCTGTGAAATCCGGCCTGCAGACCTTTCTCGTCGGCGGGCTCGCGGCCGGCGCAGCCTATTATCTCGCCTCGCTTTTCGGCTGAAGCCTCGCTTTGAGCGCTTCGCTCGCGCAGGACGGCGGTGTGGCGTCGGGGCGTCGCGCCGACCATATGAAGATCATGGGAGGCGGCATGCAGAAGGCGGATGTGATCGTTCTCGGGGCAGGCATGGTCGGCGTCTCGGCGGCGCTGCATCTGCAGGCGCGCGGGCGGGACGTGGCGCTGGTCGACCGGCGCGGCGCAGGTCTCGAGACGAGCTTTGGCAACGCCGGCCTGATCGAACGCTCGTCGATCTTCCCCTATCTCTTCCCGCGCGACCCGAAGCGCCTCGTCAAATATGCGCTGAACCTGCTCCCGGAAGCGCATTATCACGTCGCCGCTTTGCCCTCGGTCGCGCCCTGGCTCATGCGCTACTGGCGCGCGAGTTCGCCGGAGCGGGTGGCAAAAAGCATCGCCGGCCGGCGTCCGCTGATCGAGCGCAGCCTGATCGAGCACGAGGCGCTGATCCAGCAGGCGGGGGCTGGCCGGCTCATCCGCTACACGGGCTGGATCAAGCTGTTTCGCAGCGACGAGACCCTGGCGCTGGGCGTGGCCGACGCGGAGAAGCTGCGCGCCTATGACCTCCACATCGACATTCTGGATTCGAAGGGCGTCGCCGCGCGCGAGCCGCATCTCGCCAAGGTCGCGGGCGCCGTCCACTATCTCGACACAGCCTCGGTGAGCGATCCGGGGGCGCTCGCCAAGGCCTATGCCGATCTCTTCCTCGCCCGCGGCGGGCGTTTCGTCTCGGCCGACGCCCTGACGCTCGAACAGGAGCCGGACGGCGGCTGGAGCGTCGCGGGGCCGGAGGGGCGCCTTGCGGCGCCCGACGCCGTGCTCGCGCTCGGCCCCTGGTCCGATCAGATTTTCCGCCGCTATGGCTATGAGATGCCCTTCGGCTTCAAGCGCGGTTACCACATGCATTACGCGCCGCAGCCGGGCGCGACGCTCAACCACCCGATCCTCGACGCCGACAATGGCTATCTGCTGGCGCCGATGGACCGGGGGATCCGGCTGACGAGCGGCGCGGAGTTCGCGACCCGCGACGCGCCGCCGACGCCGGTGCAAATCGAGCGCTGCGAGCCGATTGCGCGGACGCTGTTCCCGCTCGGGCCGGCGCTCGACCGGGCCCCCTGGAAAGGCGCCCGCCCCTGCCTGCCGGATATGCTCCCGGTTCTGGGACCGGCCCCGCGCCACAAGGGACTGTGGTTCGATTTCGGCCACGCCCATCACGGCCTGACGCTCGGGCCGGTGACCGGGCGCCTCCTCGCCGAAATGATGACGGGCGAAACGCCCTTCACCGATCCCGCCCCCTATCGCGTCGACCGTTTTTAAAGCCGCGCAAGCTTCACACGGGTTTCGTGATCTGAAACTGTCGGGCTCTGGCCCGAATCGCGCCCGACGGCGCCGTTGGAATGATCATGCGCGCCGCGGAACGACTTGCCTTTATCGACGGATGGCGCGCAGTCGCGATCCTTCTCGTTTTTGCCGACCACCTCGGCATGAACAAGGAGATCGGCGCCTTTTATGAGCAAAGCGCGATCGGCGTGGTCTCCCAATATGGCGAGACGGGCGTCTTCATCTTCTTCTTTATCAGCGGCTATGTCGTCAGTCTGACCGCGCTGCGGGAGGTCGCGGCGACCGGCGGCTTTTCCGCCCCCGCCTTCTATGCGCGGCGCTTTTTCCGCATCGCGCCGCCGCTGACGCTCTATCTTGGCGCGCTGGCGGCGCTGGGCCTTGCCGGCCTCATCGACGTCTCCGCCGAAAACATCGTCAGCGCGGCCCTCTATCTTTGCAATTCGACCGCGCCCGGCGCGTCCTGCAACTGGTATGTCGGCCATACCTGGAGCCTCGCTTTCGAGGAGCAGTTCTACTGCCTCTTTCCCCTGGCTTTCGCCTGGTCGGCGCTCGGCAAAGCGCCGCGCCCGGCCCTGGCTGCGGCGGCCCTCGCCTTTGCCGCCCTGCCGTTCGTTTTCACCGTCTGGTGGATCGGCAAGATCGGCTGCGTCGTCGCCTATGGGCTCTTTTCGGCAGGCTGGGCCGCCGCGAAACAGGGCGGGGCGATCGAGGCTCTCTTCCAGAATTGGCGGACGCCGGCCTTGGCGCTGGCCGCGCTGATCGTGTTTGCGCCGAGGAGCGTCGTCGCGGCTTTCGGAGCCGACGAAGCGGCGCGCGCGGAGCTGATCGCCTGGTATCGCCTGGCCTATGTCGGGGCCATTCCGGTCCTCGTGCTGCTGTCGGGGGCGGCGGGCGGCGTGTTGCGTAAATTGCTCTCGATCGGCGTCGTCGGGGCGTTGGGCCGCGCCAGCTATTCCGTCTATCTCTGGCAGCAGCTCTGCAACGGCCCGATTTTCAGCGACCTCGGGGCCGCCGAACAGGTCGCCTTGCTGGCCGGGACAATCCTGTTCTGCCTTGGCCTCTTTCGCATCGAACTCAGAGTGATCGGCCTCGGCCAGGCGCTCTCCCGGCGCTTTCAGCGGCGAGAGGACGCCGAAGCGGCGCCCAGCGCCGTCGCGATCGGCCCGGCGCATTGAAGGAAAACCCGGCGACCGGGAGAGTAATAATCGCCGGGTTTATTCAGCTTCACCTGAATATCTGCGAGGCCTGATGCATAACGATAAGAAAAAAGGCAAGCCCACCGGCAATAAACATCGACGCCTTGAGCATTGACGCGCGGCTATGCTGGATCATAATTCCATGCTCCTTCGTTTTCCCTGTCGATTGGAGCTTAATTCACTCTCTGGCGCGTAAAAGCGCCAATTTTAATAAAACTGACAGGTCCACCCTGTCCTTCCGCGAAGGCGAGGTCTGGACGTCGCGCCGCGCTCGCGGAGCGACGCCTTTGCGCCGAGGCGCGGCCTGTGGCAATAACGCGTCGACCATTCCTTAGAGGATCACCATGGCGGCGGACGTCACCTTTCCTGCGGCGGCGGCGGCGGGGCTCTTGTCTTTTCTCTCGCCCTGCGTGCTGCCGCTCGTGCCGCCCTATCTGACCTATCTCGCCGGCGTCTCCATGGAGGATCTCGAGATCGAGACCCGCTCGAAGGCGCGCCGCGACGTGCTGCTCTCGGCGATCCTCTTCGTCCTTGGCTTCACCACCGTCTTTGTGGCGCTCGGCGCGACGGCGAGCGCCTTCGGCGCGGTGATCCGCGCCAATCTGCACATTCTCTCCTGGGCGGCTGGGGCCATCATCATTTTGATGGGACTGCACTTCGTCGGCCTGCTGAAGGTCAGCCTGCTGTATCGGGAGAAGCGGGCCGAGATCACCAAGCCGATGGGACTGTTCGGCTCTTATGTGATGGGCCTCGCCTTCGCCTTCGGCTGGACGCCCTGCATCGGGCCGATCCTGGCGGCGATCCTCGCCGTCGCCGGAACGCAGGAAACGGTCTCACGCGGCGCCGCCTTGCTCGCCACTTATTCGCTGGGCCTCGGCCTGCCCTTCGTGGCCGCGGGTTTTGCGCTTGGCCGCTTCCTCGCCTTCGTCGCCCGCTTCCGCAAACATTTCGGCAAAGTCGAGAAGGTCGTGGGCGTCCTGCTGATCTTCACAGGCGTCGCTTTCCTCACTGGCGGCGTGCAGGAAATGTCTTTCTGGCTGCTCGAAGCCTTCCCCGGCCTGGCGACGCTCGGATGACTGCTGGCGCTGGTTGGGACCCCAGACAGGATCCCCGCCTGCCGGAGATCGACCGGTTGCGCGGTCTCGTCATGATCCTCATGGCGCTCGACCATATGCGCGACTTTTTCGACGCCGACGCTCTGCGATTCAGCCCCACGGACCTCGACCGCACCTATCCTTTTCTTTTCTTCACGCGCTTTATCACCCATTTCTGCGCGCCGGCCTTCGCGCTGCTCGCGGGCGTCGGCGCCTATCTCTATGGGGCGCGCCGTCAGGACCCGCGGGCGCTGCCCCTGTTTCTCGCCACCCGCGGCGTCTGGCTCATTCTGCTCGACGCGTTTCTGATCAGTCCGGTCTGGGGCGGGCCGGGGCGGATCATGCTCGGCACGCTTTGGGCGATCGGCTGCGGGCTCGTCGCACTTTCGGTCCTCTCGCGCCTGCCCACGACGGGGGTATTGGCGATCGGCGCGGCGATCATCCTCGGCCACAACCTTCTGGACGGAATCCACGCCGCCGATCTCGGAGCCTTCGGCCCGTGGTGGCGGCTGTTGCACGAGAAAGGCGCCTTGCCCCTGGGGATTCCCGGCGTCGTTTATTACCCGGCTCTGCCCTGGATCGGCGTCGTCCTGCTCGGCTATGGGATCGGGCCGCTTTTCCAGCGCGCGCCGGCGACGCGCGACGCGACGCTGCGCTGGGCGGGGCTTGCCGCCCTCGCCGCCTTCGCCCTTTTGCGGGCGTCGAATGTCTATGGCGACCCGACGCCCTGGAAGGGGCGAGGCGACGCGGTCTTCACCCTTCTCTCCTTTCTCGACGTCACCAAATACCCGCCGTCCCTGCTCTATTTGCTCGTGACCCTGGGCGGCGCGGCTTTGGTCCTGCCGGCGCTCGAGTCCGTACGCGGCGCGGCGGGGCGCGTCCTCGTCACCTTCGGCCGGACGCCGCTGCTGTTCTATGTCCTGCACCTCTATGTCGGCGTCGCGGCGGCGCTGGCGCTCGCGGCGGCGCGCGGCTATAGCCTTGCCGACATTGGCGACTTCGCCAAATCGGGGGCGCCGCCGGCGGGCTTCGGCCTGGGCCTCGCCGGCGCCTATGCGGCGTGGGCGCTTATCGTCGCGGCGCTCTATCCGGTTTGTCGCTGGTTCGCCGACGTCAAGCGCCGGCGTCAGGACCTGTGGTGGCTAAGCTATCTTTAACGTTAAGGATTTGATGCGATTTACCCAGGCTGCCGAGGCTTGGCGGCTTGGTGCGCCGACGGGGCGCGCGTATAGAAGAATGTCGTTTTTTTCGTCTCAATGCAGGTTCGGGGTCAGGTAAATGCTCGAAAAACTGGTGGCCTTCTGTCTTCGTTGGCCCTGGACCGTCGTTCTTTTTACGCTCGGACTGACCGCCGGCGGCGTTTACCTCACCGTCGAGCGTTTCGCGATCGACACCGACACGGCGAATCTTTTCTCCCCGGACGTCAGCTGGCGGAAAAACCAGATGGCGCTCTACCGCGCCTTTCCCCAGCTCGAAAATTCCATCGTCGCCGTCATCGACGCCCCCAACCCGACGGCGGCCGACGACGCCGCGTCGCGGCTCACCGCCGAACTCAAGGGCAAGCCCCTGCTGACCCGCGTGTGGCGCCCGGACGATCCGGCTTATTTCACGAAAAACGGCCTGCTTTATCTCGACCTCGCCGAGGTCGAGCGTACGGTTGGCATGATGATCGGCCAGCGCGACGTGCTGACGCCGCTGGCCGAGGATCCTACTCTGCGCGGGCTCGCGAGCGTTCTCGTCGCCAATCAGAAGCGGGCGGCGGGCAGCGAGCGCGCCACCGCCCTGTATCTTGCGGGACTCGACCAGTTCTCCCAGGCTTTCGAGACGACGCTCGCCGGGCGCCCGGCTCAGGTGGACTGGGAGAAGCTGCTCGCCGGCGGCAAGGAATCCGCGCCCCTCGGCCGGCCGCCGGAGACGCGACGCATCGTCCTCATCAATCCGGTCCTCGACTTCACCGCCCTGCAGCCGGGCGGGCAAGCAATTGAGGTCGTTCGCAAGACTGCGGCCGAGCTGGGGCTCACCAAAGAGAACGGCTACGCCTTCCGCCTCACCGGCGACGTGCCGCTGGCCGACGAGGAATTCGCCACGCTCTCGGAGAATATGGCGCTCAACACGGCCGGCACGCTCGTCGTCGTCTCGCTCATTCTCTTCGCCGCCCTGCGTTCGCCGAAGCTCATCCTCGCCGTGCTCGTCACGCTGCTCGCCGGGCTCGCCATCACTTCGGGCGCGGGCATCCTGCTGATTGGCCGGTTCAATCTGATTTCCGTGGCCTTCGCCGCCCTGTTCATCGGCCTCGGCGTCGATTTCGGCATCCAATTCGCCACGCGCTACCGCGAGGAGCGACACGGCCACGGCGATCTCGAGCCGGCGCTGCTGCATGCGACTCAAGGCATCGGCGTGTCGCTGACGCTTGCCGCCGTCTCCCTGCTCGCGGGCTTTTTCTGCTTCCTGCCGACGTCGTTTCTCGGCGTCGCGGAGCTCGGCCTCATCGCCGGCGTCGGCATGATCATCGCCTATTTCGCGACGTTGACCTTCTTGCCCGCCGCCATCAAGCTGCTGCACCCGCCGGCGGAGCATGTGCCGATCGCGACTCATTCGCTCGCCGCGGTCGATCATTGGATCGCCCATCACCGCCCTTTGGTGTTGATCGCCACAGCCGCCATCGTGCTGGCCGGGACGCCGGCGCTGATGCGGCTGCATTTCGACTCGAATCCGATGAATCTGCGCGATCAGCGCGTCGAATCGGTCGCAACCTTCCTCGATCTCTCCAAGGACCCGAAGACCGCGCCCAACAAGATCGAGACGCTTGCGCCCTCGCTCGAGGCGGCGCGCGAGCTCAAACAAAAGATCCTGGCGCTGCCGGAAGTCGACCACGTCGACTCGGTCTTCTCCCTCATTCCCGCCGAACAGGATGAAAAGCTCCCGCTGATCGAACGCGCCGCCACCGAGCTGCGCGGCGCGCTTTATCCCAAGGTCAAGCCCGCGCCGAGCGACGCCGAAACGGTGAAGGCGCTTGCGGCCGCGGCGAAGGCGCTGCGCGCAGCCGTGGCCAAGAAGCCGCAGGCTCCCGTCCTGCGCTTCGCCGCGACGCTCGACGGCCTCGCCAAGGCCGGCCCGCAGACCCGCGAGATGGCCCGCGTCGCGGCTTTCGCCGGCTTCGAGAAGCTTCTGGGCCAGATGCGCGACGCCTTGCAGGCCCAGCGCGTCACCCCCGACACTCTCCCGGAGGAGTTGCGCGCCGACTGGATTTCCGCCGACGGCCTGGTGCGGCTGGAGACCACCCCCAAGGGCGACAGCAACGACCGCGTGGTCATGGGCAGATTCGCCGACGCCATGCTGGCCGTGGCGCCCGAATCGAGCGGCGCGCCCATCATCATCTCGGAGGCGGGCAAGACGGTCACCCGCGCCTTCCTGGAAGCCGGCATCTTCGCTTTTGTCGCGGTCTTCCTTATTCTCGCCGTAGCTTTGCGCAATGCAATCGACGTCGCGCTCACCCTCGGCCCGCTCGTGCTCGCCGGGATCATGAGCCTTCAGGCTGCGGAAATGCTGGGGGTGTCGCTGAATTTCGCCAATATCATCGCTCTGCCGCTGATGTTCGGCGTCGGCGTGGCCTTCCACATCTATTACGTCATCGCCTGGCGGAAGGGCGTCGTCGACATGCTGGCGTCCAGCCTCACCCGCGCCATCTTCTTCAGCTCGCTCACGACGGGAACGGCCTTTGGCAGCCTGTTCCTGTCCAGCCATCCAGGCACCGCCAGCATGGGCGAGTTGCTGACGATCTCGCTGTTTTTCACGCTGCTCGCCGCCTTCATTATCGTCCCCGCCTTTTTAGGTCCGCCGCGTCATGCGACGCCGGGCGCGCCCGACGCGACTTGACGAAAGGCGGCTTTCTGCATTTCGCTATTTTCGCTAAGGGCCACCTCAACTTGGGAAACGGCGCCATGAACAAACTTATCCTGAGCATTGCCGCCGCCACGGCCCTCTTCGCGCCCGTCGCGAGTTTCGCCGCCGACCCCATCTATGGGGTCTGGGTGCGCGACGGCCATCCGACCGACAAGCTCGAATTCTACGACTGTTCCGGGAAGCTCTGCGCCAAGGGCGTGCTTCCGATGCTCGACGGCAGCCCGCCGCCCGTCGTGCTCCGCTCGGCCGCCAAGACCGGGCCAAACAGCTGGAAAGGCGATCTTTTCAACCCGGAGGACGGCAAGACCTATACGGGCAAGATCACCTATGAGTCCCCCAACCAGTTCACCCTGCAAGGGTGCCTGATGGCGTTCCTGTGCCAGAGCGAGACCTGGACGCGCGTCTCCGGTCCGCCCAAGCCGAAAGCCGAGCCGAAGCCCGAGGCCAAGGCCGACGGAAAAGCCGAGGACAAGGCGGAGGGCAAGGCGGAGAGCAAGTCGGAAGGCAAGGCCGAGAGCAAGACCGAGAGCAAGGCTCCTGTCGCAGAGGCCAAAAAGGAAGGCAAGGGAGACGGCAAGGCGGTCGACAAGGCCTCTACCCAGGCCAAGCCGGGCGAGCCCGCCAAGCCCGCGTCCAAACCGACGGCGGGCGCCGAGGCGGCAAAAACGGCCAAGGCCGCGAAAGCGTCGGAGACCAAGACTGTCGCGCCCAAGGCGGCGCCGGCCCATGTGAAGGCGCCGGAAGACGCGGATCAATAAGCATTTTCTGAAGTGAAATTACTAACAGGATAAGCTTGACGTCAGGAAGCCGGCGGGCCAGCTTTGGCGCCTGCTGATTTGGATGCGCGCCAACTCTGGCCTATACGCCGCCATTCAGGATCAAATCCGACCGGCGACCGGCGTTCGTCATACGAACCGCCGCGACCGGAGGCGAATGTCTCGTCGCCGAAAGATGGAGTGAGCTTCTGTTGACGGCCGTCGAGGCATTCCGGTTTCTGCGCCGCATGCGGCTCGACGCCGTCTCGATCGCGGCGGCGTCCGCGCTGCTCGTGGGCTGTGATCTCGAATGGGAGAAGCCCGACATCGCGGTTCCGCCGCCGCCGAAATTTCGCGAAGCCAAGCCCGTGAACGCCACCGCCATCCCGCGCGGGCCGGACTTCGCCGCCGCATTCGGCTCCAAGGAGCTGATGCAGCTCGTCACGCAGGCGGTGGGCGAAAATCTCGACATCGCCGCCGCCGCCGCGCGCATCACCCAGGCCGACGCCCAGGCGCGCGTGGCCAGCGCCGCGCTGTGGCCGAATATTTCGATGCAGGACATCGCCCGCACGACGCGCGTGCCGGGCACAACGACGAACGTCGCCTCGGCCGGATCGAACATCACCCCGGCCTCGACGGCGACCGGCTCGTCGCAGCAGACGCCGCTCACCGGCTTTCGCGCCAGGGAATTCGGCTTCTTTCAGCTCGGCCTGACGGCGAGCTACGAGATCGACTTCTGGGGCAAGAACGAGGACGCCTCGTACGCCGCGCGGCTCCTCGCCAACGCCAGCCGTTTCAACCGGGACACGGTCGAAATCTCGACGATCTCCTCGGTGATCAACGCCTATTTCCAGGTCCTCACCGCGCAGGACCGGCTGCGCATCGCCCATAACAACGTCGCCATCGCCGAGCGCGTCTTCCGCGCCATTCAGGCGCGTTTCGAGGTTGGCGTCGCCAGCGCCCTCGACGTCGCGCAGCAGGAAAGCGTGCTCGCGCAGGCCCGGGCGACCATTCCGCCGCTCGAGCAAACCTTGCGGCAGACCAAGAACCAGCTCGCCGTGCTGATCGGCCAGACGCCCGAAAGCGTCGACGTCAAGGGCGGATCGCTGACGAAGTTGACTTTCCCTCGGGTCACGCCCGGCCTGCCGTCGGAAGTGCTGCTGCGCCGCCCGGACGTGGCCGAAGCGGAGGCGCGGCTCGCCTCGCAGGAGTTTTCGGTGCTGCAGGCGCGCGCCGCCTTTTTCCCTTCGATTACGCTCACCGGGCAATATGGCGTGCAGAGCGCGCTGCTGCACAACCTGCTGCGCCCCGAGGCGGTCGCCTGGCAAGCCGCGGCCAATCTCACCCAGCCGATCTTCGACGGCTTCAATATCCAGGGCCAATACGAGAACCAGAAGGGGCGCTACGCCGAGCTTGCCGCCCTCTACCGCAGACAGGTGTTGACGGCGCTCCAGGAAGCTGAAAACGCGCTGATCGCGGTGAAGGAGCAGGCGGCCGCCTTAAAGGCGCAGGGCGCCGCCGCCGCGGCGGCCGCGCGCGCCCTCGAGGTGGCGGAGGTGCGGCTGCAGGAGGGCACGATCGACATCATCACCCTCTCGACGACGCAGACGACGCTTTTTCAGGCGCAGGATCAGCTTGCCGTGGTGCGGCTCACTTACTTTCAAGCTGCGACGAGCCTATATCAGGCGCTCGGCGGCGGCTGGTCTCCCACGACGAGAGACGCCGAGATCGCACAAGCCAACGCGGCCTATGAGGCCGATAAAGGGATCTTTCCATGATCCGCGCGGACCGGCGGGTTCTGATGGCCATTGGAGCGCTCGCGCTGGCGCTCGCCGCCGGCTGGGCGTGGCAAGGCGGTCTGCGTTTTGGACAAGGCGACAAGCCTGCGGCCGAAAGCGCCGAGGGCCCCGACGGGCGGCGGCGGGACGAAGCCGTGAGCGTCGCGACGGCGAAGGCGCGGATCGAGGACGTGCCGGTGACGATCGACGCCGTGGGCACCGTGCAGGCCCTCAATACGGTGACGATCCGCACCCAGGTCGACGGCCGCCTTCTGCGCCTCGCTTTTACCGAAGGCCAGGACGTCAAGAAGGGCGAGGTTCTCGCCGAGATCGACCCTGCCCTCTACCAGGCCCTCTACGATCAGGCGGTCGCCAAGAAGGCGCAGGACGAGGCCAATCTCGCCAACGCCCGCGTCGATTTGACGCGATACGAGAAGCTCGTCGCCGGCAAGTTTCTTTCCCATCAGCAATACGCCACGCAGAAGGCGCAAGTGACGCAGCTCGAGGCGCAGGTGCGCGCCGATCAGGCCGCGATCGACAACGCCAAGACGACCCTCGACTACGCCACGATCCGCTCGCCGATCGACGGACGCGTGGGCATCCGGCTCGTGGACGTGGGCAATATCGTGCACCCTTCCGACCAGGGCGGCATCGTGGTCGTCACCCAGCTGAAGCCGATTTACGTGGTCTTCACCCTGCCGCAGCAGGCGCTTCCGGCCGTGCAGAAGGCGCAGGCCGCCGGCCCGGCCAAGGTTCGGGCGCTCGGCGCCGACAACGCCACGACGCTCGAGAGCGGCGAACTCTCGGTGATCGACAACCAGATCGATCAGCTGACCGGAACGGTGAAGCTGAAGGCCACCTTCTCCAATCAGGATCTGCGCCTGTGGCCGGGGCAGTTCGTCAATGTGCGGCTGATGCTCGACACGATCCGCAACGCCGTCGTGACGCCGAGCCCTGCGGTTCAGCGCGGACCCAATGGCGCCTTCGTCTATGTTTTGGGGGACGACGGCCGCGCCCATATGAAAAGCGTCACAACAGGACGGCAGGATGAGAACATCGTCGTCCTGACCTCGGGGCTCGAGCCCGGCGCAACCGTCGTGACCAGCGGATTCGCGCGGCTTTTCGACGGCGCGAAGGTGCGCGTGGCGCATGTCGAGGAGCCCGCCACGGCGGCGGCGACGCCCGCCGAGCCGCAGAAGGAGCCCGAGGGCGGCGGGCGCCGGCGACGCGGCGCAAAAGGGGATAGCGCAAGAGGGGACGGCGCAAAGGGAGAAGGTTCTCCCGGAAAGTGACCTGACGCGACATGAATGTATCGGCGCCCTTCATCAAGAGGCCTGTTGCGACCTCGCTCATGGCCTTCGCGCTGCTGCTCTTCGGCATTCTGGGCTATATGCGCCTCTCGATCTCGCCGCTGCCGCAGGTCGACTTCCCCACAATCCAGGTCACGACGCAGCTTCCCGGCGCCAATCCTGACACCATCGCCTCGCTGGTGACGGCGTCGCTCGAGCGGCAGTTCGGGCAGATCCCGTCGCTGACCAGCATGTCGTCGCAAAGCTCTTTCGGGCTGTCGCAGATCACCTTGCAATTCGATCTCGGCCGCGACATCGACGCCGCCGCTCAAGACGTGCAGGCGGCGATCAATTCCGCCGCCTCGACGCTGCCGCGCGACCTGCCCTATCCGCCGGTCTACGCCAAGGTGAACCCGGCGGACACGCCGGTGCTGACGCTGACGCTCGGCTCCAAGACCGCGACGCTGCGCGATCTCTCCGACCTCGCCGACACGCTGATTGCGCCGCAGCTCGCGCAGGTGTCGGGCGTCGGCCGCGTCTCCGTGCAGGGCGGCGTGCGCCCGGCGATCCGCATCGAGGCCGATCTCGCGCGGCTCGCGGCGAACCGCATCGGCATGGAGGATCTGCGCCAGGCGGTCGCCGCCGCCAACAACGCCGGAGCCAAGGGATCGCTCGAAGGCCGGCGCCAGTCCTATACGCTCGAGGCCAACGACCAGATCCTGCAAGCCAAGCAGTACGAGACGATCATCGTCGCCTGGCGCAACAAGGCGCCGGTGATGCTGCGCGACGTCGCCACCGTCCGGGATGGTCTCGAGAACGCCCGCGTCGGCGGCTGGCACAACGGCGAGCAGTCGATCATTCTCGACGTGATGCGGCAGCCCGGCGCGAATATTATCGCCACCGTCGAACGCGTGAAGCAGACGCTGCCGAAATTGCGGGGCGAACTGCCTGCCGGCATGCGCCTCGACATCGTCAACGACCGCACCGACACGATCCGCGCCTCGATCCACGAGGTGCAGCTCACCCTCGTCATCGCGGCGGGCCTGGTCGTGGCCGTAGTGCTGATGTTCCTGCGCAGCTGGCGCGCGACGCTGATCGCCGGCGTCAGCCTCCCGCTGTCGATCATCGCGACGTTCTTCTTGATGTGGGCGGCCGGCTTCTCGCTCGACAATCTGTCTTTGATGGCGCTGACCATCGGCACCGGCTTCATCGTCGACGACGCAATCGTGATGATCGAAAACGTGTTCCGCAATATCGAGCACGGCAAGACGCCGCTACAGGCGGCGCTCGACGGCGCCAAGGAGATCGGCTTCACCGTCGTGTCGCTCACGGTCTCGCTGATCGCGGTCTTCATCCCGCTCCTGTTCATGACCGGCATCGTCGGCCGCATGTTCCGCGAATTCGCGTTGACGCTGTCGATCGCCGTGGTCATTTCGGCGGTCATTTCCCTGACGCTCACGCCCATGCTCTGCGCCGTGCTGCTGCGCGCCGCGCCCGAAAGCGGCGATTCGCGGTGGGAACGGCTGTCGCTCTGGCTCGACCACAAATACTATCGCTCGCTCGACTGGGCGCTCGCCCATCAGCGCTTCATGATGATCCTAACCGCCGGCACCTTGGCGCTCACCGTGGCGCTCTGGGCCTATATTCCGAAAGGCTTCCTGCCGCGGCAGGACACGGGCGTGCTCAGCGTCGTTCTCGAGGCCTCGCCCGACGCCTCCTTCGAACGCATGAAGGCGCTGCAGGCGAAGGTCGCCGAGGCCTTTCGCAAGGATCCGGACGTGACCGGCGTCACCTCGGTGCTCGGCGTCGGAGCGCTCAACGCCACGACCAATGTCGGCCGCCTGACCGTAACCCTGCGCAATCGCGACCTGCGCGACGCCACTGCCGACGAGATTGCCGACAGGTTGAAGCAGGACGGCGAGAAGGTCGCGGGCGCCACGCTGTTCATCGAGCCGGTGCAGGATATTCAGATCACCACGCGGCCGAGCCGCTCGCAGTATCAATACACGCTGACCTCGGCGGACTCCGGCGACCTGCTGCGCTGGTCCAACCGCCTGCTCGATCAATTGCGCGCGACGCCGGGCCTGAAGAACGTCGCCGCCGAAACGCAGGACGGCGGCCTGCGCGGGCTGATGCGCATCGACCGCGACAAGATGGGGCGACTCGGCATCTCGGCGCAGGACGTCGACAATGTTCTCAACGACGCCTTTGGCCAGCGCCAGATTTCGACGATCTACACGCAGTCGAACCAGTATCGCGTGATCCTCGAGGCGGCGCCGCAATATCTGCGCGACATGTCGGCGCTCGAGAAGCTCTATGTGGCGCCGGTCGGCGGCGGCCCGCAGACGCCGCTCGCGACCTTCGTGCGTATCGACAACGTCGCCGCGCCGCTTTCCGTCGCGCACCAGGACCAGTTCCCCGCCTCGACCATCAGCTTCGATCTCGCCAAGGGCGTGGCGCTCGGCGATGCGGTGAAAATGGTCGCCGCGGCCGAGAAGGCGATCGGCATGCCGCCGACCATCACCGGCGTGTTCAGCGCCGACGCCGCGGAGTTCAACAAGTCGCTGGCGAGCGAGCCCTGGCTGATCCTCGCCGCCGTCATCGCCATCTATGTCGTGCTGGGCGTGCTCTATGAGAGTTTCGCCCATCCCTTCACCGTGCTCACCACGCTGCCCTCCGCCGGCGTCGGCGCGCTGCTCGCGTTGCTGGCGCTCGGCATCGACCTCTCGATCGTGGCGCTCATCGGCATCGTGCTGCTGATGGGCATCGTGAAGAAAAACGCGATCATGATGATCGACTTCGCGCTCGAAGCCGAGCGTCTCGAGGGGCTCTCGCCGCAGGAATCGATCGTGCGCGCGGCGCAACTGCGCTTTCGCCCGATCATGATGACGACGCTCGCCGCGTTGTTCGGCGCGCTGCCGCTCGCGCTCGCGCATGGGCCGGGGAGCGAGTTGCGCATTCCGCTCGGCGTCTCGATCATCGGCGGCCTGCTCGTGAGCCAAGCGCTGACGCTCTACACGACGCCCGTGCTCTATCTTCAGGTCGAGCGCCTGCGTCAGCGGCTGCTCGGCGGAACGCCGGAGGAGGCGCCCGCCGAAACGCCCGGGCAGGCGGAAGAGCCGCCACACCGGCGGGAGGCGGCGGAGTGAACGTCTCCGAACCCTTCATCCGCCGGCCGGTCGGGACCACCTTGCTCGCCGCCGCGCTGTTTCTGATCGGCGCCGTCGCTTATTTCTTTCTGCCGGTTGCGAGCCTTCCGGCCGTGGACTTCCCCGCGATCGGCATCGGCGCCTCGCGCCCCGGCGCCGACCCCGAAACCATGGCGGCCTCGGTCGCCGCGCCGCTCGAGCGGCGTCTTTCCGGCATCTCCGGGCTGAACGAATTGACCTCGACCAGTTCGCTCGGCTCGACGCAGATCATCGCCCAGTTCGACATCGACAAGGACATCGACGCCGCGGCGCGCGACGTGCAGGCGGCGATCAACGCCTCGCTCGTCGATCTGCCGAGCGACCTGCCGACGGCGCCGACCTTTCGCAAGGCCAGCCAGTCGACCATGCCAGTGCTGGTGCTGGCGCTCACCTCCGACACGCTGCCGACGAGCGTCGTTTTCGACGCGACGGACTCGGTTATCGCTCAGCGCATTTCGCAGGTGCCGGGCGTCGCCGAAGCGCGCATCGCCGGCGCCGAACAGCCGGCGATCCGCGTGCAGGTCGATTCGGCGCGGCTCGCGGCGATGAATCTCGGGGTCAATGAAGTGGCGCGGGCGCTTTTCGCCGCGAATGCGCATTCCGCCGTCGGCGCGCTGGCGGGAACCACGCAAGAGATCACGCTCGGCACGACCGACCAGCTTTCGACTCCGCAGGATTATCGCAACATCGTCGTCGCCTCGCGGGGCGGCGCGGTTGTGAAGCTCGGCGACGTCGCGTCGGTCGAACGCGGCGTGCGCAACCGCATGTCGGCGGGGTGGTACAATGGCAAGCCGGCCGTGCTCGTCATCGTCACCAAACAGCCCAACGCCAACGTCATCGAGACCGTCGATCACATCAAGGCTCTGCTGCCGCAGCTTCAGGAATGGGTGCCCTCGGGCATCAAGATCAATGTGCTCGCGGACCGCACCCAGACGATCCGCGCCAGCATTCACGACATCCAGTTCACGCTCGCCATTTCCGTGGCGCTGGTGATGATGGTGGTGTTCGTCTTCCTGCGCCGCGCGACGCCGGTCATTGCGGCGGGGATCACCGTGCCGCTGTCGCTCGTTGGCACCTGCGCGGCCATGTGGCTCGCGGGCTTCTCGATCGACAATCTGTCGCTCATGGCGCTCACCATTGCGGTGGGCTTCGTCGTCGACGACGCCATCGTCATGATCGAGAACATCGAGAGCAATCGGGAAAAAGGCCTGAGCCGGTTGGAGGCGGCGCTCATCGGCGCGAAACAGATCGGCTTTACCGTGGTGTCGATCAGCCTGTCGCTGGTCGCCGTCTTCATCCCGCTCCTGTTCATGGAAGGCGTGATGGGGCGTCTCCTGCGGGAATTCTCCGTGACGCTCGCTTTCACCATCGTCATCTCGACGGTGGTGTCGCTGACCGTGACGCCGATGGTCTGCGCCTGGCTGCCGGCGCGAGAGAAAAAGCATCAGACCCGCTTCGATCGGTGGATCGAGGGGGGGCTCGATCGGATCGTCGAGTTCTACTCGCGCACGCTGCGGCCCGTGGTCGACCATCCCTGGATTACGCTCGTCGTCATTCTCGTCACAGTGCTGTGGACCGTGCAGCTCTACCGCACCATTCCGAAGGGCAACCTGCCGCAAGACGACATCGGACTCATCAACGGCACGACGGAGGCTTCGCCGGACGTTTCCTTCGAAGAAATGTCGCGGCTGCAACGGCGGGCGACCGAAGTCCTGCTCGCGGACCCGGACGTCTCCGACGTCGGCTCCTTCATCGGCGCCGGTCCGCTCACGGCCTCGGGAAATCAGGGTCGTGTCTTCGTCTCGCTGAAGCCGGTCGGCGTGCGCAAAGCGTCGAGCCGGGAGGTCATCAACCGCCTGCGCCGGGAATTCGCCAAGATCGAGGGCTTGAGCGTCTACATGGTGCCCTCGCAGGACTTGCGCAGCGGCGGGCGCGTGAGCAAATCGCAATATCAGTTCACCCTCTCCGACGCCTCGCTCGAAGAGCTGGAGGAATGGCGCCAGAAAGTGCTGGCGCGCATGAAACAACTCCCCGAACTCGTCGACGTGACGTCCGACAAGGAGCAGGGCGGACTTCGCGCCTCGGTCGTTATCGATCGTAACGCGGCCTCGCGCATGAACGTGCCGATCGCGGCGATCAACGCTGCGCTCAACAGCGCCTTCGGCCAGCGCCAAGACACGATCATCTACACGCAGCGCAACCAGTATCGGGTCGTGTTCGAGACGCCGCCGTCGCGCCAGCGCGACATCCGCGATCTCGCCGGCGTCTATGTGTCGAGCTCGACCGGCGTGCAAATTCCGCTGACCTCGCTCGCGCGCATCGAGCGCGGGGCCATGCCGCTCGTCGTCAACCATCAGGGCGTGTTGCCGGCGGTGACCCTTTCCTACAATGTCGCGCCGGGTTCATCGCTCGACGCCGCGACCGCCGCCATCGAAGCGATGATCCAGGAGCTCAATCCGCCGAGCAGCCTGCACGCGGGCTTTGCGGGCGACGCCGCCGACTTCCGCAAGATCGCGCGCGGCATGGCGACGCTCATCCTCGCCGCCCTGCTCGCCGTCTACATCATCCTCGGCATTCTCTACGAAAGTCTCGTGCATCCCATCACCATCATTTCGACGCTTCCTTCCGCAGGGCTCGGCGCGCTGTTGTCGCTCGAGTTGTTCGGCGTGGAATTCACGGTGATCGCCTTCATCGGCATTCTGCTGCTGATCGGCATTGTGAAAAAGAACGGCATCATGCTCGTCGACTTCGCGCTCTCCGCGGAGCGCGAGCGCGGGCTTTCAATTCACGACGCGGCGCTGGAGGCGGCGAAGGAGCGCTTCCGGCCGATCCTCATGACGACCCTCGCGGCGATGTTCGGCGCCCTGCCGCTCGCTTTTGCATCGGGAATCGGCGCGGAACTCCGCCGCCCGCTCGGCATCACCATTATCGGCGGCCTGCTGCTCAGCCAAATTCTGACGCTCTACACGACGCCGGTCATCTATCTGCTGATGAGCAAATTGCGCCGCGCCCCCAAGCCGGAAGCGGGCGCGCAGGAAGGCGCGGCGACCGCCTGAAGCCGCCGCCCGCTCCGCTTCAAACGACGCCTAATGCGCTTCGGCGTCGGGATGTTCGAAGAAGAAGCGCAACACCTGCGCCTTGCCGCAATCCTCGATCGGCACGTGCCAGAACTTCGAATCCATGAAGGGGAAGCGCTCCATCGGCAGATGGATCTCGGTGAGCCGCGCGTGATTGTCGAAGCCGCGCAGCATGGCGCTTTCGAGAAGCTTCAACAGCTTCTCCTCACAGTCCGGCACCTCGGTGACGGTCAACACAGTATTATTCTGAATCGGAAGAGCTTTGTCGAAATATTGATCGATTATCGCCGGCGCCATGGTCATGCGTCTCCGCAGCTCCTCGAGATGGAGCGTCGCGATGATTCCTCGATTGCCAACACGATCGCAAACGACATTTTTTGCGACGCTTAAGATGGCGTTCACAACAGAGGAATTGCTCGCCGGTTACTATTTGGTAAAGGAATTAAGGCAGCTTTGTGGAGGGGCAAGAGCGTCCCCAGCGGTCTTCGAAGACCAGGGTCTCCAGCGGCAGACGCGACGCCCAGCGCTTCACCTCCAGTTCAGGTTTGACGTAAGCGCGCTCCACGAAGCCGACGCAGAGATAGGCGACGACGGCGATCTCCTGCGGAATGCCGAGAATGTCGCGCATGTCGCTCTCGCGCATGATGCTGACCCAGCCGACGCCGACGCCCTCGACGCGAGCGGCGAGCCACAGATTCTGCACGGCGCAGGCGGTGCTCAACAGATCGGTGTTCGGCTGCTGGGTGCGGCCGAGCCCCGTGGACCCGTGACGGCTGCGGTCGCAGGTGACGCAAATATTGACGGGGGCCTTGAGAATGCCTTCGAGTTTGAGATTGCGATAGTGCGCGCGCCGCGCCGGATCGAGGATTTGCTCTTCGGCCGCCGCGCCGCGCCGGAAAACTTCATGCACCGCCCCGCGAACGGCGCGGTCGCGAATGATGATGAAATTCCAGGGCTGCATGAAGCCGACCGAAGGCGCATGATGGGCGGCGTCGAGAATCCGCATGAGAACGGCCTGCGGGACGTCGTCGCTCAAGAACTCGTCGCGCACGTCGCGGCGCGTGTAGATCGCGCGATAGACGGCGGCGCGCTCCGCCGCGTTGAAGGGCGTCGTGGGGCCGATCGCTTCCGCCGCCTCGTCCGCGGCTAATGGCCGCGGGAGCGGTTTTTCCCCAACCATTACTCAATCTCCAGCGCGTCGGAGAGGCGCCGCCAGGCGATCTCGTCGGGCGGGAGGCCAAATCGCAACCAGTCGGGCCGCTCCGGAAAGGACCGTGCGAGAACGCCCTTCTCGCAAAGCCGCGTAAACCAGTCGCCGGCCCGTTCATGGCGGTAGAGGCGAAACAGCGAGACCCCGCCCAAAAGCTCGAAGCCGGCGCGCGCCAGCGTCGCGTCGAGACGGGCGGCGTCGGCGCCGCAAGCCGCGGCCGCCCTCCGCCGCCAGTCGAGATCGGCGAGCGCCGTTGCGCCGATCGCCAGCGCCGGTCCCGAAACGGCCCAGGGCCCGACGCCGGCGCTGAGCGCCGCGGCGCGGGGAGGCGCGCAGATGGCGAAGCCGAGCCGGACGCCCGCCAGCCCATAGGCTTTGCCGAACGACCGCAGCACGACGACGCCGTCTTGCGCCGCAAGCGAGACGGCGCTCTGCTCCGGAAAGAAATCCATGAAGGATTCGTCGAGGACGAGCAGGCCGCCCTTTCGCGTCATCTCCTGGGCCAGCGGCGCGATGTGCGGCGGCGTCAGCACCCGGCCGTCTGGATTGTTCGGATTGACGATCACGGCGGCGTCGAAAACGGCGAGATCCTCCAAGCGCGAGACTGTGGAGACATCCGCCCCGGCGGCGGACCAGCGGGCGCCATGCTCCGCATAGGCAAAGCCCAGAACGCCGACGCGGCGCGCCGGGAAGACGCGCGGCAGCAGCTGGATGAAGGCCTGGGCGCCGGCGCCGGCGACGATCGCCGCCCGGTCCGGCGCGCCATAGGCGGCGCGGGCGGCGGCGAGGAGCGCCGCGACGGCGTCGTCATCGGGCAAACGCGCAAAGACGGCGGGCGCGAGCGGCGGCGGCGGATAGGGACGCGGACTGATCCCCGTCGACAGATCGACCCAGGGTTGGGGCGCGTGGGGATAGCGTTGGCGCGCGGCGTCGAGCCGGCCGCCATGCGCGAGGGGCGCCGCCGCGGGACGATGCGCCGTCATCGGGCGATCTCCAGCAGCGCGTCGAGATCGAGGTGACTTTCGCAATGCGCGGCGAGCGCGTCGAGCGTCTCCTCGATCGACTGCTCGAAGCGCAACGGCGACGCCTCGGCGCCGATCCCTGCAAGAAACGCCGCGCGCAACGCATCGTCGGCAAAAAGCCCGTGCACATAAGCGCCCATGACGAGGCCGTCGCCCGAGATGGCGCCGTCGAGCCGGCTGTCGTCGAAGCGCAGCAAAGGCCGCGCGCAAGCCGCGCCCCGCGTCGCGCCGACATGCATCTCATAGCCATGAAACGGCGCATCGAAGGCGAGCGCGCGCCCCCTGACCTCCACCAGCGTTTTAGTCTCCGTCAGCGTCGTCTCAATGTCGAGTAGGCCGAGGCCATTCGCGTCGCCGGCGTCGCCTTCCACGCCCAATGGATCGCGGAGCGCGCGGCCGAGCATCTGGTAGCCGCCGCATATGCCGAAGACACGCCCGCCGCGCCGCACATGGGCGAGAAGGTCGATGTCCCAGCCATTGGCGCGAAATGCGGCAAGGTCGGCGATCGTCGCCTTGGAGCCGGGCAGAATTACGAGGCGGGCCTCGGCGGGAAGGGGCTCGCCCGGCGCGATGAATCGCAGATCGACGCCGCGCTCGGCCTTCAGAGGATCGAGATCATCGAAATTGGCGATATGCGGCAGCAGCGGAACCGCGATGACGACGCCGCGCTTTTCATTGGCGCGCCGCCCGCGCAGGCTGAAAGCGTCCTCCGCCGGCAGACGGTCGGCGGCCTCGAAAAACGGTAGAAGGCCGAGGGCGCGCCAGCCGGTGCGCCGCGCGACGTAATGCATGCCGTCCGAGAACAGCGCGGCGTCGCCGCGGAACTTGTTGACGATGAAGCCCTCGATCAGGGCCGCGTCGTCTGCGTCGAGCACCGCCTGGCAGCCGACGAGCTGGGCGATGACGCCGCCGCGGTCGATATCGCCGACGAGCACGACCGGCGCGTCGACGGCGCGGGCGAAGCCCATATTGGCGATGTCGTTGGCGCGCAGATTGATCTCCGCCGCACTGCCTGCGCCCTCGATAAGGACGAGATCAGCCGTCGCGGCGAGCCTTGCAAAACTCTCCGTGACGGCGGGCATCAATCGCGGCTTCCAGCTCTGGTAGTCGCGCGCCGTCGCCTGGCCGGCGACGCGGCCGCGCACCACCACTTGCGAGCCATTGGCGCCCTGCGGCTTGAGCAGGACCGGGTTCATATCCACGCTCGGGGCCAGTCGCGCCGCGCGCGCCTGCAAGGCCTGGGCGCGGCCGATCTCGCCGCCGTCGGCCGTGACGGCGGCGTTGTTCGACATGTTCTGCGGCTTGAACGGCGCGACCTTGAGCCCGCGACGCACGAAGGCGCGCGCGAGCCCGGCGACGACGAGCGACTTGCCAACGTCCGACCCCGTGCCCTGGATCATCAGCTTGCGGCTCATGACGCCAGAAAGGCCAGCACGGCCTCGACGTCATGCGCCACGGGAACGTCCGTTCGGGCCGGCGGCGCGATCATCACGACCGGCAGGCCCAGCGCCCGCGCCGCCTCGATCTTGGCGTAAGTGAGGGCGCCGCCGCTGTTCTTGGTCACGACAATGTCGATGCGCTTTTCGCGCATGAGCGCGATTTCCGCCTCGCGCGCAAAGGGTCCGCGAGCGGAAATCAGCTCGCAGCTTCGCGGCAGCTCTGCGGGGTCGGGTCGTTCAATCACGCGCAGCACATAATCATGCTGCGGGGCGTCGCGAAAGTCCGCGACGCCCTGCCGCCCGATTGTCAGAAACACCCGGCGCGGCGTTTCTCCCAGCGCCGCGGCTGCGCTTTTATTGTCCGCAACCTCGATCCAGCGGTCGCCTGGCTCGGGCGCCCACGGCGCGCGCACATAGGCGATGAACGGGACGCCGAGCGCCGCGCAGGCCGCGCCGGCGTTCGCCGAGATCTGCGCGGCGAAAGGGTGGGTGGCGTCGATCACATGCGTGAAGCGCTCCTCGGTAAGATAGCGCTTCAGCCCCTCGACGCCGCCGAAGCCGCCGACGCGTGTCGGCAGCGCCTGGGCGAGCGGCGCGCTGGTGCGGCCGGCGAGAGAAACGACGCCGTCATAGCGAAGCGCGGCCAGACGCGCGGCAAGGGCGCGGCCCTCGCTCGTGCCGCCGAGGAGCAGAATCCGGCGGGCGGCCCCCCGCCCGGCCTCGCCGTCCCCTTCATTGCACAAAGATCCGCGCCTCACTCTGCGGCGAGCTTTACCGCCGCCGGGCTGCGAAAGTCCGCGAGGAGTCGCGCCCGCTCGGCCTCGGCCGCCGCAATATGCCGCCCCTTGATATGGCCGAAGCCGCGTATCTTCTCGGGCAGCTTCGCCAGCGCCACGGCGGCGGCGTGATTTTCGGGCGTCAGCGCGGCGAGGATCTCGTCGATCAGCGCCTCGTAGTCGGCGAGCAGTTTGCGCTCGACGATGCGGTCGTTGTTGAAGCGGGTGACGTCGAACCAGCGGCCCCGCATCCATTTGAGTTTCGCGAGCGCCTTCATCACCGTGAACATATACGGGCCGAAGGTGATCTTGCGCGAGCCGCCGAAGTCGGTCTTGCGCTGCAGGAAGGGGATCGGCGGCGCGAGGTGCAATTCGAGCCTGAGATCGCCCTCGAAGGTCTCGGCGAGCTGGCGCTGGAACGCTTCGCTCGTATAAAGCCGCGAGACTTCGAACTCGTCCTTGAAGGCCATCAGCTTGAAGAGATAGCGGGCGACCGCCTCGGTCAGTTCGGTCGAGCCCGGCGCGCGCGCCTTCTCGACTTTCGCGATCGCCTCGACGCGGGCGCGATAATGCGCGCTGTAGGCCTGGTTCTGATAGTCGACGAGAAAAGCGGCGCGGCGCTCGATGACTTCTTCGAGCGTCTTCGAGCGTTGCCTGGCTTCGGTCGGACGGCGCAGCGACTGCACGACCGCCTCGACGCTCTTCATGTCATGCGCGGCGCGGCGGCCCCAGAGGAAGGCCGAGTGATTCATCGGCACGGATTCGCCGTTGAGTTCGATGGCGCGCAGGATCGCCGCTTCGGAGAGCGGCAGATAGCCCTTCTGCCAGGCGTAGCCGAGAATGAAAATATTGGCGGCGATGGAGTCGCCGAGCAGCGCCTGGGCGAGCGCGGTGGTGTCAATGAAGATCGACTCCGGCCCGCCGGCGCGGCGGATCGCCTGCTTGATCTCCTCTGATGGCAGCACGAAATCGGGATTGCGCTCGATGTCGCCGGGGAACACCTCGGCGCTGTTGACGAGCACCGCCGTCTTGCCCTGCTCGACCGCTGCGAGCACCTGCTTGGCCCCGGCGACGACGAGATCGCAACCGAGCAGAAGATTGGCTTCGCCCGCCGCGATGCGGATCGCGTGAACGTCGGCGGGCGTGCGGCCGATCTTTACGTGGCAATAGACGGCCCCGCCCTTTTGCGCGAGGCCGGCCATGTCGATGACGCCGACGCCCTTGCCCTCGAGATGCGCGGCCATGCCGAGAATGGCCGAGACAGTAACGACGCCCGTGCCGCCGAGGCCTGCGATCAGAACGCCGAAAGGCGTCGCGCCGAGCTCGGCGAGCTTCGGCTCCGGCAGCGCGGGCTGGCCGTGTGTGTCCGCCTTCGTCGGCAGCGGCGCCTTTTTCATGCTTCCGCCGCGCACCGTCACGAAGCTCGGGCAAAAGCCTTCGAGGCAGGAGAAATCCTTGTTGCAGGCGGACTGATCGATGCGTCGCTTGCGGCCGAATTCGGTCTCGACCGGCTGCACCGCGACGCAGTTCGACGCCGTGCCGCAATCGCCGCAGCCCTCGCAGACGAGCTCGTTGATGATGACGCGCGCGTCGGGGTCGGGCATCAGGCCGCGCTTGCGCAGACGACGCTTCTCGGTCGCGCAGGTCTGGTCGTAGATGAGGACGGTGACGCCCTCCGTCTGCGACAGCTCGCGCTGCACCTCGTTGATGACGTTGCGGTGATGGAGGGTGAGGCCCGGCGGCCAGGCGATCGTCGGCGGATATTTGCCGGGCTCGTCCGAGACGAGCGCGATCTTCTTCACCCCCTCGGCGGCGACCTGATGCACGATCGCTTCGACGGTGAGGCCGCCCTCGTGCTTTTGGCCGCCGGTCATGGCGACGACGCCATTGTAGAGAATCTTGAAGGTGATGTTGGTCCCGGCCGCCACGGCGAAGCGGATGGCGAGCGAGCCAGAATGATTATAGGTGCCGTCGCCGAGGTTTTGGAACATGTGGCGGCGCGTCGAGAACGGCGCTTCGCCGATCCAATTCGCGCCCTCGCCGCCCATATGGGTGTAGCCCTCGGTCGAGCGGCCCATCCATTGCGCCATATAATGACAGCCGATGCCCGTATAGGCGCGCGCCCCCTCGGGCACGTGGGTCGAGGTCGAATGCGGGCAGCCGGCGCAGAAATGCGGCACGCGCACGGTGACGTCGGTCATCGTCTTGCGCCGGTCCTGCAGCCGTTCGAGACGGCGCACGCGCGCTTCGAGCTCTTCCGACGCGTGATACTTCAGGAGACGACGGCCGATGGCGATCGCCACGTCATTGGCGTCGAGCGCGCCTTTGACAGGGAACAGCCAGTCGCCGCGCTCGTCCTTCTTGCCGATGCAGACCGGCTGATGCGGCGTGCCGTAGAGCGTCTCGCGCAGCTGCACTTCAATGAGCGAACGCTTTTCCTCGACCACCATGATGAGATCGAGGCCGCGCGCGAAGTCGATGACCCCTTTGGGCTCGAGCGGCCAGGGCGCGGCGATCTTATAAAGTCGCAGGCCGAGATCATTTGCCTTGATTTCGTCAATCCCGAGATCGTCGAGCGCCTGACGCACGTCGAGATAGGACTTGCCGACGGTGATGACGCCGATTTTGGGGGTGGCGCCGCCGGAGGCGATGATGCGGTTCAAGCGATTGGCGCGGATGAAAGCGAGCATGGCGTCGCGCTTGCTCTCCTGCAATCGCTCTTCCTGCGCGAGCACCGGGTCGCTCGGGCGAATATTGAGCCCGCCCGCCGGCAAGACGAAATCGAAAGGGATAATCGGCCGCACGCGGTCGAGCGCGCCGTCGATCGAGGCGGTCGACTCGACCGTGTCTTTCAAGAGTTTCAGGCCGACCCACACGCCGGCGAAACGCGACAGGGCGAAGCCGTAAACGCCGTAATCGAGAATTTCCTGCACGCCGGCGGGGGAGAGGATCGGCATCATGACGTCGACGAAATGGAAGTCGGACTGATGCGCTGTCGTCGAAGATTCGGCGGTGTGATCGTCCCCCATCAGCGCCAGCACGCCGCCATGGCGGGACGTCCCCGCGAGATTCACGTGGCGCAGCGCGTCGCCGCTGCGGTCGACGCCCGGTCCCTTGCCGTACCAGATGGAAAAGACGCCGTCATATTTGCCCTCGCCGCGCATCTCGGCCTGCTGCGCGCCCCAGATGGCGGTGGCGGCGAGGTCCTCGTTGAGGCCCGGCATGAACAGGATGTTGTTTGCGTCGAAGAGCGGCTTCGCCTTGTGCATCTGGGCGTCGACGCCGCCCAGGGGCGAACCGCGATAGCCGGTGATGAACCCAGACGTGTTCAGGCCCGCGCGGCGGTCCCGCTCCTTCTGCATCAGCAGCAGGCGCACGATCGCCTGCGTGCCCGTGATCAGCACGCGGTCCCGGGCGAGGTCGAAACGATCGGAAAGCCTGGCCTCGCCGAGGGCGGAGCCGGGGGTAACGTCGCCGGCGACCAAATCCGCCATTCAACAACTCTCCTGCGCGAAACGGCGATGCGCGCTTGGGTGGTGCGCCAGAACGCATAAAACGACCAGGAACGAGCACTTGAGCCCGGATGAGGCTCGGACCGCATGGTGTGTCAGCCGCCTTCCGCCCCTCCCCTCGCGATCGCTTCGCCCGGGGCGCCCTCGGGGCGCGGCTCCTGTCCCTTGGCACTCTAAGCCAGAGCGATTGACGTTTTCAAGAACCCAGAAGCTCGGATACACAGGGTTTCGACCGGGCGGCCGCGCCCTGTTTTCGCCGACTTCCAGCCCTAGGCGGGACGGATATGAGCTTCTGGAGCCTTCCGATTGCGCTGCTCCTCGTCCTGGCCGGAATGGCCGGGGTCGAGGCGCATCCGCATGTCTGGGTCGCCGTGCGCAGCGAGGTTGTCTTCGACCCCGAGGGCAAGATCCTCGGCGTGCGCCACGCCTGGGAATTCGACGAAATGTATTCGGCCTTCGCCGTGCAGGGGCTTGGCAAGGACGGGAAGCCGCCGACGCGGGACGAGCTCGCGCCGCTGGCCAAGACGAATGTCGAGTCGCTCGCGGAATTCGATTATTTCACCTACGCCAAGCAAAACAACGGCAAGGCCGCCTTCAAGGCGCCCGAGCAGGTCTATCTCGAGGCCAATGACAAGAAAATTGTGACGTTACACTTCTTCCTGCCGCTCGAGACGCCGGCGACGGCCAAGAAGCCCTTCTCGTTCCAGGTCTACGACCCGACCTATTTCGTCTCCTTCGGGCTTGAAAAGAAGGACCCCGTCAAGCTGGCCAAGGCGCCGTCGGGCTGCTCGGTGAGTCTCGTCGAGCCGGCCCCGCTCCTCGCCACCGACAATCAGAAGCTCAGCGAGGCCTTCTTCCAGAATATGTCGCCGGGCGCCGATTTCGGCGTGAAGCTCGCGACCCGCGCCGTCGTGGCCTGCCCGTGAGGCCAGGGCTCGGGACGCTTGCCGCCATCGCGGCGGCCCTGGTTCTTCTCATCCATGATCCGGCCCTCGCCCAGCGCCATCCTTTCGGGGTTGGCGCGCAGGAAACCGTTGGCGCGGCGAGCGGCCTCGCGGGACTTGTCCTCGCCTGGCAGAACAAGTTCCATGCCGAACTGCAAGCGGCGGCGCGCGCCCTCGCGACGGGCCCCTCCGCCTTTCTCGCGCTCGCGGGGGCGAGTTTCGCTTATGGCGTCTTTCACGCCGCCGGGCCCGGCCACGGCAAGGCGGTGCTGACGTCTTACATGGTCGCCAATGAGGTCCAGCTCAAGCGCGGCCTCTTGCTGGCGGCGCTCGCCGCCCTGCTGCAGGGGCTCATCGCGATTCTCCTCGTGGCCGTCGCGGCGCTGGTCTTCAACGCAACCGCCGGCCAGATGACCGGCGCAGCGGAGTTCGTCGAAATCGCAAGCTATGTCGCCATCGCGGCGCTGGGCGCGCGACTCGTCTGGACCAAGGGTCGCGGCCTGTTGGCCTTCCTGCGGGCTCCCGCGCCGGTCGGCTCGGGGCGGTTCGTTTGCGAGGCGATCGACGACCCGCGCCATGTCCATGGCCCTGGTTGCGGCCATGCCCATGCGCTCGATCCCGCTCTGCTCTCGGGACCGGGCTTTCGCTGGGGCGACGCTCTCGGCGCCGTCGTCGCCGCGGGGTTGAGACCCTGTTCGGGCGCCATTCTGGTCCTGGTCTTCACGCTGTCGCAGGGGATGCTCGCCGCGGGCGCCGGCGCCGTCATGGCCATGTCGGCTGGCACGGCGTTGACGACGGGCGCGATCGCGGCCGTCGCCGTCTATGCGAAGGACATGGCGCTCCGCGTCAACGGCCCAGACGCGCGACGCACCGCGCTCATCGCCCGGCTGGCCGAGTTTTGCGCCGCGCTCGTCGTTTTCGGCTTCGGACTGGCGCTGCTTCTCGGCCTCGGCCTGTCGCGCGGCGCCGCTTAAATTTCGCATCGCAGCAAATGTCGCGGCGCGTCGGTTGCGTTCCGCGCGGCCCTGTCGCGCTATCTTCACTTATGGAAGCGATTCGATTTTTTTGATTTCGACAGCGAGGCGAGAATGACGACCCCGGAGCGACAGCAGGACCCTTATGCGGCGCGGCCCTGGCTCGCCTCCTATCCGTCCGGCGTGCCGGCGGACATCGACCCCTCCGCCACTTCGACGGTCGTCGAGATGTTCCGAAAGAGCGCCTCGGACTACGCGGACCGTCCCGCGATGGAAAGTTTCGGCGCGCAGCTCAACTATCGGGAGCTGGAGCAAGCCGCCGACAGCGTCGCCGCCTGGCTGCAGGCGCAGGGGCTGCAGAAAGGCGACCGCGTCGCGATCATGTCGCCCAATGTCCTCGCCTATCCCGCCATTCTGTTCGGCGCGCTGATCGCTGGCGGCGTCGTGGTGAACGTCAATCCGCTCTATACGCCCGGCGAGCTCGAGCACCAGCTCAACGACGCGGGCGCGCGCTTTCTCTTCGTCTTCGAGAATTTCGCTTATACGGCCGAACGCGCCTGGCCGGGCATGGCGATCGAGCGCGCCATCATCGTCACGGCGGGCGACCTGATGGGGCTCAAGGGCCTCGTCGTGAATTTCGTTTCGCGCCACGTCAAGAAGATGGTCCCCGCCTATCGGCTTCCGGGCGCGGTTTTCTTTTCGGCAGTTTTGAAGACCCCCGCCGCCGACCGCAAGTCCGTCGACGTCGGGCCAGAGGATCCCGCCTTTCTGCAATATACGGGGGGCACGACGGGCGTCGCCAAGGGCGCCGTGCTGCTCCATCGCAACATCACGGCGAATGTAGCGCAGACCTGGGCCTGGCTCGCCTGGTATCTCGAGGCGCGCGGCCCGCATGTGATGGTGACGGCGCTGCCGCTCTATCACATCTTCGCGCTCACCGCGTGCTGCATGCTGCTGATCCGCACGGGCGGTTGCTGCCTGCTCATCGCCAATCCGCGCGATCTGAAGGGCCTCGTCGCCACCATGCGGAAATCGCGCTTCACGATATTCTCGGGCGTCAATACGCTTTACGCCGCGCTCGCCGATCACCGCGACATCGACAAAGTGGATTTCTCCGATCTGCAGATGAACATCTCGGGCGGGATGGCGACGCAGCAAGTGGTCGCGCATAAATGGAAGGCGTTGACGGGCAAGCCGATCATCGAAGGCTACGGCCTCTCGGAAACCTCGCCGATCGTCACCGTCAACCGCCCGGACATCGCCGAGTTCACCGGCGGCATCGGCTATCCGATTCCTTCGAGCGAAATATCGATCCGCACAACCGACGACGCGATTGCGCCGCTCGGCGAACGCGGCGAACTCTGGGTGCGCGGGCCGCAGGTGATGCCGGGCTATTGGCGCCGCCCCGACGAGACCGCCAAGGCGATGACGCCCGACGGCTGGTTCAAGAGCGGCGACATCGCCATCATGCAGCCAGACGGCATGCTCAAGATCGTCGACCGCCTGAAGGACATGATCCTTGTCTCGGGCTTCAACGTCTATCCCAACGAAGTCGAAGCGGCGCTGATCGAGCACCCCAAGGTCAAGGAAGTCGCCGTCATTGGCGTGCCCTTCCCGCATTCCGGCGAAGCGCCCATGGCCTTTGTCGTTCCGCGCGACAATAGCCTCACGACAGAGGAGCTGCGTCGCTTCGCGCATGAGCGCCTCACCGGCTACAAGGCGCCGCGGTTTTACGAGTTTCGCGACAGCCTGCCCAAGACCAATGTCGGCAAGATCCTGCGCCGCGCGCTCAAGGAAGAATTCGAGGCGCGCGCCGACCCTCATAACGACGAAGGCCGAGGGCGATCCGTGAAAAACGAAATTCAGCGCGCGCGCGAAGCAAACTGATCGGCGGCCGCCTCGATCGCGTCATAGGCCAAATCGAGCTCCGCGCCGGTCACGCAATAGGGCGGAAGCACATAGACCGTCGCGCCGAGCGGGCGCAACAGCAGGCGGCGCGCATTGAAGAAGCGTATGAGGTCGAGGCCGAGCGTCGCGGCGTAGCCGCTTTCCGGAACGTCGAGATCGAGCGCCACGATCGTGCCGAGCCGGCGGACCGCCGAGAAGCGGCGATCCTGCGCAAATCGCGCCGCGCGCTCGGCCTGCATGGCCCCGAGATTGGCGAGGCGCGCGCGGGCGTCGGCATGTTCCCACACGTCGAGATTGGCGAGCGCCGCCGCGCAGCCGATCGGATTGGCGGTGAAGGAGCTCGAATGGAAGAACGCCCGCGCGCGATCTTGCGCATAATGCGCCTCGAAAATCTCGCGCCGGCACATGGTGACGGCGAGCGGGACGGCGCCGCCGGTCAGGCCCTTCGAATAGCAGGCGATATCAGGCGCCACCCCCGCCTGCTCGCAGGCGAAGAGCGACCCCGTGCGCCCAAAGCCCGTCATCACTTCATCGGCGATGAAAAGCGTCTCGTGCCGCTCGCAGACGCGCTTCATCTCGGCGAGCGTCTGCGCGCCATAGGTCAGCATGCCGCCCGCGCCGAGAATCAGCGGCTCGACGATGAAGGCCGCCGCGCCGGCGCGGCAATGCGATTCGAGCGCGTCGAGCGTCTCCTGTTCGGCGCCTGAGGACGGAAAGGGGACGCGCGCCACGTCGAACAGCAAAGGCTCGTAAGGCGCGTTGAAGACCGAACGCGCGCCGGCCGACATCGTGCCAACCGTGTCGCCGTGATAGGCGTGCTCGAGCGCGACGATGCGCCGACGATCCGCGCCGCGATTGCGCCAGAAGCCCAGCGCCATCTTGATCGCGACCTCGACGGCCGTCGAGCCGCTGTCCGAATAGAAAACGTAATCCAACCCGGGCTGCGTGATCTCGACGAGACGGCGCGCAAGCGCCTCGGCCGGCTCATGGGTGAAGCCGGCGAAGATGATCTGGTCGAGCGTCTCGGTCTGGCGGCGGATCGCCGCCATGATCTCCGGGCGGCGATGACCGTGGGTGATCACCCACCAGGAGGAAATGGCGTCGAGAAAGCGCGTCCCGTCCTCCGCCGTGAGCCAGGCGCCCTCCGCATGGACGATCTTATAGGCGCCGGGCTGCAGCGCGTGCTGCGTGAACGGGCGCCAGACAGGCGAATTGGCGACGAGGCTCATATGAAATCCTCGACGGCGAACGCCGCGTCGAAGGCCGCGCGCAGCGTCTCTCTCGTGAGCGGCTCCAGTCGCGGCAGCCGTCCGAGCCCGCGAACCGCGCCCATGCGCAGGATCGTCTCCTGCGGGCCCTTCTCTTCGTCGCCGACGAAGGCGACGCCGTGGAGCGGAATGTCCCGCCGGCGCAGCGCTTCGATCGTGAGCAGGCTGTGATTGATCGTGCCGAGCGCGGTGCGCGCCACGAGAACGACCGGCAGGCGCCAACGGGCAAGCACATCAACGGTTAGGACGTCGTCGGCGAGCGGGACCATAACGCCGCCGGCCGTCTCGATGACGAGCGGGCCCTCGACGTCGGGGGGCACGAGCCGGTCGGGATCGATCTCAATCCCCTCGGCGCGTGCGGAAATATGCGGCGAAGCGGGAAGCTTCAGGCGCCAGGCCTCTGGGAGAATGTGGTCTGGGGCGACGCCCGAAAGGCGCGCGACGATTTGTGAATCCGTTTCGTCTTCGAGACCCGACTGCACCGGCTTCCAGTACGACGCCCCGAGCGCGCCGACGAGCGCGGCGGAGAAACAGGTCTTGCCGACGCCCGTATCCGTTCCAGCGATGACAAAGGTCCGGCTCATGGCGCAAGTTCTTTCGATAGGTCGCGCGCCATTTGGATGATCTGCGCTTCGGTCACATTGAGCGTCAGTGACAGACGCAGCCGCGCCGTTCCTTCCGGCACGGTCGGCGGGCGGATGGCGCGAATGTCGTAGCCGCGCGCGCGCATCGCCGCCGCGAGCGCCATGGCCCGCGCGTCGGCGCCGACGATCACCGGCTGCACCTGCGTCCCTGAAGGCGCGACGCCGCAAAGGGCCAGCTCCCGCCCGGCGAGAGCGACGCGCGCCTGCAAGGCGGCGCGGCGGTCCTCGGCGCTTTCGCAGATCGTGAGCGCGGCGCGCACGCAGGCGGCGACGAGCGGCGAGGGCGCCGTCGCGAAAATGAAATTGCGGCAGCGGTTGACGAGAAAGTCGCGCAGCGGCCGCGCAAGACACACGATCGCGCCGAAGACGCCCAGCGCCTTGCCGCAGGTGTGCACGGTGATGACATTGTCGCGGCCCTCAAAACGCGCCGCGAGGCCGCGGCCCCCGCGCCCATAGACGCCCGTCGCATGCGCTTCGTCGACAATGAGAAAGGCCTCGTGACGCTCGGCGAGCGACATCAAATCATCGAGCGGCGCCCTGTCGCCGTCCATGCTGTAAAGGCTCTCGACGACGATCCAGGCGCGCCCCAGGCCGCCCTTCGCCCGCCAATCCGCCAGCGCCGCCGCAAGGGCCTCGACATTATTATGGGGGAAGGAAACATGCGGCGCGCGCGACAGCCGCATGCCGTCATGCGCGCTCGCATGGATGAGCGCGTCGTGGAAAATGACATCCTCGCGCTGCGGCAAAGTCGAGAGCAGCGCCTCATTGGCGGAAAAGCCCGCGCCGAAGAAGAGCGCGCTCTCGGCGTGAAAGAAGCGCGCAGCCTCGTCTTCGAGCGCCTCGTGCTCGGGATGATTGCCGCGCAGCAGCCGCGAGCCGCCGGCCCCGACGGGAACGCCGCGCGCGAGCGCCGCGGCGGCCGCCTCGGCGAGTTCGCGTGATTCGGCAAGCCCTAGGTAGTCGTTCGAGGCGAAGTCGCGCCCCGCGCGCGGTGCAAGCGCGCGCAGCCGGTCGCGCGCGGCGAGGCCGGCGAGGTCCGCCTGAAACCGCTCGAGCATGGACGCCACGTCTTTCTCCGGCAGGTGTCTCGCGATTGGTAAAGGCCGGCGCGCGCGTCAAGTCAAGAAAGGCGCGAGCTTCGCCGCGAGCTTGAAAATTGGCTCGCGCGTCGCGATGTTAGACCGGCACGGAGCTTGGTCCATGGCAGAATCGAAAAGGGACGCTGCGCCGGCGCGCGCGCCCTGGCCGCCCCTCCTCATCCTCGGCGCGCTCCTCGCCGGCCGCGCGCTCGATTGGCTGACCGGCGGCGCCCTCGCGGGTCTCGTCGCCTTCCCCGGCGCGGCGCTGCTCGGCGCATTCCTTGTCGCGCTCGCGCTGGCCAACGACGTCTGGTGCGCCACGATCTTCGCGCGGCTCGATACGACCATCCTCCCGCACCGCGCCGCCTCGCGTCTGGCGACGGAGGGACCGTTCCGCTTCTCGCGCAATCCGATCTATGTCTCGCATGTCGCCATTGTGCTCGGGCTCGGCCTGCTCTTGTCCTCGCCCTTCACCGTGCTGCTGACGCCGGCGCTGGCCTTCGCCCTGCAAAAACTGGCGATCGAGCCGGAGGAACAGCATTTGCGGGCCAAATTCGGCGACGCCTACCTCGCCTATATGGCGCGCACGCGCCGTTGGCTTTAGACTTCGCTGGCAATTACGGAGTTGGCATGAGCGCGGGAACCGAACTCGATTTCAACGTGCGCGGCATGACCTGCGCCTCCTGCGTCGGCCATGTCGAAAAGGCGCTGGCGGCGACGCCGGGCGTCACCTCGGCCAGCGTCAATCTCGCGACCGAGCGCGCCGACGTCTCGCTCGCCCCGGGCGCCGATCCGGCCGCGCTCGTGAAGTCTGTGGCCGACGCCGGCTATGAGCCCGTCGTCGAGACGATCGAGCTCGGCGTCGGCGGCATGACCTGCGCGTCCTGCGTCGCCCATGTCGAAAAGGCGCTCAAGGCGGTTCCGGGCGTCCTGACGGCGAGCGTCAATCTCGCGACCGAACGCGCCAGCGTCCGCGCGCTCTCCGGCCCCGGCCTCGTGGACCGGCTGCGCCGCGCCGTCTCGGAAGCGGGCTACGAACCGCGCAGAATCGAGACGGACGCCGGCGGCGCCGACCGCGAGCGGGCGCGGCGCGAGGAGGAGATGCGCCATCTGCGCTTCAATCTCATCGTCTCCGCGCTGCTGACCGCGCCCGTCTTCATCCTGGAAATGGGCGGCCATGTGATCCCGGCCGTTCATCACTGGGCCATGGCGACGATCGGCGACGAGCTGATCCGTCAGTTCTCTTTCCTCTTCGCGACGCTGGTTCTGTTCGGCCCCGGCCTCGTCTTCTTCCAGAAAGGCGTGCCGGCGCTGATCAGACGGCAGCCGGACATGAATGCGCTCGTCGCGGTCGGCACGCTCAGCGCCTATCTCTATTCGCTCGTCGCGACCTTCATGCCCTATCTGCTGCCGGCCGGCGCCGTGCATGTCTATTATGAAGCCGCGGTCGTCATCGTCACGCTGATCCTCTTCGGCCGCTTTCTGGAGGCGCGCGCCAAGGGACGCACGTCGGAAGCGATCCGCGCGCTCGCCAGATTGCAGCCCAAGACCGCGCGCATCGAGCGCAATGGCGAGACCGTGGACGTCGATATCGACGACGTGCATGTCGGCGACATCGTGCTGGTGCGCCCGGGCGAGCGAATCCCGACTGACGGCGTCGTGACCGCGGGCGCGTCCTATGTCGACGAATCCATGGTCACGGGCGAGCCCGCGCCGGTTTCGAAAGGCGTCGGCGCGACCGTCACCGGCGCGACGGTCAACGGCTCGGGGGCTTTCTCTTTCCGCGCCACCCGCGTCGGCGCCGACACGACGCTTGCCGGCATCATCCGCATGGTCGAGCAGGCGCAGGGCGCGAAGCTGCCCATTCAGGCGATGGTCGACCGCGTCACCGCCGTCTTCGTGCCGGCGATCTTCGCCGTGGCGGCCGCGACCTTCGTCGTCTGGATGCTCATTGGCCCCGAACCGCGATTGACCCATGCGCTGGTCAGCGCGGTCGCCGTGCTCATCATCGCCTGCCCCTGCGCCATGGGTCTCGCCACGCCCGCCGCCATCATGACCGGCACCGGGCGCGCGGCGGAGCTCGGCGTGCTGTTTCGCAAGGGCGAAGCGCTGCAGACGCTGCAGGACGTCACGCTCATCGCCTTCGACAAGACCGGCACGCTGACCTTCGGCAAGCCGCGCTTGACGGACCTCGTGCCCGCGCCCGGCGAAAACGCCGATGAACTTTTGCGCCTCGCGGCGAGCGTCGAGGCGCAATCCGAACATCCCGTCGGCGCGGCCCTTGTCGCCGGGGCGAAGGAACGGGGGCTCGAGGTCGCGGCCGTCGCCGATTTCGAATCCGTTTCCGGCATGGGCGTCGCCGGCGTCGTCGGCCGGCGCAAGGTCGCGATCGGCGCGGCGCGCTACATGGCTTCGCTCGGCTTCGACACGAGCGCCTTCGACGAAAGCGCCGCCGCGCTTTCGGAAGAAGGCAAGACGCCGTTCTATGTCGCGGTCGACGGCAAGGCGCGCGCGATCATTTGCGTCGCCGACGAACTGAAGCCCACAACCAGGCCCGCGATCGACGCGCTGCACGCCATCGGCGTCAGGACGGCGATGATTACCGGCGACGACGCGCGCACGGCGAACGCCATCGCCCGGCGCCTCGGCATCGACGAAGTCGTGGCGGGCGTGATGCCGGACGGCAAGGTCGCGACGCTCGAGCGGCTGCGCGAAGGGAATAAAGTCGCCTTCGTCGGCGACGGCGTGAACGACGCGCCGGCGCTCGCCGCGGCGGACGCTGGCGTCGCCATCGGCACGGGCGCCGACATCGCCATCGAAGCCGCAGACGTGGTGCTGATGTCGGGCGATCTCGCCAAGGTTCCGGCGGCGCTGGCGCTCTCGCGCGCCACGATGCGCAACATCAAGCAGAATCTGTTCTGGGCCTTCGGCTATAACGCATTGCTCGTTCCCGTGGCCGCGGGCGCGCTTTATCCCGTCAACGGCATGCAGCTTTCGCCCATGCTGGGCGCGGGCGCCATGGCGCTGTCGAGCGTCTTCGTGCTGACCAATGCGCTGCGTCTGCGCCGCTTCAAGCCCCCGGTCGTCGCCGAGGCGCCCCTGCCGCCCGCCACCCATGAAACGCCGGCGCCTGAAGCGGCGCCCGTCCCGGTCAACGAGAACAGCAAGGAGGAAACCATGACCACGTTCAATGTGAAGGACATGACCTGCGGCATGTGCGTCAAACATGTCACCAAGGCCGTACAGACAATGGAGCCCGGCGCTGACGTAAAAGTCGACCTCGCCACCGGCAAGGTCGAAGTCTCGCCCACGCCCAAAGACCCGACGGCGCTCGCCAAGGCCATCACCGAAGCCGGCTATCCGGCGCAGGTCGCCGCGTAAGGGCGCCGTTATATTTTAGCGTCTGAGCCTGCGAATCGGCGCTTTGCCGGCGTAAGCCTCTTTGATGGACAAGACCAATGTCTGGATCGCTTCAGGGCAAGACGCTTTTCATCACCGGCGCGAGCCGCGGCATTGGCCTCGCCATCGCCAGACGCGCGGCCCGCGACGGCGCCAACATCGCCGTCGCGGCCAAGAGCGTGACGGAGAACCCCAAGATTCCCGGCACGATCTTTACAGCCGCCGCGGAAATCGAGGCCGCCGGCGGCAAGGCGCTGGCGCTCTCCTGCGACATTCGCTTCGACGATCAGGTCGAGGCCGCCCTCGCGCAGACGGCGGCGGTTTTTGGCGGCGTCGACATTCTCATCAACAACGCCAGCGCCATCGATCTGCGCGGAATCGATCAGCTCGAGATGAAGCGCTTCGATCTGATGCATCAGATCAATGCGCGCGGAACCTATCTTTGCGCCAAGCTCGCCCTGCCGCATCTGCGCAAGGCGGAAAACCCCCATATTCTCACCTTATCGCCGCCGCTCGATCTGAATCCCAAATGGTTCGCGCCAAATCTCGCTTACACAATGGCGAAATATGGCATGAGCCTCGTGACGCTCGGCCTGGCGCGCGATCTTGCGCGAGACGGCGTCGCGGTGAATTCCCTCTGGCCCGAGACCGCGATCGCCACCGCCGCGGTCGGCAATCTCCTGGGCGGCGAAGAAGTGATCAAGCGCGCGCGCAAGCCGGAGATCGTCGCCGACGCCGCGCACGCCATTCTCACGCGCCCGTCTCGCGGCGGCACCGGCAATTTCTTCATCGACGTGCGCGTGCTCGCCGAGGAAGGCGTGACAGACTTTACGCCCTATTCGGTCGACCCCGCCTATGAGGCCGTGCTCGATTTCTTCCTCGAAGAACCGATCACCCCCAATGTGCGGAAACTGGCGTTTCACGCTGGCGGATAGCTCGCCAGCGCGCCTTTTTATCTGTCGGCGTCCGCCTCGCGCGGCGCTTGCTGCTTCCTGAATTCGACCACGCCGGAGAGGTCCTTCTTCTTGCCGAGAAGGTAATAGGACGCCGTGACGCCCTTGCCTTTCAGGTCAACGGTTCCGGCGTCTTGAAAGACGAAATCATCGGCGAGACGAACTCTAACCGCCTCCGACACGTGAATTCTGTCGACCATCGAAGACGACTCGAAGCGACTGGCCACATTCACGACGTCGCCCCAGAGATCATAGGAGAATTTCTTCTTGCCGAGCACGCCGGCGGCGACAGTGCCGGTATGAATGCCCATGCGCATCTCGACGGGGAAGGGATAGCTCGTCGAGAACTCCCGCACGAAGCCGATGGCTTCCAAAGCAAATTCGGCGACGTGCTGGCAGTGCAACGGATCGCGATTGGGAACGCCGCCCACAACCATATAGCTGTCGCCGATGGTCTTGATCTTTTCAACGCCGTGTTTCTCGACGAGTTCGTCGAACTTTTCGAAGAGGGCGTTGAGAAGGCTCACCGTCTCATGCGGGCCCAGTCTGGCGGAAAGATCGGTGAAGCCGACGATGTCCGAGAAGAAAACCGTCACCTCGGGATAAACTTCGGCGATGACTTCTTCCCCGCCCCGCAGGCGCTGTGCGATCGTCGCGGGCAGGATATTATGAAGAAGCTTTTCGGAACGAAGCCGTTCGTTGTTCAATTCCACGGCGGTTTGCTCGGAGACGATCACCCTCTCCTCGAGCTTCTCGAAGGCGGTTTTCAGATTGCCGGCCATCGAGCCGACAGCCTGCGCCAGTTCGGCGATTTCGTCCTTGCCCCCGATGTCGATTTCGGCCCCGAGGTCTCCGCCGCTGATCTTCTTGACGGCCGCCATCAGCCGTCGCGTTCTCGCCATGAACTGGCTTCGCAGGAAGAGAACGCAGGCCAGGATGATCGCGAAAAAGCCCGCCGCGACGTAAACGTTCAGACGAACCAGCTGCGTCGCGTATTTCTCCTGAGCCTCCAGGATTTTCTGATAGCGCGCTTTCACCTTGTCGGTAAAATCATGGACGAGCTTTGCGAGTTCGCCATTGTCCTTGACGTAGCTGTCGCTGTAAAGCAGCCGGTCCGCCATAACGGCGTCGGGCTTTCCCCTTTTCGAAAAGGCGCCGGTCCCGTCGTCGAATTCGCCATTCGCAGCATGCATCGCGAGCCGCTCGGTCGCCGCCATTTTAGCGAAAAGCGCTTCGGCTTTCTTCAGCAGATTGAACTCTTCGACGGTGAGGTTCAATTGCAGGAATTGATCCTCCAGAGAGAATCCCTCGGCTTTCAGGTCGGGCTCGGGCGCGAGGCCGCTGGAGACCAGGTCCCAATATTCGACGCCATAGTCTCTCGGCCGAGCAATCTTGCCGTCGAGGATGCCGGCGATTTGACTGTGCCAGCGCTGCCGCCTGGGATCCTTGGTGGCGACATAGCCGCGCGCAAAGCGTGTCGCCCATTGCGAAGAAATGACGAGGTCCTCGGAGAGCGAGGTAATCTTGTCCTTCTGTCGCTCGGATTCGATGCGCGCCTCATCCGCCTTTCCCAGAAAAAAGCCGAGCACCAGATTCATGCCGGCGAGGATGACGAGCGTGAGAAAAAAGGCGAGAAAAAAACTGCGAAGCTTCATATGCCCTCGCCCTTGCCTACGGCTATCCTAGCCGAACAACCACGCCGCGAGCAGCGTCAGCGCCGTCAGGCCCGCAAGCAGTCGGAAGTCCGAGCGCCGCCGCGTCTCGGCGATCGCGTCGAGCGAAGCCGGCGAAAGATCGACGCCGACCTCGGCCATCTGCGACACGCGGGAAATCGCCGTCTCGGCGTCAGCGAGCGTCTTGGGGAGATGCGTCGCGAGCTTGGCGAGTTCGGCGATGCTTCGGCCCGCGTCTTCGATCTTCGCCTTTGGCCCGAGATTCTCCTCGATCCAGGTCCGCACGACCGGATCGCAGGTCTTCCAGATGTCGAGCTTGGGATCGAGCGTGCGCGCCACGCCCTCGGCGACGACCATGGTCTTTTGCAGCAGCACGAGCTCCGTGCGCGTGCGCATGTCGAAAAGCGCCGTGACCTCGAAAAGCAGGGTCAACAGCCGCGCCATGGAAATTTCCGCGGCGTTGATCGTGTGGAGGGGCTCGCCGATGGCGCGCAGCGCCTGCGAGAATTCTTCGGTCGAATGTTTGGCCGGCACATAGCCGGCCTCGAAATGCACCTCTGCGACGCGCCGATAGTCGCGCGTGATGAAGCCGTAGAGAATCTCGGCCAGAAACCGCCGCTCCTTCTCGCCGAGCCGGCCCATGATGCCGAAGTCGATGGCGACGAGCCGTCCGTGCTTGTCGACGAAAAGATTTCCCTGATGCATGTCGGCGTGGAAGAAGCCGTCGCGCATGGCGTGGCGCAGGAAGGACTGCAGCACATGGGCGCCGAGCCTCTTGAGGTCGTGGCCCTCCGCCGCCACGCGCTCGAGATCGGAGAGGGGCGCCCCGTCGATCCATTCGAGCGTCAGCACTTCGCGCGCGGTGCGGTCCCAATCGACATGGGGGACATGAATATCGGGGTCCTTGGCGACGTTTTCGGCGAATTCCGAGGCCGCCGCCGCTTCGAGACGAAAGTCCGTCTCGAGCTTGACCGTGCGGGCGAGCGTATCGACGACCTCGATCAGCCGCAGCCGCCGGCCTTCCGCCGACCAGCGTTCGGCGACGCGGGCGACGAGATACATGTCGCGTAGATCACGCGCAAACTGGCCCTCGACGCCGGGGCGCAACACCTTCACGGCAACCTTGCGCTCCTTGCCCTGGTAGACCGCCGTGGCCATGTGCACCTGGGCCACGGAGGCGGCGGCGACGGGCTCGCCAAAGGAGGTAAAAATCTCCTCGACCGGCTTTCCGAGCGCTTTTTCGACGATGTCGATCGCCTTGGCTTGGCCGAAGGGCGCCATGCGGTCCTGCAGTGCGGTGAGGGCGTCGGCGATTTCGCCGCCGACGACGTCGGGCCGCGTCGCCAGAAACTGGCCGAGCTTCACATAGGACGGGCCGATCTGCGACAGCGCGCGGACGAGGGCCTCGCCCGCATTCTCGCCCCTGCCCCTGGCGACGAGATTGGCGAGACGCACGAGCGGGACCGCGGGGGGCGGCAGCAGGTTGAGATCGAGCGAGGTGAAGACGCCTTCGCGCGCCAAAATATAGCCGGCGCGCGCCAGTCGCAGGAGATTGCCGGTCTGGAGAAGCAAAGAAGCGTCCTGGTCGTTAGTATTTCCAGCCGGAATGGATCGCCACGACGCCGCCGGTGAGGCGCTCATAGCCGGTGCGGCGGAAGCCCGCCTTGCGGATCATGCGCTCGAAATCGTCCGCGGCCGGGAATTTGCGGATCGATTCAACGAGGTAACGATAGGGCTCGCCATCGCCCGCGACGAGCTTGCCGACCGCCGGAATCACGTTGAAGGAATAGGCTTCGTAGATCTTGTCGAGGCCGGGGACGTTGACCTGCGAGAATTCGAGGCAGAGAAAACGGCCGCCGGGTTTGAGCACCCGATAGGCTTCCTCGAGCGCCGTCTGAATGCGCGGCACGTTGCGAATGCCGAAGGCGATCGTATAGGCGTCGAAATGGTTGTCCGGAAAGGGAAGCGACTCGGCGTTCGCCTGCACGAAGTCGAGCTTTTCCCCGATGCCCTTCTCGCGGGCGCGGTCGCGGCCGACCTCGAGCATGTCGCCATTGATGTCGAGGACGACGATCTCGGCGTCGGCGGGGGACTGGCGGGCGATCCGGAAGGCGACGTCGCCCGTGCCGCCGGCGACGTCGAGATGACGAAACTCCTTGCGGTTGCGGGCGTTGACCTTGGCGGCGAAAGTGTCTTTCCACAGCCGGTGCAGGCCGCCGGACATCAGATCGTTCATCACGTCGTAGCGGCGGGCGACCTTGTGGAAGACGTCGTCCACGAGATGCTGCTTCTCCGTAAGCGGCACCTCGGAATAGCCGAAATGGGTCGAACCCTCTCGATCGGAATGGGAATCGGTCATTTAACGCTCGCCTGACATGGAAAGACGGGGAGGGTATAGCCTCTCCCGGCCGGGATGGCTATGGGCGGGCGCTTTTACCCCTCATTGCCCAGAAGGGCGGCGCTGAACGCCAGAAAATCATCCAGATGCCGAGTGATGACCGCCACCACGATCGGCAGAAGCAAGGCCTGATAATCATGGACGGCGATATTGCGGAACCCTGTCATTCGCCGCATGGGCTCGGCGGCCTCCGGGGGGATGCGGCCGGCGGCCTCCAGCAAGTTGAACACGTCCCGGGCGCTCTGCGGGGCGCCGAGCCGGTCCCGGCGGATGACATGCTGCCCCATGTCCAGCGCCGCCTCGCAGGCCCGCTGGATGTTCAGGACCGCGGCGTCCTGGCGGGTGAAATCGGTCGCGAAGCTGTCCGGCCCCTTGGCGTATTCGTCGCGGGCGCGTTTCACGCAGCGCTCGATGGCCGCAGCCTTGTTGACGAGGACCTCATCGGCCATAGACCCGGCCCTCCCGCACGATGTCTTCCATGAGCCCCGCGTTGCGGGCGTCGAGATTCGCCTTCTCGCTCAAAATAAAGGCTTCGTAAAAATCGGCCCGGGCGTCCCGAGCGTAGAGCCTGCAGCCCCTTGTCACGATCTGGTGCTGGAGCACGGTCGAGGCGGCGCGCAGGTCGACGAGATCGACAGGGCGGTCCACGAGAGCGGCGAGGTCGCCGGCAATCTGCCAGATCCTCACGGGATCGAGCTTGCCGTCGTTCAGCACCGCGAGATCGACGTCGCTCTCCGGCCCCGCCTCGTCGCTGGCGACGCTGCCGAAGAGGTAGATCGCCAGCGCCTCGGGCAGGCGTTCGCGCAGCGCTTCGACAATTTCGGCCTCATCGAACTTCATGCGCCTCTCGCGATTTGCTAAAGCGCTTTATAGCGCGGCGCGCGACAGCGGCGAAAGCGCCCCGCGCGGAGAGGCGCCCTTCCATGCCCGAACTGCCCGAAGTCGAAACCGTGCGTCGCGGCCTCGCGCCCACGCTCGCCGGCGCCCGCATCGCAAAGGTCGAGCAGCGCCGCCCGGATTTGCGCTTCCCCTTCCCGCCGGACTTCGCCGCGCGGCTCTCCGGGCGCCGCGTCCTCGCCTTGCGGCGGCGGGCGAAATATCTTCTCGCCGACCTCGACGGCGGCGAGACGCTCGTCATGCATCTCGGCATGAGCGGCTCGTTCCGGATCGACGGCGAGATCGCCGGCGTCTTTCACCATCCGCGCGACAAGAGCGCGACGCATGACCATGTGGTCTTTCACATGGAGAGCGGCGCCCGCGTCACCTACAACGACCCGCGCCGCTTCGGCTTCATGCTGCTCATCGCCACCGCCGAGCTCGACAGCCACAAACTTTTTCAGGGGCTCGGGGCCGAGCCTTTGAGCGCCGAACTCGACGCGGGCTTTCTGGCGCGCGCCTTTCGCGGACGCGCCGCGCCGGTCAAGGCGCTGCTTCTCGATCAGCGGCTGATCGCGGGGCTTGGCAATATCTATGTCTGCGAGGCGCTGCATCGGGCGGGCGTTTCGCCGCTCCTCGCGGGCGGCCGGCTGGTCACGGCCGCGGGCCGCCCGCGGGCGGCGCTCGCCCGGCTCCCCGGCGCGATCCGCGACGTGCTGGAGGCCGCGCTCGCCGCCGGCGGCTCCTCGCTGCGCGATCATCGGCAGGCCGATGGGTCGCTCGGCTATTTCCAGCATTCCTTCCGGGTCTATGACCGCGAAGGCGCCGCCTGCCCCACGCCGGGCTGCAAGGGGACCGTCTTACGCAGCGTGCAGTCGGGGCGCTCGACCTTTCACTGTCCCGTCTGCCAGAAATAACGCGCCCTTGCCGGGACCGCCCCGAGAAGCCATAACCTTCGTCATGTCCCCCTCAATGAACGAACCGGCGCTCTCGGTTCACGGTCTTTCAAAGAGCTACGGCAAAAGCAGCGTCGTCGGCCCCCTCGATTTCGCCTTGCCGCCGGGCTCCGTGACCGGCCTCCTCGGCGGCAATGGCGCCGGCAAGACGACGACGATCGGCATGGTCATGGGCTTGATCGAGCCCACAGCCGGCGAGATTCGCGTCTTTGGCCGCGATCTCTCGCGCGAGCGCTACGAGGTGCTCGGCCGCATGAATTTCGAGAGCCCTTATGTCGATCTGCCGCACCGGCTCACCGTGCGGCAGAATTTGCGCGTCTTCGCCCTTCTTTACGACGTCGCCGACGTCGAAGCGAAAATCGAAGAGCTCGCCGACGCCCTGGCGCTGCGCGAGTTCCTCGACCGCCAGACCGGGCGGCTTTCCGCCGGACAGAAGACGCGCGTCGCCATCGCCAAGGCCCTCGTCAACGATCCGCAGCTCCTGCTGCTCGACGAGCCTACGGCCTCGCTCGACCCCGACACGGCCGACTGGGTGCGCGGCCGGCTCGAGGCGCATCGCGCCACGCATAATTGCGCCATCCTGCTCGCCTCCCACAACATGAACGAAGTCGAGCGCCTCTGCGACCGCGTGCTGATGCTCAAAGAAGGCGCCATCGTCGACGACGACTCGCCCGCGCGCCTCCTTGCACGCTATGGCCGCGCCAATCTCGAAGAAGTGTTTCTCGACGTCGCACGCGGGCGCGCGGGAGCGGCGTCATGAACGCGGGCTTCTCCTTCCAGCGCGTCGGCGCGATGATGCTGCGTTACACTTATGTGCTGCGCTCCTCCGGCTTTCGCCTGCTCGAAATCATCTACTGGCCGATCGTCCAGCTCTTCACCTGGGGCTTTCTGCAGACCTATCTCATCAAGGGCTACGCGGGTCAGTTCATCGGTGGCGTGGAGATGGCGGCGGGCGCGCTGGTCGGGGGCGTGCTGCTGCTCGACATTCTGCTGCGCGCGCAGCAGGGCTTCTCTTTCTCTTTTCTCGAAGAGATGTGGTCGCGCAATCTCGCCAATCTGCTGATGAGCCCGCTGCGCATGAGCGAATTCGCGACTGCGCTGATGGCGATGAGCTTCATCCGCCTGACGATCAGCACCCTGCCCGTGACCTTCATCGCGATCTGGCTCTTCGGCTTCAATCTCTGGGCGCTGGGCGTGGCGCTCGGCGCCTTCTTCGCGATCCTTCTGGTGTTCGCCTGGGCGATCGGCCTGTTCATTTCAGGTCTGCTGTTGCGCTACGGCATGGGCGCGGAGAGCCTCGTCTGGGCGCTGATGTTCGCCATCCAGCCGCTCGGCGCGGTCTATTATCCGGTGTCGGTGCTGCCCCCGGTCGTTCAGCCGATCTCCTGGGCTCTGCCGCCGACCTATGTGTTCGAGGGCCTGCGCGGCGTGCTGCTCGACCGCGTGGTGCGCTGGGATCTCCTGGCGCAGGGCGCCGCGCTCGACGCTTTGTTGTTCGTGCTCGCGGCGCTGTGGTTCAGCCGCTTCTTGAAAAGCGCGCGCCGCGCCGGCACGCTGCTGCAGACGGGCGAATGATGAACGCGAAGCGCGCCGATGCGGCGCTCCATGCGCGGGGCTTCTTTGAAAGTCGCGCCAAGGCGCGCGAGGCGATCGAGGCCGGCCTCGTCACGGTCGACGGGCGCGTGGTGACAAAGCCCGCGACGCCCATTGCGGAGGGCGCCGAGATCGTCGCCCGCGCCCCCTACCCCTGGGTCTCGCGCGGCGGCGTCAAGCTCGCGCATGGGCTCGACTTATTTGGCGTCGATCCCGCGGGCCGCTTCTGCCTCGACGTCGGCGCCTCGACAGGCGGCTTCACTGACGTGCTGCTGGCGCGCGGCGCGCGCCATGTCGTCGCCGTCGACGTCGGCCACGACCAGTTGCACGAGCGTCTGCGGCGCGACGCGCGCGTCACCTCGATGGAAGGCCAGGACGCCCGCACCTTGACGCCGGCGCAACTCGCCGAACTGCCGACGCTGATCGTCATCGACGCCAGTTTCATTTCGCTCTCGACGCTGCTGCCGAATGTGCTTTCGCTCGCCGCGCCGCAGGCGGCGCTCGTCGCGCTCATCAAGCCGCAGTTCGAAGCCGGCCGCGGATCGACAAAAAAAGGCGTGGTGCGGGATGAAGGGATTCGCGCCGAGGTTTGCGCCCGCGCGCGCCATGATATCGAGGCGCTCGGCTGGCGCGTCATGGGCTTGACGCCCTCGCCGATCGCCGGCGGCGACGGCAATCGAGAATTCCTTATCCAGGCGGTTGGTCCATGAAGCGGCTTGTCATCCACCGTCTCGGCCATCGCGGCGAGGGCGTCGCCCGCGACGGCGACGCGCGCGTCTTCGTGCCTTATGCGCTCGCTGGCGAGACCGTGCTGGCGGAGATCGACGGCGAGCAGGCGCGGCTCGCTGAAATTGTCGCCGCGTCGCCCGACCGTATCGCGCCGATCTGTCCGCATTACGCCGATTGCGGCGGCTGCGCGGTGCAGGCGTTGCGCGACGAGCCCTACCGGGCGTGGAAACGCGGCCTTGTCGAGACGGCGCTCAAAAACGTCGGCCTGTCGCTCGCGGTCGATCCGCTCGTCGACGCGCAGGGCGCCGGGCGCCGTCGCGTGACCTTTCACGCGCGCATGGATCAGGGCGCGGCGCGCGTCGGCTTCATGGCGGCGCGCTCGCACAAGATCGTGGAGATCGAGGCCTGCCCGCTGCTCGTTCCTGAGCTTTCGGGCGCATTGCCCGCCGCCCGCGCCCTCGCGCAAATTCTCAGCGCCCGCGGCAAGCCGCTCGATATCGCCGTGACCGCCACGCTCGACGGGATGGACGTCGATCTGCGGGGCGCGGGACCGCTGGAAGAACATGAAAGGCGCGCGCTGATTGGCGCCGCGGAGGCCCATGATCTCGCGCGTCTGACCAATCATGGCCGGCTCGTCGCCTTGCGGCGGACTCCCCGCGTCGCCGTCGGCCGGGTCCAGGTTGAGCTGCCGCCCGGCGCGTTTCTTCAGGCGACCGCGGTCGGGGAAGAGGCGCTCGCCGCGCGCGTTCTGGAGGCGACGCGCGGCGCGAAGCATGTGGCGGATCTTTTCTGCGGCGTGGGCGCCTTTGCGCTGCGCCTCGCCGAGCAGAGCAGAGTCGCTGCTTACGACAGCGCCGCGCCAGCGGTTGACGCCATGGGCGCCGCCGCCCGCGCCGCTTCCGGCCTCAAGCCGCTCGCAGGCGAGGTTCGCGACCTCTTCGCCCGGCCGCTCACGGCTGCAGAGCTGTCGGCCTTCGACGCGGTCGTTTTCGACCCGCCCCGCGCCGGGGCGCTGGCGCAGGCCAAGGAAATCGCCCAGTCGACGGCGCCGCTGGCGGTGGCGGTTTCTTGCAATGCACAAAGTTTCGCGCGGGACGCCGCGGTTTTAGTCAACGCGGGATTCAGGGCCCAGCGCATCACGCCGGTTGACCAATTCCGCTACGCACCCCATGTCGAAATCGTTGCGGCATTTTCGCGCAGCTCCAGCCAGAAAAAGGCAAAACGGAGCCTTTTAGGGTGAAACCGTTAATTTTTGGGCAACGCTTCTGTGACGAGAATGTCTCAAGGGGGAAGAAACGGACAGGATTTGGCCGCGCCAACAGCAAAGCCCGTTGCCGCACAAAAAATTCGGGCATAGGATTTGCGAGATGGTCCGGTGTAGGCGGGGACCCGATGGTCTCCGGAACTGGAAGGAGATGGTCATGATGAATGCGCTAATCGCCGCAGCATTGTGCAGTGTCGTCCTCGCAAGCGCGCCCTCTGCCGCGCGCGCTTACGTCTACGCCCGCAAGAAAGACGCGAAAGCCCGCCGCCACCGTTACTGACGGGCTCGTAACCGAAAAGGGCGCCTTCTCTGTCTCAGAGTGCTTGGTTCGACGCGCCCGATCTCTGCGATCGCCTGAAGGCGATCGTCGGGGCTTCCGCCGTTGTGACCGATCCGGCGGATATGGACGCTTTCCTGTCGGAACCGCGCGACCTCTATCGCGGCCGCGCATTAGCTGTGATCAAACCCTCGACCGCCGCAGAAGTCGCGCGCGTGCTGGCGCTGTGCAATACGCAGGGCGTGGGCGTCGTGCCGCAGGGCGGGAATACTGGCCTGGTCGGCGGCCAGACGCCCGACGCGAGCGGCCGACAAATCGTCCTTTCCTTACAAAAACTCGATCGCATTCGCGACGTCGACCCGGCCTCCGACGCGATGACTCTCGAAGCGGGCGTGACGCTCGCGCGCGCGCAAGAAGCCGCCGAAGCCGCTGACCGCTATTTCCCGCTTTCGCTCGCCTCGGAAGGCAGCTGCACCATCGGCGGCAATCTTGCGACCAACGCCGGCGGGGTGCATGTGCTCGCCTATGGCGCGGCGCGCGATCTGGCGCTCGGGCTCGAAGTCGCGCTCGCCGACGGCCGCCTGCTCTCGACGCTCGGCAAATTGCGCAAGGACAACACCGGCTACAATCTCACGCAGCTTTTCATCGGCTCTGAGGGCACGCTCGGCGTCATCACCGCGGCGACGCTGAAGCTTTTCCCGCGCCCGCGCTCGCGCGCGGTCGCCTTTCTCGGACTCGACAGTCCCGACGACGCCCTCGCGCTTCTCAATTTCGTCAAAGAGCGCGCCGGTCCCGGCCTACAGGCCTTCGAGATCATGTCGCGGCTTGGCCTCGAGCTCGTGCTGCGCCATATTCCCGGCGCGCGGGACCCGCTCGCCGCGCCAGCCCCTTGGTATGCGCTCCTCGAGATCGCGGGCTTTACCGAAGGCGAGGCGGAGCGCGTCGCCGATTTGGCGCTTGCCGAGGCGCTGGAGGCGGAGCTCGTTGCGGACGCGACGCTCGCCCATTCGCTCGATCAGGCGGCGGCGCTGTGGCGGCTGCGCGAGAGCATGTCGGAAGCGCAAAAACGCGAAGGCGGCTCGATCAAGCACGATATTTCCGTGCCAATCGAGCGCATTCCGGCGTTCATCACCGAAGCGGGCCGGCGCATCGCGGCGCGCTTCCCGCAGGCGCGCCCCGTCCCCTTCGGCCATATGGGAGACGGCAATCTCCACTATAACGTCTCGCAGCCCGCAGGCGCCGACAAAGCCGCCTTTCTCGCGCGCTGGGACGAGATGAACGCGCTCGTTCACGGGCTCGTCGACGCGTTCGAAGGGTCGATTTCCGCCGAACATGGCATCGGCCGGTTGAAGCGGGAACTGCTCGCAGAGACCAAGAACCCGGTGGCGCTCGAGGTGATGCGCGCGTTGAAAAAAACGCTCGATCCCAACGGCGTGCTCAACCCCGGCAAGCTGCTCTGATCACAACAGCGTCGGCGCCAGCCTCTCCTGCAATTGCGCGCCGTCGTTGGTCGCCTTGTTGATCTGCGGGCTGATTTCGAAAAATTCGAGCGCGTCGTCGGGAGCGGGCTTGAGCAGCCCCGCCGCTTCCTCCGCACGGACGTTGTCGCAATCGAGCCAATGGGCGAAATCCTTCGGCTCGAGAATAGCAGGCATGCGGTCGTGGATCGCGGCCGTGGCGCCATTGGCGTCGGTCGTGAGAATGCAGGCGGTGTCGATTTCCGCGCCATCCGCGCCGGCATAGGTCTCCCATAGACCGGCGAGGCCCATCGGCGCGCCGTCGACGCGGCGGAAGAGATAGGGCTTGCGCTGGATGCGCCCGCCGAGGGAAAGTTTCAGCCATTCGTAATAGGCGTCGGCCGGCACGAGGCAGCGGCGCCGCTTCATGGCGTTGCGAAAGCTCGCCTTGTCCGCCACTGTCTCGGCGCGGGCGTTGATGATGAGCGGAAAGTCGCGCGGATCTTTTACAAAGCCCGGCACGAAGCCCCAGCGCGCGAGCCTGAAGCGCGGCGCCGGCCCGGCTTCGCCACGCTCCGAGGCGACGATGGCGATCGGCTGGGTCGGAGCGATATTGTAGCGCGGCGGAAAATTGGGCGTGTCGGCATAGCCGAACAATTTCCGGATCGCCTCCGGCGCCGAGGTCAAGGCGTAACGCCCACACATGATGCTTCTCGCCTCCCCGTCAGGAACCCGCAAATAGGCTCTATTTGCGCGCAAAAAAAGCCGCGAGCCGCGCGCGCGTCTCTTGCGACGAGAGCGCCCTGGCGAACAGCGCAGCCTCCGCGTCGATGCGCGCCAGTATCTCCGCGGGGTCGCCGCGCAACAGGCGGCGCGAGGCGAGCAGCGCCTCGACGGGCTTCGCCGCCAGCGCCTGCGCCGCCGCCATGGCGGCGTCGAGGACGCCCTCGGGCGGCGCGAGTCCGTTGACGAGGCCGAAACGATGCGCTTCCTCGCCGGAAAACCCTTCCCCGAGCAGCAAATATTGCGCGGCCCTCGCCATGCCGAGCCGCTGCGGGACCAGGAGGCTCGCCCCGGCCTCCGGAACCAGGCCGAGGTCGATAAAGGGCATGCGCAGCCGCGCCTGCGGGGCGGCAAAGACCAGATCGCAATGAAACAGCAGGGTGGTTCCGACGCCAACGGCGTCGCCGGCGACCGCCGCGACCATCGGCTTTTGGAAAGCGGCGATCGCGCGCACGAAATGCAGCGCCGGAAACGCCTCGGGCTTATCGACAAAATCGCGGAAGTCGGCGAGGTCGTTGCCCGCGGTGAAATCGCCGCCCGCGCCGGCGAAGACGACGGCCCGCACCGCCTCGTCCCGGCCCGCGGCGTCGAGCGCCACAATCAGGCCCCGATAGGCCTCGCGGTCGAGCGCGTTCTTTTTTTCGGGCCGGTTGAAGACGAGCCGCAAAACGGCGCCGGCGCGCGAGATCTCGATCTTCTGGGACATGCCCGCACCTCTCCGCCCGAAGCCCTTTGGACCGGAAAGCTCGGTCCTTTTCGCCGCGAGAAGCCTATTATCTGTTGACGCAGGCGACAACGGCCTGCGAAAAGCCAGACGAGAGCTTGGCTTTTCGCGCCGGTTACGGCGAAGCTCGCAAAGGCCTGCGCGCCTCTGTAAACTCGCTGCGCGGGCTTTGCGGTGGGGCGTCACAGCGCCATTTGACTTTGACGCGGCTTTGGCGCTGGGAAGAAATGACTGACGACGATATTGCTCTGGTGACGGGCGCAAGCGGCTTCATCGGCGGCGCCCTCGCGCGGCTTTTGATTTCGAAAGGCGCCCGGGTCAGGGCGCTGGCGCGCCCAACAAGCCAGACGGACAACATCCCGGCGGAATGCGAGATCGCGGAAGGCGACATTACCGACGTCGAGAGCGTCCGCGCCGCCATGACGGGCGTGCGCCGGGTTTTCCATGTGGCCGCCAACTACCGGCTCTGGGCCCCGAAGCCCGAGACGCTGTTTGACGTCAATGTGCGCGGCACCGAGATCGTCATGCGCGAAGCGTTGCGCGCCGGCGTCGAGCGCATCGTCCATACGAGCAGCGTCGCCACCCTCGCCGCCGCCAATGGCCGTCTCTGCACCGAGACGAATCGGCTTTCCCCCGAAAAGGCGATCGGCGCCTATAAGCAGAGCAAGATCGTCGCCGAGCGGCTGGTCGAGCGGATGATCGAGGAAGATGGTCTCCCCGCCGTGATCGTTTGCCCCGCAGCGCCGCTCGGGCCGGGCGACGTCAAGCCGACGCCGACCGGCCGGCTCGTCGCCGAGGCCGTGCGCGGCGGCATGCCGGCCTATGTCGAAACCGGCCTGAACGTCGTGCATGTCGATGACGTCGCCGCCGGCCATCTGGCCGCGATGGAGCGCGGCCGAATCGGCGAGCGCTATATTCTCGGCGGCGAGAACGTGACGCTATGCGACCTTCTGACCGAGATTTCGCGCGTCACGGGCCGCGCGCCGCCGCGGTTCAAACTGCCGTCGGGCCCGCTCATGCCCTTCGCTTATGTCAATGAGTGGGGCGCGCGCCTCATCGGCTACGAGCCTTTTCTCCATAGCGACAGCCTAAGAATGTCGCGCACACGCATGTTCTTCGACGACCAGAAAGCCCGTCGCGAACTCGGCTACGAGACGCGCCCCGCGCGACTTGCCGTAGAGGACGCAGTCGAATGGTTTCGACGAACGGCGGGCGCGCGGAGCTGACAAGTTTCAAAGGCGACGCGCCTCACGCCCGGTCGGAGGGTGAGGCGGGCGCGCGTAACGAGAACTTCACCTGACGCGATCTTCACCTAATGACGGCCGCGTCCGTTGGTCATCGCATTCACGAGACGCGACGCCACCATCAATCCGACGCCAGCGCCAAGCAACAAGGGCAAGTTGCGCGGAGCCTCCCGCAGCGCGACGCGCGCCGCGTTCTTCGCCGCAACGGGCGCCGCGCTCTTGGCGAGGTCGAACAGGGCCTGCGTGGCGTTCGAGGACTGAATGGCGCGCGAAATGGCGGCGAAGGGCGACGCTTCCGTGAGCGCCGCCAACTCTTCGCTCGCGCGCGCCTGTTGCTGCGCCTCGCGTCGTCTTGCAAGAGCGTAGACGAGCAACGAGATCAGGACAAAGGCGCCCGCAACCGCCAGATTGCCGAGAAGCGGCCCCAGGCTTTCCGTCGCCCAATAGGCCGCCGCCGCGGTCGCGAAACCGAAAGCGATGAGCAGCGGGACGGCCGCCATCGCATTTCCGGAAACGCGCGTGATTGTGGCGCCGACCGCGTTTTCGGCCCTCTTTATGATCGGCTCGAACATGACGTCACCACGCGAGGCTGGAGGACATGACTACCGGCTTCCCATCCTCCAGAACGCGCCGAAGACGAAGCCCGCGAGCGCCGCCAGCATCACGGTCGTCGTCGGCTGCGAACGCGCCGAGGTCTCGATCGCCGAGCGGAAATTGCCGAGCACTTCGCCGGTGCGCTCCGCCGCCCTGCCGCTGCTCTCCGTCACCGCGTTGAGCGCCGCATTGGCGCGCCCGACGCCCTGCTGAACCACGCGACCCATCTGTTCGGCCGCCGTCGACGCCTGTTCCGCGATGACGCCGCTCACGTCGCCGGCGCCATGCCCATTATGCTGCTGGCGCTGAATGTTCCGTTCCTCAGCCATTGCCGCCTCCAAGGATATGCAAGTGGCGAGTTAACGCGACGCGCAACGAGTTGTTCCTGGCCAGGCGTGTGGCCGGGTCGCAGGCCGCCGCGACGCTGTCAGGCGTCGCGCACCATCATCAGGAACTCCTCCCGCGTGCGCGCATCGTCGCGGATGACCCCGAGCAGACGGCTCGTCGTCAACGACGAGCCGGGGGTGTTCACGCCGCGCAGCGTCATGCAGTTATGCTCCGCCTCGATCACCACGCCGACGCCCGCCGGCTGTAAAATGTCCTGGATGGCCTCGGCGATTTCGGCCGTGAGCTTCTCCTGGATTTGCAGCCGCCGGGCGAAGCCGTTGACGACGCGCGCGAGCTTGGAGATGCCGACGACGCGATTGGTCGGCAGATAGCCGACATGGGCGCGGCCGGTCACCGGCAGCATGTGATGCTCACAAAAGCTCGTGACGCGGATGTTCTTGAGGATCACGAGTTCGTCGTAGCCGCCGACTTCCTCGAAGGTGCGCTTGAGATAGTCTCGCGGATCGATCTCATAGCCGGAAAACAGCTCGCGATAGGAGCGCGCGACGCGCGCCGGCGTGTCGATCAGTCCCTCGCGTTTTGGATCGTCTCCCGCCCATTCGATCAGAACGCGCACGGCCGCTTCTGCGTCGGCCTGGGTTGGCTTCGCCATTCGGTGCTCCCGAATCTTTCGAACGCGCCGGCTTGCGCCGCGACGGGGCTCAAATCGAAAAGCCGCCCGCGTCCGCGCGCCCCGTCTCTGGCAGCTTGCGACGGGGCGGCGCGTTTGGCAAACGCCGGCTGTCGCGCCATCGCGCGCGGAGCGCCTCGCAACGCCCGATGCAAAAGCCCCGTTTAGGGGATCACCGCCCGGCCAATCGTGCCGATCGTCGATCCGACGGTCGAGCCGACCGTATTGACCGTGCGCTTGACGAAGCCGAAGGCGCCGCCGCCGCTGTCGCTCGGCGCGGGAGCCGGCGGCGGGGGAGGCGGCGCCGGAAGGGCGACCTCCTCGACCGGGGCGGGCGCTTCCGACGCCGGCTTATGCGGCTTGGCGGCCGTCTGCGGCGCCTTGGGCTGCTTCGGCTTCGCCGCTTTCGCGGGCTTGGCGGCGGGCTTGGCCGGATCCGCCGCTGGCGGCGCCGATTCGGCGGGGGCGTTCGCCGGCTGCAGGGCCGCCGTCTTCTCGGCGGGCGCCTCCGTCGCCGCGGCCGGGGCGGGCTTTTGGAAGGCGGCGGCGGCCGGAGCCGTCGGGGCCGGCGCAAGCGCCGCCGTGGCCGGCCGGGCGGCGGCGGCGGGCTTTGGCGCCGTCACGGGTGCGGGCGTCTCCACCGGTACGGCCGGAAGCGGGACGGCGGTCGGCGCGGCCGCTGCGGTCGCGGCGGTGGTCGAGCCCGCCGCGGGGGCCGGGGCGGGTTTGGACGGGGCCTCGGGCGCCGGGGTCTGCGGGGTCAATTCGGCCTTTTCCGCCGGCGCGGCGTCGCCGGCCTCGGGAGCGGCCTCCCCGACCGCGTCGGCGGCGGGGGCCTCCAGCGACGCCTGATCGGCGTCCGACGCGAGCGGGGCCGGCTCGTCGGGGGCGATATTGGCGATCTCCGACGGCTCGCCGACGCGCGGGCCCTTCGCGATCGTCCAGCCGAGCCCCGCGAGGCCTGCGGCGACGATGGCGAGAGAAAGATAGACCAGCTTGCGGCGGCGGGCGCGCTCGGGCGGGGCGAACGTCTCGCTCCCGAAATCGTCGCCATCGCCGAGAAGGGGGGACGCAGGCGCGCGCGGCTCGGCTTCCAAAGCCAAAGGTTGCGCGTGAAGACCCGGCGCCGGGCCCGGCGCGCGGCCGGCGTCGAGCCGCGGCTCGAGACTGACCTCGGGCGCCTGGGACGCGCCGACCGGCTCGTTTTCGCGCCGCAGGAGTTCCTTGAACTCAGCGAAAGCGGCCTTGAGTTCCTTGTCGTCGCCTCGTTGATTCATGCCTACTCGCTCATGCTGGCGTTCGACCGTCCAACACCGCCGGACGGGAGCGCACATATCCGTCGCCGGCGTCGTCCGGCGGACCCGCGGGCATGAAAAATCGAAATTGTGGCGGTTGTTCGCCTCCGCGAAAGCCGCAGCCCGGGGGAACAACCGGGCGAAGCCCGCGTTCTAAGCCGCATCGGGCGGGCGCCTCACGCTCCCCGCCAACCGGCTAGGAGGCCGTCATGGACTGGAATCGCGTAGAAGGCAACTGGAAGCAGCTCAAGGGCAAGATCAAGGAGAAATGGGGCGAGCTGACCGACGACGATATCGATCGGATGGAAGGCAATCGCGAGCAGTTCGAAGGCGCGATCCAGGAGAAATACGGGATCGGCAAGGACCAGGCCAAGCGCAATATCGACGACTGGCTGAAGACGCTGCAGTAACGATTGACCTGACGCGCTTTTTCAGGCGGAAACGCCTTAACTCGCCCCCGTCTTTCAAGGCGGGGGTTTTGTTTTGGCGCCCCCAAAAACAAACCCCCAGCTCGCGCCGGGGGTCGTCAGCAGCCGCCCCTCTCGAGGGCGAGCGCGGTCTCGCGCCTTAGCGGATCACATAAGGCAGAAGGCCGAGGAAGCGGGCGCGCTTGATGGCCTGGGCCAGTTCGCGCTGCTTCTTGGCCGAAACGGCCGTGATGCGGGACGGCACGATCTTGCCGCGCTCCGAGATGTAGCGGGACAGCAGGCGCGTGTCCTTGTAGTCGATCTTGGGCGCATTGGCGCCCGAGAACGGGCAGGACTTGCGACGGCGGAAGAAGGGGCGGCGGGGCGCAGTGCTCATTCGGCGTCTCCTTCAGCGCGGCCTTCCTCACGACGGGGGCGACGGTCGCCGCGCGGGGCGCCCGGGCCGCCGCGGCGCTCGCCGCGGTCGTCGTCGTCGCGCTTGCGCAGCTGCGCCGACGGGCCTTCCTCCAGCTCCTCGACGCGCAAAGTCAGGACGCGGAGAATGTCTTCGTTGATGCTCTGCTGGCGCTCGAGCTCGGCGATCGCCGCCGGCGGGGCGTCGATGTTCAACAGCGTGAAGTGGGCCTTGCGGTTCTTCTTGATCCGATAGGCCAGCGACTTGACGCCCCAATACTCGGTCTTGCCGACCGTGCCGCCGAGCGACGTGACGACATTCTTGAACTGCCCGGTCAGAGCCTCCACCTGCTGGGGAGAAATATCCTGACGGGCGAGATAGACATGCTCATAAAGAGGCATGGATTTTCGCCTTTCCGTTGCCGCGAGCCGTTCCGGCGCCAAGCCCTTCGAGCCGATGGGAAAGGCTCGAGAGGAAATGAGTTCGAAGGCGGAGACACGGGAAGACGGGAGACCCCTCGCCCTTGACGGACGCTTCCGTTCAGCCCCCGGCCGGGAACCTCGCGATGCGCGCCTTATACGCGGGTTTGCGCAGGATGCAAGCGCCCGCGCCGCTGCGCAGGCTCCCGTTCTTGTCGCCGCCGGCGCGCGAGGCTATGTTCCGCGCGCAATTGGCCGCGGGGGAGCGCATGAAAAGCAGATTGGCGATGGTTCTGACGCTTCTTGGCCTCGCCCTGGCGCTCTCGGCCTGCGACAAATGCGGCGACTTCGAGGGCATCCGCGTCCCCGGCCAGCCCCACGCCTGCAAAAACGCCGGCGCGCGCTAAACAACGCCTCGGAGGCGCGTCGCTCCGCCGGGGCGGCGGCAAGCCTGACGACAGCGGGAGCCCTGCGTGTCGAAAGCCGATCTCTTTCTCGACAAGAAACGACGCGGCGAAAAGATCGTCGTCGTCACCGCCTATGACGCGCCGACGGCCCGCATCGAGGTCGAGGCGGGCGTCGACATTATCCTCGTGGGCGACAGCGTCGGGGTGAATGTGCTGGGCTACGCCCATGAGCGCGAGGTGACGCTCGCCGACATGGCCCATCACATCGCCGCCGTCCGCCGGGGCGCGCCCGACGTCTATCTCATCGGCGATCTTCCTTTCGCGACCTACGACACGCCCGAACAGGCGCTTACGAGCTCCCGCCTGCTGCGCGACGCGGGCGCCGACTGCGTCAAGTTCGAGGGCGCGCAGCCCGACGTCGTCGCGGCCTTGACCGCGGCGGGCTTCGACGTCTGCGGCCATCTGGGGCTCGAATCGCAGCATCAGGAGGTGAAGCGCCGGCAGGGCAAAACGGCCGCCGCGGCCGCCAAGCTCTTGGATGACGCCCTTGCCGGAGACGCCGCCGGGCAGAAATTCCTGGTGCTGGAGCTCGTCCCCCGGGAACTCGCCGCCCGCATTTCGCGCAGCGTGAGAGCGGCGACGATCGGCATTGGCGCGGGGCCCGACGTCGACGGGCAGGTTCTCGTCGTCAACGACCTCGCCGGCGTGACGACGCGTGACTTCAAGCACAACCGGCGCTATGCAGACATTGGCGCGGCGCTGCGCGCGGCGGTCGGCGCCTATGCGGCCGAGGTGCGCGCGGGCGCCTTTCCCGGGCCGGCGCAAAGCTTCCACATGGCCGAGGACGAACGCGCCGCTTTCGAAAGGATGCGCCCGTGACGTCGCTGGATACGCCTGTCGGACTTCTGCTCGTCAATCTGGGCACGCCCGACGCGCCCGATCCCCCTTCGGTGCGCCGCTATCTGGCGCAATTTCTCTCTGATCCGCGCGTCGTCGACCTGCCGCGGCCGCTCTGGCTGCCGATCCTTTACGGAATTGTCCTCAATACGCGGCCGAAGAAATCGGCGCAGGCCTATCAGTCGATCTGGAACCACGACATTGGCGAGGGGCCGCTGAAAACGATCACCCGGCGCCAGGCCGAAAGGCTCGCGGCCCGCAAGTTCGACGGCAAGGCGCCGGTTATCGTCGATTACGCCCTGCGCTACGGATCGCCCTCGATCGCCTCGCAGATCGAGGCGCTCATGGCCAAGGGCTGCGAGCGCATCGCGCTCTTGCCGCTTTATCCCCAATATGCGGCCTCGACCAACGCCTCGGTCGCCGACGCCGCCTTTGCGGCGCTCATGCGGATGCGCCGGCAGCCGGCCCTGCGCATCGGCGCGCCTTATTACGACGATCCCGCTTACATCGACGCCTTGGCGGCAGGCGTCCGGCGCGGTCTCGCGGCGCTCGATTTCGAGCCCGAGGTCGTTCTCGCCTCCTTCCACGGCCTGCCGCAGGCGCAAGTCGATCGCGGCGATCCCTATCGCCAGCATTGCGAGGAGACCTGGCGCCTACTGGGCGCGGCGCTCGGCATGGCGGAAGACAGGTTGCGCCTGTCCTTCCAGTCGCGCTTCGGCCCGGCCAAATGGATCGGGCCCTATACGAGCGACGTCGTCGCCGAGCTGGCGGAGAGCGGCGTCAAGCGCCTGGCGATCGTCGCGCCCGGCTTTTCGGCCGACTGTCTCGAAACCATCGAGGAGCTCGGCGTCGAAATCCGCGAGCTCTTCCTCGAAAAGGGCGGGGAGAAATTCGCCCGCCTGCCCTGCCTCAACGACAGCGACGAAGGCGTGGCGCTCATCGAGACGCTGGCGCGACGCGAGATCGCCGGTTGGGTCTAAAGCCCTTTTCCCGCCCAAATCCTTGGGCTTGATCGCGCCATGATCCAGTTCCGTCACCTGTTCGCCGCCGCTCTTATCACTCTCTCGAGCCCCGCCGCCGCCCAAGAGGCGCCGCCCGCGACGGGCGGTCAGCTCATCGGCGGGGTTTTCGATGCGCTCGGCATTCGCAAGCCGCCCCCGGCCGCGCCGGACTTCGTGCGCGAGTCCCGCCCCGAGCGAATGGACTACCAGCCCTTTACGCCGAGGCCTGAAAAACGAAAGACGGCCGCCGAGCTGCAGGCGGCGAGCGCTGAGCTCGACCGCGCGGCGGCCGAAAATCGCCGCCGCGCCGCGCGCGTGAAAGTCCCGGACTGAGAGTCAGGCTGAAAAATAGAACCAGGCGACATTCGCCGCGACGACGAGAACGGCGAACATCAGCGAATAAGCGATCCAGATCTTGAACATGCGCGGCGCGGCGCGCATGTCGCGCCGTCCCTTGACGGCGCGCACATAGACGCCGATGAGGAAGACGGCGACGAAGCAGATGTAGAGTGAAATAAGCGCAGTCAGCTGCGCGCTATAGACCGCAGCCGCCTCGGGCGTCGGCGCGCCGTTGAAGACCGCCGAGACGAGATCGGCGAGCGAGGCGAGCGGCGGCGCCGTCTCAGGGTCGCGGGGAACCATCGACGAGCCCTTTGCGCTGTGCGTCTTCAATGACCGAGGAGGCTTTCATGACACGGCGCGCGTTCGTTCTTCCCTTACTGTTGCTGTCGACCCCCGCCGCCGCCGAGTGGCGACTCGTGGGACAGGACGACTTTTCCAAAGTCTATCTCGACGCAACGTCCCGCGAGACCCTCGCCGACCGATCGGTCAGGGTGCGGGCGCTGACCGATTATGATCCGCAGGCCCGCGAAGCCGCAAGCTTCAAGCTTTCCGAGAAAGGCCTGTCGGAGATCGAACAAGTGGTTTTCGACTGCGAGAAACATGCTTACCGGTCCGATGGCGGCGACTGGCGCGAAGGCCATATGGCCGCGGGCGCGACGCGGAGCGTCTATCCCGCGACGCAGTCGTGGTCGAAGGTTCCGTCCTTTTACGCCGGTCTTTTCGCGAAAGCCTGCGCCCGCGACTGACGTTGTCAGTCGATGAAAGGACCAACGGCGCCCCGGAGGCTGAAGCCCGCGTCGATCACGTACCAGGCGCCGATCAGCGCCAGGCCGAGATAAGCGAAGCGCCCGGCGTAAGGGATGATGCTGACGAGAAAAACGCCGGGGAGGGCCAGCCACCAGGAGAGCGAAAACCAGCGCATCAAGGTCACGACGCTTAAGGGAATGGCCAGGATCGACATCAGCAGAAAGGCCCAGCCGAGCGTCAGCCCGATGGGTTTGAGAAGCGACGGCGGTAATTTATCGAGCATGGCCTTTCCTCTTTTTTTGAAGAGCATAGGCGAGGAGAAGGGCCCGCAAAAGCCGCCGCCGGCGACGACCTTGGACCGGGCCGTCCCCGCCGTAGCGCCGAATGTTTCCCTGCGCCGCGACGCATTTTTTGTTGCAAAGCAGCGGGCGAGGCCTGCCGTAAAGGTTTAGGCAGTTTTTTCAGCTATCGTGCCGTTCACAAGCCCGTCCTCCTCGGCGCGGGCGCGAGATTCGGTGCGGCGACGATGGACGCAATTCTCCCTCATGCAAACGGCCAGGCCGAGCGTCGGAAGGACCCGGCGCGCGTGAAAATCTCTCTTGCTGGCCGATACATGCTCGTGGGATCGAAAGGCGAATACGAATGCCACACCTATGAGATGTCGGCGGACGAGGCGTCGCTCTTCGCGCCCGTGGTGTCGACGGTCGGCGCAAGAGTCGTCATCTATCTCAGCGAGCTCGGCCGGCTGACGGGCTCCATATCCCGCCTCACCGAGATCGGCTTCGACATGAGCCTGCAATTGACGCCGCGCAAACGCGAGAAACTCGCGGGCCAGCTCGCCTGGCGCGTAAACCGGCACGAGGCCAAGGATCGCCGTCGCCACGAACGCATCAAGCCGGAAAATGAGATCAGCATCCTCACCCTGCCGAATGGCGATGAGCATGTCGTGCGGATTCGAAGCCTCTCCACCTCCGGAGTCGCGCTCGACAGCGAACACGACGTGCGCATCGGCGACGAGGTTCTCATCGGCGCCACCGCGGCGAAAGTCGTTCGCGTGCGCGACGGCGAGATCGCCTGCCAATTCCTGCGGCCCCTTACGCATGTGGACCCCGCCACGCGGCTCTGAGCGCGTGGGGTCGCGCAGCGCGGGAAGCGGCTAGCCGGCGGGCCGCGGCGTCATCCATGCGACAATGGCGCCGCCCGGCTCGGCGAGCACCGCCATGCGCCCTACGCCCGGGATGTCGAACGCGTCCTTGCAGATTTTGGCGCCCGCGGCGACGGCCCTGGCCAGACGCGCGTCGACGTCGTCGACGGCGATATAGGTCAGCCAGTGTTCGGGAACGTTCTCGAAAACGGCTTCCTTCATTTCGAACATGCCGCCGACCCGCGCCTCGCCGGACCAGATGATCCAATAGGTCATGTCCGGCATGTGCATCGGCTCGAAACGCCAGCCGAGCGTCTCGGCGTAGAATTTCTGAGCCCGCGCGACATCGTGCACGCCGAGTTCGCTCCAGCACACGACGCCATGCGGCGCTTGTTGATCAGAGGCCATTCTTCTCTCCTGTGGATCGGGCGGCGAGCCCCCTGCGAATGTCGTGGAAGCCGAGCCGCCAGGCGATCAACCAGTCCACGAGCCGCGCCGGAAGCAAGCCCAGCATGTTTCCGGCGTGCACCGGTATGCGGACGGGGGGCCGCGGCGCCGTCAGCGCGCGCAGCACGGCCTGCGCAACCGTCTCGGGGCCAGGCGCCGCGCGGCCTCCTTCGACCGCCCATTTTTTCACGAGACCCGCCGCGGGCTCGTAAATGGTGCCCTCGAAAGCGCTGACATCGGCGCGATCGGCTTTTTCCCAGATCGGAGTCGCGATCATGCCCGGCTCAATCAGAATGAGGTCGATCCCATAGACGGTCAATTCGCGCCGCAAGGCGTCGGACATGCCCTCGAGTCCGAATTTCGAGGCGTTATAGGCGCCCAGAAAAGGCGAGGCGTGTCGCCCGGCGACCGAACTCATATTGACGATGCGGCCGGGCGGGCCGCCCTGCGGCCGGCGCGCGCCCAGGAGCGGCGCAAAGGCCTGTATCACGCGCAATTGACCCGTCAGATTGGTTTCGATCTGGCGACGGAAATCCTCGATGTCGAGATGCAGCAACGGTCCCGGCACGGCGACGCCGGCGTTGTTGACGAGCCCGAAGAGCGTCCCGCCGTCGAGCCATTGCTCGACTTCGCGCGCTGCGGCGGCGACGGCTTCGCCGTCGGTCACGTCGAACAGGAGCGGCGCATAATCGGCGCCGAAACGCGCCTGCAGCCGCGCAGCGTCGGCGTCTTTGCGCACCGAGCCGAAGACAAAGAAGCCGCTTTCGACCAGCAGCGCGACGCAGGCTTCGCCGATCCCCGTCGACGCGCCGGTGACGACGACCGCGCGTTTCCTGCGCTCAGACATGATCTGCTCCCGACAGAGCGAGAAGCCGCGTCAACGCGTCGAGGGTGGACGCGTCCGCGCGGCCGTCGACCCGCGCGCGGCGAAAGTGACGCTGAAAGGCGGAGACGGCGGCGGCGGTGTCCTCGTCATAGACGCCGGTCTCGGTGACCTTGTAGCCGAAAGCCGAAAGCCGGCGTTGAAGATCCGACACGGCTGCGCCCGCCATGTCGAGATCGAGCGCCGGACCCGTATCCGGGGGCATGGGCGCAATGTCGCGGCCGACGCCCGCCGCGGCGAGGGCGTCCCAGGGGAAGAACTCGCCAGGATCGATCTTGCGGCGCGGCGCAATGTCGGAATGCGCGAGAACCCGCTGCGGCGCAATGGCGCGACGCGCGCAAATATCGCGGCAAAGGGCGATGACGGCGTTGATCTGCGGGGTGGGATACGGGTGCGGATCAATGTGGCCGGGGTGAACGATCTCGACGCCGATCGAGGCGGAATTAATGTCCGTTTCGCCGGCCCAGGAGCTGACGCCGGCATGCCAGGCGCGTCGCGCCTCCGGCACGAGCTGCAACACGGCCCCGTCCTCCTCGACGACGTAATGCGCCGAAACCTCGTGAATGGGCGAGCACAAGAGCTCGAGCGCCGACTCAGCGCTCGGCATGCCGGTGTAATGCAGAACCAGCGCGGAGACGGACCGTGCGCGTGGACCGTGATTGGGCGACGGCAGGATTCTCGCGCCGGGGTAATCCGCCGCGAAGGGGCGGACCAATTCGCCCGCCTCCCGCCAGGGCGCGGTGGCGGCGACCCACTCCACCGTGCGCGATTCGGGGTCCGTCGCGCGCAAGACGTCGGTCACCACGCAGGCGCTGTCGGCGCCGGAGGCGAGCGCGAGACAGGCGCGCCCCGGAGTCAACCCGCCGATGGCGACGAGCGGAATCTCGCCGACGCGCCTTTTCCACGCCGCCAGCCGATCGAGCCCTTGCGGCGCGAAATCCATCTTCTTGAGCAGCGTCGGCCAGACCGGACCGAGCGCGACATAATCGGGCGAAAGCGCCAGAGCGCGTTCGAGCTCGGCGTCGTCATGCGTCGAGACGCCCAAGCGCACCCCATGCCGGCGCAGCGCCGCAATGTCGGCCGTATCGAGATCGCCCTGCCCGAGATGAACGAAGTCGCAACCCTCCTCGATCGCGAGCTCCCAATAGTCATTGACGACGAGCTGCGCTCCCGCCGCCCGGCAGAGATCCCGGGCGCGGGCGATCTCGGCGCGCAATTCGGGTCCCGAACGGTCCTTCACCCGCAGTTGCACGAGTTTCACGCCAAGCGGCAGCAGGCGCGTCAGCCAGTCCGATCGATCGACGATAAGATAGAACGGATCGAGGTTCGATACGGTCAACTGCTGCTCCTTCTACGGCAAGCCATAGCAGGCGAAAGGGAATGGAGGCGTTGCGCCGGGCGGCGCATTCAGGCGACGTCCCCAAAGGGCCGGCCGAGCGCCGGCGTCGAGGGCTCAGCCATGTCGCGGGGCGTCATCGGCTTTGCAAGATGCGCCAGACGGCCGGCTTCGACCGCGAGGCCGAACGCCCGCGCCATGGCGACGGGGTCGCCAGCGCGCGAGACGGCGGTGTTGAGCAGCACCGCGTCATAGCCCATCTCCATCACCGCGACGGCGTGGGAGGGCGCGCCAAGTCCGGCGTCGACGATGAGCGGCACGCCCGGGAAATGCGCGCGCAGCGCCCGAAGCGCAAAGGCGTTGTTGACGCCGCGCCCCGAGCCGATCGGCGCCGCCCAGGGCATGAGGACTTCGCAGCCCGCGTCGAGCAGCTTCTCGGCGACGACGAGATCGTCGGTCGTATAGGGAAAGACCTTGAAGCCTTCCGCAGACAGCGCCCGGGCCGCCTCGATGAGGCCGAAAACGTCCGGCTGAAGCGTATCTTCCTCGCCGATCACCTCGAGCTTGATCCAGTCGGCCTCGAAGACGTCGCGCGCCATTTGCGCCGTGGCGATCGCCTCGCGCGCCGTCCGGCAGCCCGCCGTGTTGGGCAAGACCCGCACGCCAATCTCGCGGATGAGCCCCCAGAAGCTCTCGCCGGCGCGCGAGCCGCCGGCCTCGCGGCGCAGGGACACGGTGACGATTTCGCACGCCGAGGCGCGAACCGCCTCGGCGAGGATGGCCGGCGACGGATAACGCGCCGTGCCGAGCAACAGCCGCGAGCGCAGCGGCGCGTGATAGAGGGTGAAAGGATCGGCGGCGCCCATGGAAAAAGCCTTCAACCTCCCTGCCGCGGCGTGACGATTTCGACGGCGTCGCCCTCCTGCAGTTGGGTTTTCTCGCGATCCTTGTCGCGCACGAACTCCTGATTGAGCGCCGTGCCGACCTTCTGGTCCTCATAGCCCAATTCGCGCAACAGGGCGTCGAGCGTCGTGGCCGACACGTCACGCGGTCGCCCGTTCACCTGAATCCGCATCCATGACCTCCGGGAAATAGGCTCCGTCGAGAACGACCTCGGCGGCGCGGCGCGCGAGCGCCGGGGCCAGCAGGAACCCATGCCTGTAGAGCCCATTGATATAGATCGTCCGGCCGCGCCGGATAAGGCGCGGAAGATTGTCGGGAAAGGCCGGCCTCACGTCCGAGCCCATTTCGACGATCTCCGCCTCGGCGAAGGCGGGGTGAATGGCGAAGGCCGAATTGACGAGCTCCACCACCGAGCGCGCCGTCACGCGCGCGCGCTCCTCATTCTCGATCATGGTCGCGCCGACCATGAACAGCCCCTCGCCGCGCGGCACGACATAGACAGGTCGGCGCGGATGCAGCATGCGCACCGGGCGCGACAGCGAAATCTCGTCGCTGCGCAGCACCAGCATCTCGCCCTTGACGCCGCGCAAGCCAGGAAGCGCGTCACGCGCCGCGAACCCCCGGCAATCGAGGGTCCAGTCCGGGGGCGACGCAAGGTTTTCAGCCTCGACGCCGAAGCGGGTCTCGACGTCTGGCGTCGCGGCGAGGCGCGACGCCAGCGCCTGCATCGCCGCGCGCGGATCGAGATGCGCCTCCTGCGGAAAGAACAGCGCTTGCTCGAAACGGCCGGAAAGGTCTGGCTCGAGCGCCGCGACGCCCCCGGCGTCGAGCCGCTCGAAGCGCGCCGTGCGGCGGGCGAAGTCAGAAAGCTCCGCGCGCTCGCGCGGCGCGGCGATCACGAGACTGCCGGCGACGGTCGCGACGGGAATGTCGCGCGTCCAGAAGCCGAGCGCCTCCTCGCCCAGTTGCGCGACGATGGGCTCGGCGCTTTCCAGCTCGCACCAGGGCGCGATCATGCCGCCGGCGAAGCGCGAACAGCCCTGCCCCGGCGCCTCCTGGCGCTCGACGAGCTCGACCGCGACGCCGCGGCGCGCCAGCGCAAAGGCCGCGCAGAGCCCGGCAACGCCGGCCCCGATCACCCGCGCGCGCATGGCCCGCGCCCCAATCTCGAAAAGCTGGTCACCATCCCTCCGCCAGCATTGGAACTGGATCAGGTTCGAAGGGTCGCCGCGCCCGGCGCCTCATGACGCCCCCGCAGCCTCTCAGCCCCGTGACGGCGCGCAAGCGCCGCCGGGCGGGGCTCCCCCGGCGGGGCGGAGAGTCGCGCGAATGGCCGCTTGCGTCAAGCGACGCCGGCTCGGTCGTCACCGGCGCCCACGGCCCCCTGCGGTCTTGCAAGACTGGCGGGGATGTCCCAAGTTCTGCCCAATGACAAGCGCGCCTCAAGGCAAACCGGCGCGCCCACAGGGGAGTGAAATCAATGTTTTTTGTCACCAAAACGGTGGGGCTGCGGTCCGCCCTGGCGGCGGCGCTCGTCGCCGGCGCGCTCGGCCTCGCCGCTCCGGCGCAGGCGGCCAAGCTCGGCCCTTATTTCCCGATCCCCAACGGCTTCAATCTCACCGGCGTCGCGCGCGACTCGCTGCTGAGCATCCAGTCGAGCTGGCTCAAGAACGGCCTCGATAATCTCGAAAAGGCGAAAAAGGAGGCCGAGGCCGCACACGACGACGCGAAGGTCGCCGATCTCGACAAACAGATCGAGGACGCCAAAGCCGAGATCGCCCTCGCCGGCGACACCACCCCGGGGCCGATTCAAAAAGAGCGCAAAGACAAGCTGCTCACCCACGTCAATCAATGGATCAACGAACTCGATCGCATGGCGACGGAGCAGATGAAGATCGCCATCATGTCGGATGGCGGCGTGGCGATGACGGCTGAGAAGCTCAATCACCAATACTCGACCTTCGCCGACGACCTTCAGAAGGCCAAGCGCGATCAAAGCGTCGAAAACTGGGGCAAGTAGGAGCGGCCCCTCAGGCGAGATCGGCGCGGCGGTGGCCTTCCGCCTACAGCGGAAAATCCTCGAGCGGCGCCGGCTTTTGCAGATCGGAATGCAGCTGCTCAAGCCGCCGCGCGGCGTCGTCGACGGCGCTCGCGACTTTTTCCTCGAGCGCGGCGACGGCCTTTTTCGTTGCGTCGAGCTCGGCGCGCAACGTTGTCACTTCGCGTTCCATCGCCTCCGCCTTGCCCCGGCAGTCCATGGACTCGTCGGCGATGGCCAGCGCCGCCATGACGACGATGCGCTGCTCGCCGATCTCCTTGAAACTGTCCTTCATATTCAGGATCTTGCCCTCGACGTAGCGCGCGAGCTCCTCGAGCCGGGGCTCCTCGCCATCGTCGCAGGAGAGGCGATAGGCGCGGCCGGCGATATTGACCAGGACGGCGGCCATGGCGCTACTCCTCCCCCCGCGCTGCGACGGCGGTCTCGAGCGCGGCGGCGACCCCCGCACTCGCGTGGTCGAGGCGCCGCAGCACCTCGTCGCGGGTTTTTTCCAAGGCGCTGACGCGGGCGAGCGCGTCGTCGAGTTCGAGCGCGAGGCGCCCCCGGTCGTCCTGCATGATGGCGAGCTCCTCCTCGAGCTCGGCGCTGGAGAGATCGTCCTCGAGCCGCACGGCGACCGTGCGCTCGAGCTGTTCCAGCGCGGTCTTGAGGCGCGCAAGCGCGGCGTCGAGCTTTTCCGCGGACTTTTCTGGATGCGTCATCGCCGGGCGGCGCCCTATTTCTCGCGGCGGAAGAGGTTGCGGCCGGCGCTTGCCGATTCGCCGCAGGACGTTGGTAGCATGAATCGGGCCTTTCCGAAGCCGCCTGGACGGAAGCCGCGGGGAGAAACGCCCCGGGCGCCCGCCTTCGCGGCCCGCGCGCGGCGCGCCGACGCGTTGACAGGGGGACGCGAGGTGCTATCACACGCTCGCCTCGACATCACGGCCCGGCGCGCGGCGCGCAGACGCAGCAGGGCGAGAGCCGCCTTTCTCGCGAAACAGGCGGCGACAAGGAGATTTTCCATATGACCGTCAGAGTGGCCATCAACGGCTTCGGGCGTATCGGCCGCAACATCCTTCGCTACATCGTCGAATCCGGCCGCACGGACCTCGAGGTCGTGGCCATCAACGACCTGGGCTCGGTCGAAACCAACGCCCATCTGTTGCGCTACGATTCGGTCCATGGACGCTTCCCGCACGAGGTGAAGGTCGAGGCCGACACGATCAACGTTGGTCGCGGCCCAATCAAGGTCACCGCCATCAAGAACCCGGCGGAGCTTCCCTATAAGGATCTCAGCGTCGACGTCGCTTTGGAATGCACGGGCCTCTTTACCGCGCGCGACAAGGCGAAGCTGCTGCTCGACGCGGGCGCCAAGCGCGTGCTTGTCTCGGCCCCCGGCGACGGCGCGGATCTCACCGTCGTCTACGGCGTCAACCACGACAAGTTGACGAAGGACCATCTGATCGTCTCCAACGCCTCCTGCACGACGAATTGTCTCGCGCCGGTGGCGAAGGTGCTGAACGACGCGATCGGCATCGAGAAGGGGATCATGACGACGATCCACTCCTACACGGGCGACCAGCCGACGCTCGACACCTTCCACAAGGACCTCTACCGCGCCCGCGCCGCCGCGCTGTCGATGATCCCGACCTCGACGGGCGCCGCCAAGGCCGTCGGCCTCGTCCTGCCGGAGCTCAACGGCAAGCTCGACGGCTTCGCGATTCGCGTGCCGACGCCGAACGTCTCCGCCGTGGACCTGAAGTTCATCGCCAAGCGGCCGACGACCAAGGACGAGATCCACGCGGCGATCATCGCCGCCGCCGACGGGCCGATGAAGGGCGTGCTCGCCTATACGACGGAAAAGCTCGTCTCGATCGACTTCAACCACAACCCGGCCTCGTCGACGTTCCACCTCGACCAGACCAAGGTGATGGACGGCAATCTCGTCTCCATCCTCTCCTGGTACGACAATGAATGGGGCTTCTCCGGCCGCATGACGGATACAGCGGCGCTGATCGGGTCGCTGATCTGAAGCGCTCCTGACGACGACCTTTGACGCGGGCCGTTTTCGGCCCGCGTCGCTTTTGTAAACGACGATTGTGGAGCCCGCAGATGACCGCCTTCCGCACCCTCGATGACGTCGACGTCAAAGGCAAACGCGTGCTCCTGCGCGTCGATCTCAATGTTCCGATGGAGGAAGGCCGGGTCACCGACGCAACCCGCATCGAGCGCATCCTGCCGACGATCAATGAGATCGCCGAGAAGGGCGGCAAGGTCGTGCTGCTCTCGCATTTCGGCCGGCCCAAGGGGCAGCGCGTCGATGAGGAGTCGCTGCGCCACACGCTCCCCACGCTCGAACATTATCTCAAGCGCAAGGTGACGTTCGCCGACGATTGCGTGGGCGCGCCCGCCGAGGCCGTCGTCGCCGGCCTGAAGGACGGCGAGGTCGCGCTCCTCGAAAACACCCGCTTCCACAAGGGCGAGGAAAAGAACGATCCCGCCTTCGTCGATGACGTAGCGAAACTCGGCGATATTTTCGTCAACGACGCCTTCTCGGCGGCGCATCGCGCGCACGCCACGACCGAGGGGCTGGCGCATAAACTCCCCGCCATCGCCGGCCGCACCATGCAGGCGGAACTGGAGGCGCTTTCATCGGCGCTGACCAGCCCGGCGCGCCCGGTGATGGCGATCGTCGGCGGCGCCAAGGTTTCGACCAAACTGGAATTGCTCGGCAATCTCGTCGCCAAGGTCGACTATCTCGTCATCGGCGGCGGCATGGCCAACACCTTCCTCGCCGCGCAAGGCAAGGCGGTCGGCAAGTCGCTGTGCGAGCACGACCTCGCCGCGACGGCGCGCGACATTCTCGAGAAAGCCAAAGCCGCCAATTGCACGGTGGTTCTCCCCGTCGACGCCACCGTCGCCAAGAAATTCGAGGCGCATGCGCCGTCGCATATCGTCTCGGTCGAACATGTCGCGCAGGACGACATGATTCTCGACGTGGGGCCGAAGTCGGTCGCCCATGTCGAATCGCTTCTCGCCAAATGCAAGACGCTCGTCTGGAACGGCCCCTTCGGCGCCTTCGAACTGCCGCCCTTCGAAGAGGGCACGAGCGCCGTCGCCCAAACGGCGGCGCGATTGACCGTCGAAGGCAAGCTGTTGTCGATCGCCGGCGGCGGCGACACGGTGGCGGCGCTCAATCAGGCCCATGCCGCTCAGGAATTTTCTTACGTGTCCACGGCCGGCGGCGCCTTCCTCGAGTGGCTCGAAGGCAAAACCCTGCCCGGGGTCGCGGCGCTGCAGGCCTAGCGCGAAGTTATTTGTTGAGTCTTTGGCCCGTTTGGCGGCGCGTGAATGCGCCGTTGACGGCGCCGGGCGCGGCGCGTTACCAGAGAGACGAGTAAAAACCGCGTTAAGGCGTCGGAAGAATGCCGAGAAAGAGCGTTGCAAAATTCGGGATCGGGCAAGTCGTGAAGCATCGACGCTACCCCTTCCGCGGCGTCATCTATGACGTCGACCCGGTGTTCGCCAATACCGAGGAGTGGTGGCTCTCGATTCCCGAAGAGCTGCGGCCAAGCAAGGACCAGCCCTTCTACCATCTCTTCGCCGAGAACGCCGAAACCGAATATGTGGCCTATGTCTCGGAGCAGAATCTCCTGCCCGACACCTCCGGCGACCCCGTCCGCCATCCCCAGGTCGAGGAGACGTTCGAGCGCGACGACGACGGCGTCTATCGGATGCGCGCGCCCAAGCGGCATTGAGAGATCGGACGCCGAGCCGCGCCCTAACCCGCATTGCTGACGACCTCATCCGGCAAGTCGCGAAGGCGTCCGGACCCAATGCGCTTCTTTGCGCCGACGACGTTTGACAGCGCAGCGAAGACGTCCGGGCGACGCGTGCGCCCGCCGCCAGACGCGATGCACAAAAAAAACGCCCGCGTTTGGGACGCGGGCGTTTTCCTTTTCTAAGCCGTCCTTACTTCTTTTCGGCGGAGCCCTTGGCCTCGAGCTTCTTGCGCTCTTCTTCGGCCTTCTTCTGCAACTCTTCCTGAAGCTTCTTCTGCTGCTCCTCGAGCACCTTCGGGTCGATCGCCGGGCCGTCGAAGGCCTTTCCGAAATTGGCCAGAGGCAGGTAGAAGGTCACTTCGGCGTTGGCCTGGTTCTTGACCACGATCATCATCTTCTCGGCCTTCTTCATGCCGTCGATGACCGTCTTCTTGACCTTGGCCTCAGCAAAGCAGCCGTTCGGGAAGCAGATCTCGAAGGCGCCGGATTCGACCGGTCCCTTGTCGATCGCGAAGCGGAAGCCCGGCTTCAACATGAGCCCCGGCGGCAGCAGCAGGCGGATGATCTTGGTGTCGTCCGCCTTGGGATCGTAGACGGCGAGGGCGAGCAGCGGCTGCGGGGCGTCGCCTTCCTTGGCGGCCGCGCCGAAGTCGCGGGTCGTGTAGCAGATTTCCTTCTTCGTCGCCTGGTCCGTGCCGCAGACCTTGGTCCAGTCGGGCTGGACCGCCTGCAGATTGGCGGCGATCGGACCCGCTGGCTGCGCCGGCTGCTGCTGGGCGGGCGCGCCGCCGGGGGCCGGAGCCTGCTGGGCCTGCGCGGAGAAGCCGGCGAGCAGCAAGGCTCCCGCCAACGCAACCGCGGCGGACCGCGGGAAGAGGATCGACATGAGGAAGTCCCTTTCGCTTGTCTGCTAGCCGGCGCTGTTCCGGCGTCAGCAAATTATCGTTGTCTCGTCGTCGCGGGGGCGCCGCACGCGCGGGCGCAAAAACTGGCGCCGTGAAAACCCTTGCCCTACCGCGCCTCGACCGCGGCGCGACGTCGCGCCTTGGTCGACGGCAAAGCTCTTTACAGCGTCACGGCGACGATTTCCAGCGGGTCCGAAGGGCGTTGCGTCCCTTTGGACGGCCGGACATCCTTAAAATTTGCCAAATGCGGCGGAATGAAGCCCGCCCGCGGGCTTCAAGCCGCCACATGTTCGACTATGGTCGGGCTATGACGTCTCATACGATTCGCGGCCACGGCGTCTTCGGCCGGCCCGGCCGCGCCCTCGCGGCCGCCCTCCTGATCGTCGCCGCGACCGCGCCAGCCGGAGCCGCGGAGCCGACGCATGCGCTCTCCGTGCATGGCGCGCCGGCGCTGCCGGCGAACTTCGACCACTTCCCTTACGCCGACCCGCAGGCGAAGAAAGGCGGCCGGCTGCGCGTCGGGCTGCCGGGAACCTTCGACAGCCTCAACCCCTTCAACGTCAAATCCGGCACGGCGGCGCAGGGGCTCGTCGGCAATGTGTTTCAAAGCCTGATGGCGCGCTCGCAGGACGAGCCCTTCACGCTCTATCCGCTGATCGCGCGGTCGGTCGAGATCGATCCCGCCCGCACGCATGTGACGTTCCATCTCGATCCGCGCGCGCATTTCTCGGACGGCGCCCCGATCACCGCGGAGGACGTGCTGTTCTCCTTCAACCTCCTGAAATCGAAGGGCCGTCCGCAGCAGCGGATCGCCTATGGGCTCGTGAAATCCATCGAGGCGCCCGACGCTCACACGGTGCGTTATGACCTGACCGGCGTCGATGACCGCGAACTGCCGCTCATTCTGGCCATTATGCCGATCTTGCCCAAACATGCGACCAAGGCCGACACCTTCACGGACGCGACGCTCGCCAAGCCGATCGGCTCCGGTCCCTATGTCGTCGAAGACGCCCAGCCCGGCGCGCGCGTGCTGTTGCGCCGCGATCCCAACTACTGGGGCGCCGACGCGCCGAGCCAGCGCGGCCTCTACAATTTCGACGAGATCGACATCCAGTATTTCCGCGACGGCAATTCGCTGTTCGAGGCGTTCAAGGCCGGCCTGATCGATTATCGCGACGAGACGAGCACGACGCGCTGGTCGACCTCCTACGACTTTCCAGCGCTGCGCGACGGGCGCGTCGTGAAGGAATCGCTCAAGAACGACAATCCCAAGGGCTTGAACGGCTTCGTCTTCAATACGCGGCGGCCGCTCTTTGCCGACGTCAGGCTGCGCGAGGCGCTCGGCATGATGTTCGATTTCGAGTGGGTCAACGCCAATTACTATTCGGGCCTCTATACCCGCACGAAGAGCTTCTTCGACGAATCGGAGCTGTCGTCGTCGGGCCGTCCCGCGAACGCCAAGGAGCGGGCCTTGCTCGCGCCCTATCCCGACGCCGTGCGCGCCGACATTCTCGAAGGCAAATGGCGGCCGCCGGTGAGCGACGGCACCGGGCGCGACCGCGAGATGGCGCGGCGCGCCCTCGATCTGCTGGCGGCCGCCGGCTATCGCTTGGAGGACGGAAAACTCGCAAAGGACGGCGCGCCCGTCTCCTTCGAGATCATGGTGAAAGATCGCGATCAGGAGCGACTGGCGCTGAGCTACGCGTCGACGCTCGCTCGCATCGGCGTCGAGGCGCGCGTGCGTCTCGTCGACGAAGTGCAATATCAGCGGCGGCGCCAGAAATTCGATTTCGACATGATGATCGGCCAATATGTCGCCTCGGCCTCGCCGGGCAATGAGCAGCGCATGCGCTGGGGTTCGTCGAGCGCGACGCAGGAAGCCTCCTTCAATCTCGCCGGCGCCGCCTCGCCCGCGATCGACGGGCTCATCGCGGCGGTGCTCGCCGCGAAAAGCGACGAGGATTTCGTCGCCGCCGTGCGCGCCTATGACCGCGTGCTGCTGTCGGGCTTTTACGTGGCGCCGCTGTTCCACGCTTCCGAGCAATGGATCGCCCACTCCGCTGACCTGACGCGGCCCGAGCGCCTGCCGCGCTACGGCTCGCCGATCTTCGGGCCGACGCTGGAGAGCTGGTGGCGGAAAACTCCATGATCGGGGGCGACGCAGCGCGCGATTGCGGCGCATGCGCCGGCGCACATTGGCGGCGGCGCGGCGGCGCAATGATCCCGCCTACACGGGCCACTGGCCTGCCTTGCCGCTCAGCCGGAGGACTTGAATGGGCTTTCCTCTTTTCATCATTGGCGCGGTCGCGGTCGGCCTTCTGATTCTCGACCATAATCTGAACCTCGGCCTCGCATTCCTGCATAATCCGCTGTTCTGGTTCGCCTATGTCGCGCTGCTCGCGCTCGCGACCATGGTGCGTTTCGTGCGGCAGCAGAGCGTGCTCGTCGTCGAGCGGCTCGGACGCTACAACCGCACGCTCACCGCGGGCGTCAATTTCGTCTATCCCATCGTCGAACGCGTGGCTTATGTCTTCGATCTGCGCGAGCAGGTGATCGACGTGCCGGCGCAGGACGCCATCACCAAGGACAACGCGACCGTCACCATCGACGGCATCCTTTATTACAAAATCATCAACGCCAAGGACGCCGCCTATGGCGCCGAGGACATTCAGCGCGCGATCGTCAATCTCGCGCAGACCTCCATGCGCTCCGCCATCGGCTCGATGGAGCTCGACAAGACTTTCGAAAACAGAAGCGAGATCAACGAGCGCGTGGTCCGCGCTGTCTCCGACGCCGCGCAGCTCTGGGGCGCTTATGTGACGCGTTATGAAATCAAGGACATCAAGATGCCGGAGTCGCTGCGTCAGTCGATGGAGCGGCAGATGAAGGCCGAGCGCGACAAGCGCGCCGCCGTGCTCGAATCCGAGGGCGTGAAGCAATCCGAGATCAACCGCGCCGAGGGCGAGAAACAGGCGGCGATCCTGCGCGCCGAAGGTCAGGCGAAGGCGATTGAACTCGTGCGCCAGCAGATCACGCAGGTCGGCGGCGATCAGGCGGTGCAGCTCGAAGTCGCGAAATCCGCGATCGAACAGTATGGTCGTCTCGCAAAGGCCGGCAATGCGCTGGTGCTGATGGGCGATGGCGCGGATCCCGCCGGCTGGATCGCCCGGGCGATGGCCGTGCTGAAGACGGTCAACGCCGGGACGACGACGGCGCCAAAGAGCCGTGCGCAGCCATGGGACAATCAGGAGTGACGGCAATCGACATCGACGCGAGCCTCCTTGCCGACCCGGCCACGCTGAGCCTGATCGCGGGCCTCGCGCTGCTCGCTTTCGATATCCTCGTGGTCGGCCTGTCCCCGATCATGTTCGTCGCCGTCGGCGCGCTCGTCACGAGCGCGACGCTCTTTGCGACGGGCGCCCGGCCGGGACTCCTGGAAACCGCGGCCATCGCGTCGGTGCTGAGCCTCCTCATTGCGCTCCTTGGCCGCAAGCCGTTGCAACGCTTTCAGGCCGCCGACGTGCAGGAAGACCAGAGCAGCGACCTCATCGGCCGCGACCTGGTGACGACGCATGAGGTGACGAAGGCGACGGGCCGCGTCCATTGGTCGGGGCTCGACTGGGAGGCGCGGCTTTCAGCTGACGCCGCCGTCGATCGTCTCATGCCCGGCGTCCGCGCGCGCGTCGTGCGCGTCGACAATCTGGTGCTGGTGCTGGCGCCGATCGCGTGAGAAAAAAAGCCCCTTGATCATGCCCGTTCGTCGTCTCGATCCCATCCTCGTCGATCGCATCGCCGCCGGCGAGGTGGTGGAGCGGCCGGCCTCGGCGGTGAAGGAGCTCGTCGAGAACGCGCTCGACGCCGGCGCGACGCGCATCGACGTCGCGATCGAGGACGGCGGCCGCACGCTCATTCGCGTCATCGACGACGGCTGTGGCATGGACGAACACGATCTCGCGCTTGCCGTCGAGCGGCACGCGACCTCGAAAATTCCTGACGGCGACCTCACCCATATTGCGACGCTCGGCTTTCGCGGCGAGGCGCTCCCCTCCATCGCCGCGGTGGCGGATCTTTCGATCGACACGCGCGCCAGGGAGGCGCCGCATGGCTTTTCGATCCGCATCGAGGCCGGCGAAAAGCGCGGCCTGTCGCCCTCGAGCTGGCCGCGCGGCACGCGGATCGAAGCGCGCGCGCTGTTCGCGGCGACGCCGGCGCGGCTCAAATTCTTAAAGACCGAGCGCACCGAGACGGCCGCCGTCGTCGATGTCGTCAAGCGCCTCGCCATGGCGCATCCCGACGTGCGCTTCTCGCTCTCGACCGACAGCGGCCCGCTCTTCGACTATCCCGCCTGCGGCGCCGATGGGGCGCGGCGCATCGCGCAGGCGCTGGGCGAGGAGTTTCGCGCCAACGCCTTCGAGATTGACGCGGAACGTTCAGGCGTGCGCCTTTCGGGCCTCGCCGGTCTGCCGACCTACAATCGCGGCAACGCCCAGGCGCAATATGTCTATGTCAACGGCCGCCCCGTGCGCGACAAGCTCTTTTCCGGCGCCATCCGCGCCGCTTATCTCGATTTCTTGAGCGCCGACCGCCATCCGGTCGCCGTGCTGTTCATCGACTGCGATCCGCGCATCGTCGACGTGAATGTCCATCCCGCCAAGGCCGAAGTGCGCTTTTCCGATCCGGGCCTGGTGCGCGGCCTCGTGGTGGGCGCGTTGAAACAGGCGCTCGCCGAGAAGAGCCATCGCAGCGCCACGAGCGGCGCGCAGGCGGCGATCGACATGCTGACGCGCTCGGGCGCCGCGAGCGGCTTCGCGGCCTTTCGATCCCCGGCGCCGGCCAATTGGGACGTCGCCCGGTCGCCCTATGCGCCCGCAGGCTTTGCCGAGACGCGGCAACAGGCGTTCCCGACTGGCGCGCCTTCGGCGGACGCCCGCCCGCACGAGGGGTTCGCCGACGCCACGGCGGAGGACGCCCCGCTCGGCGCGGCGCGCGCGCAGCTGCACGAAACCTATATCATCGCGCAGACCCGCGACGGGCTCGTCATCGTCGACCAGCATGCGGCGCATGAGCGGCTCGTCTATGAAAAGCTCAAAAAACAGCGCGCCGAGGCGAGCGTGGAGCGGCAACTGCTGCTCATCCCCGTCGTCGTCGATCTCGACGAGACGCGCATGAACGCGCTTGCCGGCGCTTTCGAGGAGCTTGCCGCCCTCGGCCTCGCGCTCGAACCCTTTGGCCCCGGCGCCGTGCTGGTGCGCGAAACGCCGGCGGTCCTCGGCGAGGTGGACGCCAAGCGGCTCGTCGAGGATATCGCCGACCTTCTGTCTGAGGCCGGCGACGCGCGCGCCCTGTCGCGCCGGCTCGACCATGTGCTCGCGACCTGCGCCTGCCATCATTCCGTGCGCGCAGGACGCCGCCTCAGCGCGCCGGAGATGAATGCGCTCTTGCGCGAGATGGAGACGACGCCGGGCGCGGCGCAATGCAATCACGGACGGCCGACCTATGTGGAGCTGAAGCTTTCGGATATCGAAAAGCTCTTTGGCCGAAAGTGAGGCGAGGAGCTTGAGCGCCGCGCGGCGCTTTCTATGTAAGAGAGCGGTCGATGTGTCTTCCCGGAGGGCTCGATTGCTTCGCTTTGCTCGCACTGACGGCGTCAATCGCAGGGACGCGGTCTTCGGCGCCCTCGCGCTCACCCTCTTCCCCGCTCCCGCCCGCGCCGCGGCGCGCGTCGACATCGAGGCCTTCGACCCGTCGGGCAAAAGCCTCGGCGTCGAGCCGGTCGAGAAGGTCGTGAAGCCGGACGCCGAGTGGCGCGCGCAGCTCTCGGCGCTCGCCTATGACGTCACGCGCCGCGACGGGACCGAGCGCGCTTTCACCGGTCCCTATTGGGACGCGCATGACGACGGGCTGTTTCGCTGCGTCTGCTGCGACACGGCGCTGTTCGATTCGAAGACCAAATATGATTCGGGGACCGGCTGGCCGAGCTTCTTCGCGCCGATCTCCAAGATCAATGTCGTCGAAAGCGTCGACGCTTCCTTCGGCATGCGCCGCGTCGCCGTCTCCTGCAAACGCTGCGACGCGCATCTCGGACATGTCTTCACCGACGGGCCGCGTCCCACGGGTCTGCGCTATTGCATGAATGGCGTCGCCTTGCGCTTCGTTCCGCGCGGAAAGGCGTAAGATGAGAGGGGTTGCGCGCGCCCTGTTGATGGCGCTCCTCATGGCGACGCCGCTGGCCGCCGCCGAACGGGCGGTCAGCCTGCCGCCGCCGGCCTATGATCCGGCCCCGGCGTCGATGGGCCCGCAAAAGCTCGTCGTCGCGGGCGGCTGCTTCTGGGGCGTCCAGGGGGTGTTTCAGCGCGTCAAGGGCGTCTCGCGCGCGGTCTCGGGCTATGCCGGCGGCGACCGCGAGACGGCCCATTACGCGCGGGTCACGCAAGGCGACACGGGTCATGCCGAGTCGGTCGAGGTCACTTATGATCCCGCCAAGGTGAGCGTCGGCGACCTTCTGCGCGTGTTCTTCTCCGTCGTCCATGATCCGACGCAACTGAACCGGCAGGGCCCGGATGTGGGGACGCAATATCGCTCGGCGATTTTCGTCGCCGATCCGGTGCAAGAGAAGGTCGCGCGCGCCTATGTGGCGCAGCTGGCGGCCGCTGGCGCCTTCGCTGCGCCGATCGTCACCCGCATCGAGCCGCTGACGCGCTTTTACCCGGCCGAAAGCTACCATCAGGACTATCTGACGCAGCATCCGCAGGCGCCTTACATCGTCATCAACGACCTGCCGAAAATCGACAGTCTGCGGACGCTGTTTCCGGCGCTTTATCGCGAGGCCCCCGTTTCGACGAAATGAGCCAGATCGCTCATCCGCCGAACAGCCTTCGGAAAAATCCTTTCGGCTTTTCCGCCGCAGCGGGCGGGGCCGGAGGCGGCGGGGCGGCGGCCGCGGCGGTCATGCCGGCGACGACGCGGGTCTGTTCCTCCTCGCGCTCGACGCCCGCGCGGGCGATGAGCGCGGCGAGCGTGGGCGCGGAGCTCGCCGCGACCCAGCGCCCGGCCCGGCGCGCGGCGAGATAATCGGCGAGCGCCGAAGCGCTTTGCGGGTCGCGGCTCCTCTCGAAATGCGCGAGCGCGCGCTCGACGGCGCTGATGTCGAGCAGCATGCGCGCCGCCCGCGCCGCGCTCTGACGCGTCGCCACATCGGGCGCGAGGCCGATGCGCGCGCCTTGCAGCGACAGCGCGTCCTCCTCCTGCAGCAAGGCGCCGAGCATGGAGAGCTGCGCGGCGGCGTCGAGGCCCGGCGGGACCATGCCCTCGGCGCCGCAGGCGGCGGCGTAGCGCGCCACGAGCGAAAGCGCGCCGCGCGCGGCCGCGCCGATCCGCCCGTCCTGCGCCTGAGGACTGAGCGGCCCTCCCCTGCCGAGCGCCGCCGCCACGGCGGGATCGGCGCGATAAGCCCCGTAGCCGCCGGCCGCCTGCAGCGGCGCGGGCGCGGCGGCGGAAGCGGCGAGCGCCGCGAAACTCGCCTGCTGCAGCGGCTCGAACACGTCCCAGAGACCCGCGGCGGACAAACGCGGCGGAAACCCGGCGCGGGTCAACGCCTCATTCAGCCCGGCGACGAGTTTTTCGCGCCGGCCCTTGAGCCCCGCCGCGCGCTCGGCGAAGGCGCGGGCCGCGGCGCCCGTGCTCATGCGCGCCCCGGCGCTTTCGGCCCGGCGCATCAATTCGTCGAGCAGCAGATCGTCGTCGCCGAGGCGGCGCGGCGCGAGCCCATCCGCCTCGACGCGAAACAGCCGCACGAAGGGCGGCCCGCCCGGATCGACCGGCGCGACGCCGAGATCGCCCGGCCGCGCGGCGGGCGCGACGAGGCCGACCTCGTCGCCGAGCGACGCGCCGTAGAAGTCGATCTCGATCGTTTCGCCGAGCCCGGCGGCGTTCTTCTCCGGCGCGCGGCGCACGGCGACGCCGTCGGCCTCCGGAGACGCGGGATCGAGCAGCAGATTGAGGAGGTTCAACACGACGACGGCGTCGCGCGATTCGACCGCGTCCGGGTGCTCTGCAGGTTCGCCCGTCGCCTGGCGGATGTCATCGAAGGTGAGCGGATCGACGATGGGCTCGCCGCCCTGCTTCTGCTCCTGCATCCAGCCGCGCAGGCGCCGGCGCTGATTGAGCGCGATGGCGACGCAGGCGCGCCCAACGAGCGTCGCGCTCTCCTCGAGCGAATCGGGGATGCGCAGGCGCAGGCCGACGCGCGGCGCGCCATTCTCGGCGACCCAGTGCTGCATGACGGCGAAGGGCGCCTCGCGGGTATCGGCGGCCGCCTCCGCCTCGAGCGGGCGCGCCTCGAGCAGCAGGCGGCTCTGATAGGCGGGAAAAATGCGCCGGGCCGGCGCGAGACGCAGCACGAGCCCGCCATCCGCGCCCTGTTCGAAGGCGCGGCGCTGGCCGAAGGCCCAGACGAGCCGCGCCCCGGCGGAAGCAGTTTGCTCGCGGGCGAGACGCTCGACGTCTCCCCGCGCCGGCAGGGAGATGATCCGGAAGACCGCTTCGGCGGGGCCATTGCCCTCCGGCAGGAGAGTCATCAGCAGGCGGTAGTCGGCCCCCGGCGGCTGGTCGCGCTCGGACCCGAGAGAGAGCGTCAGCGCCGCGCCGTCAGCGGCTGTGAGCCGCACGAATCGATGCTCCGCCGGAATATCGAAGACGACGGCGCCGGCGCGCCAGCGCGGCGCGTCGATCACATCCGCGAGCGTCGACTCGGTCTCGAAGTCGATGTCGCCCGCCGAAACCACGGTGAGCGCGGGACGCGCCGCGAACGGCGGCGCACGCTCGGCTCCGTCGAAGCCGCCGATGACGAGACGTCTTCCGCCGTCCCAGAAATAGTCTAGTTGCTCTTGCCACATTCGCCGCAGCGCCCGGGTGGTTTGGAGAGTGCATGGCGCTACGGTCCATGCATGAGAAAGCGTGCAAAAGAATAGCCGGGCCGCAGGCCGAGGCGCAAATCTCGCAAAACCGGCGCGAAGCGGGTTGACGCCTCAGGCAAACGGACACATCTTTGACCGTGTGGACTTCTTCGCGGGAGAGACCGGCGATTCGCGCCGGCGCCGAAGGCGAAACCGCCCCGGAAACGCTCAGGCAAAAGGACCGCGTGAAGAAAAGACTCTGGAAAGCGGCGCAGCGCTTCTGGCGCTTCGCCCACCGAAGGGCGTAACCCGCAAGGCTTCTTGACGGAAGCGGCGTGGGGAAATCTCTCAGGTCACCGGACAGAGGGGGCGCGCGGGGAGCGGAAGTCCGCAAGCTGCGCTTGACGCCCAACGCCGGAGAGTCCCTCGTGACGGCTGAGCCCAACCTCCAGACCGCGCCCCTCGCGCACTTGCCGCTCGACGCGTTGCATCGCAGCCTCGGCGCGCGCATGGCCCCTTTCGCCGGCTATGACATGCCGGTGCAATATGCCTCCGGCATTGTTTCGGAAACGCTTCACACGCGTCAGAAAGCGGGTCTCTTCGACGTGTCGCACATGGGCCAGGCGATTCTCGCGGGCGCCGGCGCGGCCGCCGCGCTCGAAAGCCTCGTCCCCGCCGATCTCGTCGGCCTCGCCCCCGGCCACACGCGTTACACGCAGCTTTTGAACGACAAAGGCGGCATTCTCGACGACCTCATGGCCACGCGCCTGCCGGGCGTGGAGGAGCGACTGCTTCTCGTCGTCAACGCCGCGCGCAAGGCGCAGGATTACGCCTTCATCCGTGAGAGACTGCCCCAATTCGATCTCCTTCCGTTGAACCGCGCGCTGATCGCCCTGCAGGGGCCGCGCGCGGCCGCGGTCCTCGGCGCTTTGCTCCCCGGCGTCGAGGACCTTTCCTTCATGGACTGGCGCGCCTTCGAGGAAGGCCCGACCAGCGTCTTCGTCTCGCGCAGCGGCTATACGGGCGAGGACGGATTCGAAATTTCGATCCGTTCTGAAAACGCCGAAACTTTCGTAAAGGCGCTGCTCGACAATGAGGACGTCCAGCCCGCGGGCCTCGGCGCGCGCGACGCGTTGCGGCTCGAGGCGGGCCTGCCGCTCTATGGCCACGACCTCGACGAGACGATCGATCCGGTCGAAGCGGGCCTTGCCTGGTCGATCGGCAAGCGGCGGCGGGCCGAGGGCGGCTTCCCCGGCTTTGCGCGCATCAGCGCCGCCTTGCGGGACGGGCCGGCGCGGCGGCGCGTCGGGCTGCTGCCTCAGTCCAAAGCGCCTGTGCGCGAAGGCGCCATGCTGGTCTCGACCAGCGGCGAACTCGCCGGCCACGTGACCTCGGGCGGCTTCTCGCCGACGCTGCAACGGGCGATCGCCATGGGCTATGTCGCCAGCAAGCACGCCAACAAAGGCGCGCAGGTCGTGAGCGAATTGCGCGGCAATCGCGTGGCGCTCGACGTCGCGCCGCTGCCCTTCGTTTCGCATCGCTATTTCAAACCCACCGCCTGAAGGAGGCGACATGACCGGCCTGCGTTTTACAAAGGACCACGAATATCTTCGCCTCGACGGCGACGCCGCCGTCGTCGGCATTACGGATTATGCGCAGGAGCAGCTTGGCGACATCGTCTTCGTCGATCTGCCGAAGGTCGGGAAAAAAGTGACGAAGGGCTCGGAGCTCGCAGTCATCGAAAGCGTGAAGGCGGCAAGCGAAGTCTATGCGCCGATCTCGGGCGAAGTCGTCGAGGTCAACGCCGCGCTCGGCGAGAAGCCGGCGCTCGTCAATGAAGATCCGATGCAAGGCGGCTGGCTCGTGAAACTCAAAGTCGACGCGCCCGGCGAGGTCGAGGGCCTGATGGACGCCGACGCCTATGCAAGCTTTGTGAAGACGCTGTAGCCCCCACAAGGAAACCCGAAGATGCGCTATCACCCGCTGTCGGACGCCGACAGAGAGGCCATGCTCGCCGCCATCGGCGTCGCGGACATCGAGGCCCTTTACGCCGACGCGCCGGCCTCGACGCTCTTGACGTCGCCGCTCGATCTGCCGCCCCACAAGTCGGAGATGGAAGTCGAGCGCGTTCTCTCGCGGCTCGCGGCGCGCAACGTCGCCGCCGGCCGGGTTCCGTTCTTTGTCGGCGCCGGCGCCTATAAGCATCACGTGCCGGCGAGCGTCGATCATCTCGTTCAGCGCTCCGAGTTTCTCACGAGCTACACCCCCTATCAGCCCGAGATATCGCAAGGGACTTTGCAGTATCTTTTCGAATTTCAGACGCAGGTCGCGTTGTTGACGGGCATGGAGGTCGCCAACGCCTCCATGTACGACGGCTCCACCGCAACGGCCGAAGCCGTTCTGATGGCGCATCGGCTGACGAAGCGGCGCAAGGCGCTGCTCTCCGGCGGATTGCATCCGCATTACGCCGAGGTCGTGCGTACGATCTCGCGCCTCGCCGAGGATGCGGTCGCCGACATGGCGCCCGACCCCAGAGGCGTGGAAGATCTCATTGCGCAGATCGACGACACGCTCTCCTGCGTCGTCGTGCAGACCCCCGACGTCTTCGGCAATCTGCGTGACCTCACGCCGATCGCCGAGGCCTGCCATCGTCACGGCGCGCTGCTCGTCGCCGTGTTCACGGAGGCGGTGTCGCTCGGCCTCGTTACGCCGCCGGGCGCGATGGGCGCGGATATCGTCGTGGGCGAAGGTCAGTCGATCGGCAATGCGCTCAATTTCGGCGGGCCCTATGTCGGCTTGTTTGCGACGCGCAACGAGTTTGTGCGGCAGATGCCGGGCCGGCTCGCCGGCGAGAGCGTCGACGCCGACGGACGCCGCTCCTTCGTGCTGACGCTTTCAACCCGCGAGCAGCACATCCGCCGCGACAAGGCGACCTCCAATATCTGCACCAATTCCGGCCTCTGCGCGCTGGCCTTCACGATCCACCTGACGCTGCTCGGCGAAGCGGGACTTACAAAGCTCGCGCGCCTCAACCACGCCAACGCCGTGGCGCTTGCCGAAATGCTGGAAAAGGTTCCGGGAGTCGAGCTCCTCAACCGGACCTTCTTCAACGAATTCACGCTGCGCGTCCCCGGCGACGCCGCGGCGATTGTCGAGACAATGGCGGCGAAGGGCGTGCTCGCGGGCGTTCCGGTCTCGCGGCTGCTCCCCGGCGCCGGTCTGGACGATCTGCTGCTCGTCGCCTCGACGGAGGCCAACGCCGACGAAGACCGCGCCGCCTTTGTCTCCGCGCTCAAGGAAACGCTCTGATGCTCGACCGCCCCGCACATATCGACGACTTCGAAGAAGCGCCTGCGACCTTCACCGGCAATCGCGGGCTCGATCAGGAAGAGGCGCTTATCTTCGAGAGCGGCCGCCGCGAGGCGAGCGGCGTCGACGTCGACGAGCCGCCGCCTTTCGCGCCGCGCCTGGGGAGCCTCGCGCGCACGGAGCCGATCGGCCTCCCCGGCCTCACCGAGCCCGAGACCATGCGCCACTACGTGCGCCTGTCGCGGAAGAACTATTCGATCGACGCGGGGCTGTATCCGCTCGGCTCCTGCACGATGAAGCACAATCCCCGCCTGAACGAGAAGATGGCGCGGCTCGAAGGCCTCGCGGACATTCATCCGCTGCAGCCGGTTTCGACCGCCCAGGGCGCGCTCGAGCTCATGCAGACGCTCGCCCATTGGCTGCTGACGCTGACCAACACGCAGGCCATCGCCCTCTCGCCGAAGGCCGGCGCCCATGGGGAGCTCTGCGGCATGATGGCGATCAAATCCGCAATCGCCGCCAAGGGCGAGGGCGCGACGCGCAAGGTTGTGCTGATCCCGCAATCGGCGCATGGCACTAATCCGGCGACGGCGGCGCTGCTCGGCTTTTCGGTGCGCGTCGTGCCGGCGGCGGCGGATGGGACCGTGCGCGTCGCGGCGGTGACGGAGGCGCTCGGCCCCGACGTCGCCGCCATCATGCTCACCAATCCCAACACCTGCGGCCTGTTCGAGCGCGACATCGTCGAGATCGCCGACGCGGTGCATGAGGCGGGCGCCTATTTCTACTGCGACGGCGCCAATTTCAACGCCATCGCCGGCGTCGCGCGGCCGGGCGACTTCGGCGTCGACGCCATGCATATCAATCTTCACAAGACCTTCTCGACGCCGCACGGCGGCGGCGGACCGGGCGCGGGGCCTGTCGTGCTGTCTCAACGCCTCGCGCCCTTCGCGCCCGTTCCCTTCATCCGCCGCGACGGCGAGCGGCTGACGCTGGTCGAAGACGCGGCGGGGACGCAGAGCTTCGGGCGCCTGACCGCCTTCCATGGACAGATGGGCATGTTCGTGCGCGCGCTCGCCTATCTGCTGGCGCATGGCGGGGACGGCGTCGCCCAGGCGTCAAAGGACGCGGTGCTCTCGGCGAACTACGTCCGCGCCGGGCTTCGCGACGTGATGACCCAGCCGTTCGGCGATCGCGCCTGCATGCATGAAGTCCTGTTCGACGACGCCTGGCTGAAGGGTTCGGGCGTCGCCACGCTCGACTTCGCCAAGGCGATGATCGACGAGGGCTATCACCCGATGACCATGTATTTCCCGCTCGTCGTGCATGGCGCCATGCTGATCGAGCCCACGGAGTCGGAGTCCAAGGCCTCACTCGACCTCTTCGTCGCCACCTTGCGCGATCTCGCCCGGGCCGCCCGGGAGGGGGACAAAGAGCGCTTCATCGAAGCGCCCCGCTTCGCGCCGCGACGTCGCGTCGATGAAACGCTGGCGGCGAGAAAGCCCGTGCTGCGCTGGGAGGCCGGCGACTAATCCGAAGTGATCATGATCTGAGGCGCCTCGTCGTTTTCCAGACGATCGAGGCCGTCCTCTTCAGCGAGCTCCACGCCGGTGATGCAAACGTCCTCGCCGTCGATGACGACGGCGATTTTCTCCAGCGCCGCCCCTGTGCAGGGGCCGTCGTAGCATTTGCCGGTGGCGATCTCGAACAGCGCGCCATGCTTGCCACAGACGATGGCGCGATGCCCCTGATCGAGGAAATGACCCGGCTGGAAATCGATGCGCGAACCCTGATGGGGGCAGCGGTTGAGATAGGCGTGGTAGTGTTTCCCCTGTCTCACGACCATGATGGGGAAGGGGACCGTCTTGTCCCCGTCGCGGCGGGCGAGGACAAAGCCTACGGCCCCGCGCTTGGCGACGTCGTTAACGTGACAAACGGCGAAAAGTTCTGTGGTCGGCATAATGCCTCCATGGCGGCTGATTGCCTTCTTTGGAACGAAAGCAAATTTCCTGCCTGTCTTCGATGGAGGCCGTCGCGCCTGGACCCGCCTGCGGCGGCGTGCAGCGCCAATTGTTATCGTCGAGCAAAGCGAATGGGAGCCCCGCCGCTCCGAGCCGATCGGAGCGGAGATGGCTCTAGTGGAGGCTCACCATGGTGAGGTCGTTTTCACGAGCGTTGCCGATTGCGCCCTCTTCCGAGTCGGCGAGGACAATCGGCGCGCCATCCGCGCCAATCAGCGCGAAAATCGTGAGGCCCGGCTGGATGTGCGGCGCCTGCGGGTAGAGGCGATTGACGTCTTCCGACCGCATGGCCTTCACATAGGCGATCATGCCATCGCCCAGATTGGCGAACTGCTCCGGCGTCAGCAAGGGCGCCTTGCGTTCTATGGCTTGTTTAGCGTCCATTCGACTCCTCCTCGGCGTCCGATCGAGACCCGCCCGTCGACGCCTGCTGCGCAGCGCGTCTTGAAGAGAGATGTGTGGCGCTTTGAACAAGATTTAAAGAGGCGGCGCGGCCGATTCTTCAGCCGCGCCCAAGTATTGCGCCCGCCTAGAGCGCCAGCGCCAGCCGCCCCGGATCCTCCAGCGTTTCCTTGACGCGGACGAGGAAGGTCACGGCCTCCTTGCCGTCGACGATCCGGTGGTCGTACGAAAGCGCCAGATACATCATCGGGCGAATCTCGACCTTGCCGTCGACCGCGACCGGCCGCTCCTGGATCTTGTGCATGCCGAGGATGCCGGACTGGGGGGCGTTGAGGATGGGCGTCGACATCAGCGAGCCATAGACGCCGCCATTCGAGATGGTGAAAGTGCCGCCCTGCAGGTCGGCGATGTCGAGGGCTCCCTCGCGCGCCTTCTTGCCCAAAACGGCGATCCCCTTCTCGATCTCGGCGACGCTCATGCGGTCGGCGTCGCGCAGCACGGGCACGACCAGGCCCTTGTCCGTGCCCACCGCCACGCCGATATGGCAGAAGCGCTTGTAGATGATGTCGGTCCCGTCGATCTCGGCGTTGACGGCGGGAATTTCTTCGAGGGCCTGACAGCAGGCCTTCACGAAATAGCCCATGAAGCCGAGCTTCACGCCGTGCTTCTTCTCGAAAAGCTCTTTGTATTTCGTGCGCTGCGCGATCAGCGCCGACATGTCGACTTCGTTGAAAGTCGTGAGCATGGCGGCGACGTTCTGCGCTTCCTTGAGGCGCCGGGCGATCGTCTGGCGCAGGCGGCTCATCTTCACGCGCTCCTCGCGCGCGACATCCTCCTGCGGCGCGGGCGGACGCGGCGCGGGCGGCGGCGCCTCCACGACCGGCGCGGGCGCCGGGGCGGGCGCGCGGGCGGCGAAGTCGATCACGTCGGATTTGAGCGCCTGCCCGCGCTTCCCTGAACCCGCGATCTGCGAAACGTCGATGCCCTTCTCCGCCGCGATCTTGGCGGCGGCGGGCGAAGGCGGCATGGCGGGAGCCGCCGCAACCGCCGGCGCAGGGGCGGCCGGCGCGGGGGAAGCTGGGGCGGATGCGGCTGGAGCCGGTTTCGCGGCCGGAGCGGGGGCCGCAGGCGCGGCCGCGGCGGCGGCGCCCGGCGTGATCTGGCCGAGCAGCGCGCCGGGTTGCACCGTCTCGCCCTCCTTTGCGGTGATCTCGGCGAGGACGCCGGCGGCGGGGGCGTTGACCTCGAGCGTCACCTTGTCGGTCTCGAGTTCGGCGAGCGCCTCATCGGCGCGCACGACGTCGCCCTGCTTCTTGAACCAGCGGCCGATCGTCGCCTCGGTGACGGATTCGCCCAGCGTAGGCACGCGAATTTCAGTCATTGCTTTCATCGTCCCTGGCGGCGTCCCCTCGCGTCGATCGCGGCGAGCGGGCAATAAGGTTTGGTCTATTGGCAAGCCCCTCCCCGCAGGCGGGGAGAGGAATCAGGCTGCAAAGGCCTCGTCGAGGAAGGCTTTGAGCTGCGCGAGGTGCTTCGACATGGTGCCCGCCGCCGTCGAGGCGGAGGCCGGGCGCCCGACATAGCGCGCGCGCTTGGTTTTGCCGCCGACCTGTCCCAGAACCCATTCGAGATAGGGCTCGACGAAGAACCAGGCGCCCATGTTCTTGGGCTCCTCCTGACACCAGACGACGTCGGCGTTCCGGAAGCGCGCCATGGCGGTGACGAGGCCCTTGAGCGGGAAAGGATAGATCTGCTCGACGCGCAGCAGATAGACGTCGTCGATCCCGCGCTTTTCGCGCTCTTCGAAGAGATCGTAGTAGACCTTGCCGCTGCAGAGAACGACGCGCCGGATCTGGTCGTCGCCCTTCAGCATCGCCTGCGGCTGCGCCGCCGTCTCCGCGTCATCGAGCAGGATGCGCTGGAAGCTCGACGCCATGCCCATCTCGCCGAGCCGCGAGACGCAGCGCTTGTTGCGCAGAAGCGACTTCGGGGTCATCAGCACCAGCGGCTTGCGCATGTTGCGATGAAGCTGGCGACGCAGAATGTGGTAATAATTCGCCGGGGTCGAACAGTTGGCGACCTGCATGTTGTCCTCGGCGCAGAGCTGCAGGAAGCGTTCGAGACGCGCCGAGGAATGCTCGGGCCCCTGCCCCTCGTAACCATGCGGCAGCAGGCAGACGAGGCCGGACATGCGCAGCCACTTGCGTTCGCCCGCCGACAGGAACTGGTCGAAAACGACCTGCGCGCCATTTGCGAAGTCGCCGAACTGCGCCTCCCACAAAACGAGGGCGCCGGGCTCGGCGAGCGAATAGCCGTATTCGAAGCCGAGCACCGCTTCTTCCGAGAGCATCGAATTAATGACTTCGAAGCGTCCTTGCTTCGACGCGATATGGTCGAAGGGGATGTAGCGGCGCTCCGTCTCCTGGTCGATCAGCACGGCGTGACGTTGGGAGAAGGTGCCGCGCTCGACGTCCTGGCCGGAAAGCCGCACATGATAACCTTCGGCGAGCAGCGTGCCGAAGGCGAGCGCCTCCGCCGTCGCCCAGTCGATCGCAACGCCCTCCTCGATGGCGTTCTTTCGATTGTCGAGGAAGCGTTGAATCGTTCTGTGCAAGTGGAAGTCTGCGGGGACGGTGGTGAGCTTCGCGCCGATCTCCTTCAAGGATTCGAGCGGCGCGCCGGTCTTGCCGCGGCGCTCGTCCTCCGACGCCTGATAACCGGGCTTGAGACCCGCCCAGCGGCCGTCGAGCCAGTCCGCCTTATTGGGCTTGTAGGACTGGCTCGCCTCGAACTCCGCCTCGAGACGCGCGCGCCACGCGTCCTTCATCCGGTCGGCGTCGGCCCGGGTCAGCTGGCCGTCGGCGATGAGCTTCTCGGCGTAGAGATCCAGCGTCGTGCGATGGGCGCGGATCTTCTTGTACATCAGCGGCTGGGTGAAGCCGGGCTCGTCGCCTTCATTGTGGCCGAAGCGCCGGTAACACCACATGTCGATGACGACGGGCTTCTGGAACTGCTGGCGGAATTCGGTGGCGACGCGCGCGGCGAAGACGACCGCTTCAGGATCGTCGCCATTCACATGGAAGATCGGCGCCTCGACCATCTTCGCCACGTCGGAAGGATAGGGCGAGGAGCGCGAGAAGCGCGGATAGGTGGTGAAGCCGATCTGATTATTGATGATGAAATGCACCGATCCGCCGGTGCGGTGACCCTTGAGCCCCGAAAGGCCGAAACATTCCGCCACCACGCCCTGACCCGCAAAGGCGGCGTCGCCATGGATGAGCAGCGGCAGCACCACGCGGCGGTCGCCGCCATGCTGGTCCTGCTTGGCGCGCACCTTGCCGAGCACGACGGGGTCGACAATTTCGAGATGCGACGGATTGGCGGTCAACGACAGATGCACCTTGTTGCCGTCGAACTCGCGGTCCGACGAGGCGCCGAGGTGATATTTGACGTCGCCCGACCCTTCCACCTCGTCGGGGAGGAAGGACCCGCCCTTGAACTCATGGAAGAGCGCGCGGTGGGGCTTGGCCATCACCTGGCAGAGCACGTTGAGCCGGCCGCGATGGGCCATGCCGAGCACCATCTCCTTGACGCCGAGGGCGCCGCCGCGCTTGATGATCTGCTCCAGCGCCGGAACGATGGACTCCGCGCCGTCGAGGCCGAAGCGCTTGGTGCCCGTATATTTGACGTCCAGAAACTTTTCGAAGCCCTCCGCCTCGATGAGCTTGTTGAAGATCGCGCGCTTGCCCTCGTCGGTGAAGACGATCTCCTTTTTGGGGCCCTCGATGCGGGCCTGCAGCCAGGCCTTCTCATCCGGCGATGAGATGTGCATGAATTCGAAGCCGATCGAGCCGCAATAGGTGCGGCGCAGGATCGTGACCATCTCGAAGACGCTGGCGTATTGCAGGCCGAGCACGCCGTCGATGAAGATCTTGCGGTCGTAATCCTCGTCCTTGAAGCCATAGGTCTCGGGATGCAGCTCGCCATGGTCGTGGCGTTGCTCGAGGCCGAGCGGATCGAGATTGGCGTGAAGATGGCCGCGCATGCGATAGGCGCGGATCATCATGAGCGCGCGCACCGAGTCGCGCGTGGCGCGCTGGATTTCATCCGCCGTGACGGCCGTGGGCGGGGGGACAGGAGCGCCCCTGGGGGCGGCGGCGGGCTTCGCCGGCGCAGTCGCGTCGTCGCCGGTGAGCGCGGTCACCCATTCGCCATTGGCTGTCGGCGGCCAGTCATGACGCGCCCAGGAGGGGCCATTCTGCTGGGCCGCCCCCGGCTTGACGCCCATTTCCGAGAAAAATCTCGCCCATTCCGGGCTTACCGAGGCGGGATCGGCCTCATAGGCGTCGAGCAGCCCTTCGAGATAGGCCGCATTGGCGCCTTGAAGGAAGGAGGTGCTTGCGAAGTTCTGGTTTTGCGTAGAACGCGGGCCGCCGGGAGCCGCCGGCCCCGCCACGCCATCAGTTTCAAGACGCGCCATTTTCTCGCTTCTCTTGAAGCCGACGACGGCGCGTCGCAACGCGTGCGGCCGCCGAAGGCTTGATTTAAGGCGCCGCCAGGATACGGCGTCGCCCTTAATTTAAGCTCCCCGAGGCGGCAAAGAAGGGCGCGGCAACGCCTAACCTTTGAGCACCTCGACCAATGTCTTGCCCAAACGCGCCGGGGAGGGCGAAACCCTGATCCCGGCCGACTCCATCGCCGCAATCTTGCTCTCGGCGTCGCCCTTGCCGCCCGAAATGATCGCGCCGGCGTGGCCCATGCGGCGGCCGGGCGGCGCCGTGCGGCCGGCGATGAAGCCCACCACCGGCTTCTTGCGGCCGCGCTTGGCCTCGTCTTTCAAGAATTGGGCCGCTTCCTCCTCGGCCGAGCCGCCAATCTCGCCAATCATGATGATCGACTTGGTCGCCTCGTCGGCCAGAAACAATTCCAGCACTTCGATGAAGTCGGTGCCCTTGACCGGGTCGCCGCCGATGCCCACCGCCGTCGTCTGGCCGAGGCCCTCGCGGGTCGTCTGGAAGACGGCTTCATAGGTGAGCGTGCCGGAGCGCGACACGACGCCGACCGACCCGCGGGAAAAGATGTTGCCCGGCATGATGCCGATCTTGCTCTCGCCAGCGGTGACGACGCCGGGGCAGTTCGGCCCGATGAGGCGGGACTTGGAGCCCGAGAGCGAGCGCTTGACGCGGATCATATCCTGCACCGGCACGCCCTCGGTGATGCAGACGATCAACGGGATTTCGGCGTCGATCGCCTCGCAAATGGCGTCGGCCGCGCCCGGCGGCGGAACGTAAACGACAGAGGCCTCGGCGCCGGTCTTGGCGCGGGCTTCGGCGACCGTATCGAAAACGGGGAGGCCGAGATGCGTGGAGCCGCCTTTGCCCGGGGACACGCCGCCGACCATCTTGGTCCCATAGGCGATCGCCTGCTCCGAATGGAAGGTGGCGGTCTTGCCGGTGAAACCTTGAGTGATGACTTTGGTGTTCTTGTCGATCAGCACGGACATGCAGCGATTCCTAAAGAGAACGGGCGGCGCGGAAAGCGCGAGCCTCCGGCTCCCCGTCTCGACGGGGGGCCGGGTCTCGCGCGGTGAATGACGCGGCCGCCAAACTATTGGGAAGAGCGCCCGCTTACAAGGCGGAAAGCGCCCGGAATAGGCGCATGCGGCAAGGGGACGCGAGGGGCTCCGGCAAGCTTCGCCGCGGCTTTAATAAAAAGATCAGGGATTTCGTTGGCAAGCGCCGCTAGGATGAGCGGATGCACCCATCAGGGCTGATCTTCACCATTATGCAGTTCAGCAACTACATCGTTTACGCCGACGAGAGCGGCGATCACAGCCTGGTTTCGATCAACCCTCAAAACCCGGTTTTTGTCTTAGCCTTCTGCATTTTTGAGAAGCGAGTCTACATGGAAACGGTTGTTCCCATGGTTCAGCGGCTGAAATTCGATTTTTTCGGGCACGACTGCTTGGTGCTGCACAGCCATGAAATCCGTAAGGCGCGCGGAGAATTCAGCATCCTGTTGAATGCAAACATCCGTACTGCGTTCGTGGAGCGCGTCAATGCGATAATGCGTGACGCGCCGATGACGATCATCGCAGCTGCGATCGATAAGCAGCGACACGTCCGCCAATACAGCGATCCAGCTAATCCCTATGGAATTGCCCTTACCTTTTGTATGGAAAGGCTACAGAGGTGGCTGGTTGAAAGAGGGCAAGCAAACTCCAAGACCCACGTTCTGGTGGAGATGCGGGGCAAATCAGAAGATGCAAAGCTAGAGCTTGAGTTTCGCCGCATCTCCGACGGCCACAACCATGTGGGCCCGATGAGCAATCTCGAAATTCGATTTATGGATAAGAAGCACAACTCGACCGGATTGCAGGTGGCCGACCTGGTGGCGCATCCGATTGGCCGGCATGTCATAAACCCGACCCAGCCGAATCGCGCCTATGATCTTATTGAGCCAAAATTCCGGCGCAACTCCGCGGGGCATATTCGCGGCTATGGTCTTAAGATATTCCCCTAAAAAGCGAAAAGCCCCGAGGTTCCCCGGGGCCAGACGCCGAACGAGCATTCCCGTTCCATTTGCCTAGAAAGTGGTCCGTTGTAAAGGCGACGTCAAGATCGAAGCAGCGGCGGTTTCCCGCCGGCTTCAAAACCTCAACCTATCCCGGACCTTACGCCGTAGTCGCACCGATCGACCCGACCTCGACCTTCACGCCCGGACCCTGGGTCGAGCTGATGGCGACGCGCTGGATATAGGTGCCCTTGGCGCCCGTGGGCTTGGCCTTGGCGACGGCGTCGACGAAGGCCTTGATGTTCTCGACGAGCTTGCCGTCGTCGAAAGAAGCCTTGCCGACCGTGCCCTGAATGATGCCGGCCTTCTCGACGCGGAACTCGACCGCGCCGCCCTTGGAGGCCTTCACCGCGCCGGCGACGTCCATGGTCACCGTTCCGACCTTCGGGTTCGGCATCATGCCGCGCGGGCCGAGCACCTTACCGAGACGGCCGACGAGCGGCATCATGTCCGGCGTGGCGATGCAGCGATCGAACTCGATCGTGCCGCCCTGGACGATGTTGACGAGATCCTCGGCGCCCACCACATCGGCGCCCGCCGCCTTGGCTTCGTCCGCCTTGGCGCCGCGCGCGAAGACGCCGACGCGCAGCGTGCGGCCGGTGCCGTTCGGCAGATTGACGACGCCGCGCACCATCTGATCGGCGTGCTTGGGATCGACGCCGAGATTCATCGCGATTTCGACCGATTCGTCGAACTTGGCCGTCGCGCGGCTGCGCACGAGCTTCACAGCTTCGTCGATGGGATAGAGCTTGGTGCGCTCGACGCCCTCGCGGGCCTTCTTGATGCGTTTTCCGACATGCGCCATGGTCTTACTCCACCACCTGGAGGCCCATCGCGCGGGCCGAGCCTTCGATCATCGACATTGCGGATTCGATCGACGCGCAGTTGAGGTCGACGAGTTTCTTCTCGGCGATCTCCTTGATCTGCGCCTTCGTCACCTTGCCGACGACGTTACGGCCAGGAGTCTTGGAGCCCGAAGCCGGCTTCTTGCCGATCTTGAGCCCGACCGCCTTCTTGAGGAAGAAGGAGACCGGCGGCTGCTTCATCTCGAAGGTGAAGGAGCGGTCCTGATAGGCGGTGATGATGACGGGGATCGGCATCCCCTTCTCCATCTGCGCCGTCTTGGCGTTGAACGCCTTGCAGAACTCCATGATGTTAAGGCCGCGCTGACCGAGCGCGGGACCAATCGGCGGCGAGGGGTTCGCCGCGCCGGCCGGCACTTGCAGCTTTATGTAGCCGGCAATTTTCTTCGCCATGTGCTTTCTCCAACGAAGGACGGCGCGCGGCGCCTCGAAAAGCGCCCGCTTCCGCCGGTTGCAGGTCGTGGTCCGATCCGTTCTCCCCTGGCGTCAGGGCGGACCCGCCACGCAAGATTTCCCGGACGGCGGGACCGTCCAGGGAAGCGCCGCTTTTAGGGGAAGGCGCGGAAAAGCGCAAGCATCAGATGAACGGCGGCGGCCGCCGAAACGATCGCCTCACCGAGCCTCAATGCCGCTCGGGGGGAAAACCCGCATGCTGCTCGAGGCGACGCACGCGCTCCTCGAGTTCAGTCAGCAGCACGCCATGGCCGATGACCGAAGAATGTTATTCCATGACAGAGCGGCGAAGCCCCACGACCTGATCGCTCAGACGTTTCTCGAGGTTCAACATGTCGGACGCCACATCGGCGCGCAGCGAATTGATTTCCGAGCGCAAGGCGTCCTTGGTCACCATCACGTCGCGCATGCCCGCCATCTCGTCGCGCATAGCTGAAACCTCGTCGCGTAGAGTGTCCACCTTCGCGTCGATTTTGCGCAACAGCGCCAATGTGAAATTCTCGGGCTCCTCGCTCATCGCGGCTCCCCATCCCTCGCCGTCGATGCGGCAAAGCTTTATAGCACAGTTTTTGGGGAAGAAACGCGGCGGGTGTATGACAGGCTGAAATGCGCCGATGGCGCCACCCTCCCGCCAAGACGGGATGGCGGGAGTCCCTGACGCCGGGGGACTGTCCCCGGGCAGCCGTCTCCCGCAACAGTCGAAGCGGTCCGCCTAAACCTTCTCGACCTGCCCGAACTCGAGCTCCACAGGCGTCGGCCGGCCGAAGATCGAGACGGCCACCTTGAGGCGCGAGCGCGCCTCGTCGACCTCTTCGACCAGGCCGTTGAAGGAGGCGAAGGGGCCGTCGGCGACGCGCACCGTCTCGCCGACTTCGAAGCTGACCGTAGGCTTGGGGCGCTCGACGCCCTCGGCCACCTGCCCTTTGATCCGCATCGCCTCTTCTTCGGAGATGGGCATGGGCTTGTTGTCGGCGCCGAGGAAGCCGGTGACCTTCGGCGTGTTCTTGATCAAAGAGAACACGGGGTCGGTCAGATTGCACTTCACGAGCACATAGCCCGGAAAGAACTTGCGCTCGGTGGAGACCTTACGTCCGCGACGCACCTCGACGACCTGCTCGGTCGGCACGAGAATTTCCTCGAAAGCCTCGGTCAGGCCCCGCTGCGCGGCGCCTTCGCGGATCGCCTCGGCGACCTTCTTTTCGAAGTTCGAATAAGCGTGGACGATATACCAGCGCATGCTCATGAGGCGCGTCCGGCTCCGTGAAAAGAAGTTATTGGCCGACGCGCAGCAGCAGGCCGACGAGGAAGCGCAGGGCCGAGTCGACGACGACGAAGAACAGGCTCGCGAACAGCACCATCAGAATCACGAGGCCGGTGGTGATCATCGTCTCGCGACGCGTGGGCCAGGTGACCTTATTCGCCTCGGCGCGCACTTCCTGAAGGAACGTAAATGGGTTGACCATTTGCTTGCCCGGTTCTTGCGCCGACGTCCGGAAGGGACGCGCGCCGTAAAACAGTCGCGGCGCGCGACCTTCCGGCCACGCGCCACGTTACGACGCCTTATAGCGCCTCCCGCTGCGCCCGCCAAGGGGGATTCGCGCCAAGGGGGATTTGCGCCAAGGATCCTTGCCCCCGCCGGCCGGGGATTTTAAGAGCTTGGGCCCGCGCCTTTCGGAGGAAGACATGCGCCTTTGGACCCTGCTCGTCGCCGGCCTGGCGACGGCCGCGCTCGCCGCCTGCAACGGCCCCCGCCAAACTCAGCCGGTCATCGACCCGCCCGGCCCGTCGCAGCCAACCCCCTCCGCCCTGCAGCTCCCCGAAGGCGCGGGCTGCTCGGGCCCCATCGCGCGCTACAGATCGGTGATCGAGAACGATCTCTCGATGGGGCACGTCAATCCAGGCGTCTATCGCCAGATCCAGGGGGAAATCTCCGAGGCCGCGAACGCCTGCGCCGCCGGGCAGGACGCGAAGGCGGCCGGGCTGCTGCGCGCCTCCAAGGCCCGTCACGGCTATCCCGCCGGCTAGCGGCTTTTTTCACCAGAGCTTCCCGCGTCGCGGCGCGACATCGCGCCGCCTGGCACCCTGGAAACAATCCAGATTTGACCCTTTGACGCTCGCTGCCCTGGCGCCTAGGTTGCTTTGCAAAAGCATCCGGCCAGAAAAGAGACAGGCATGAACAGGCGAGCTGCGGCGGTTTTCGTTTTCGCGATTGGTTTTTCGGGCGCCGCGGCGGCTGAAACATATACGCTCACGATCAAGGACCACAAATTCGACCCTAGCGAGCTCAAGCTCCCCGCCGACAAGGCCGCGACGCTTGTCGTCAAGAATCTCGATGGGACGCCCGAGGAATTCGAGTCGAAGCCCCTGCGCATAGAAAAAGTGGTGCCGGCCAACAGCGAGGCGACCTTCCAGCTGCGCGCGCTCAAGCCTGGGCGCTACAAATTCTTCGGCGAGTTCCACGAGGACAGCGCCAAGGGCGAACTGGTCGTCGAATAATGCTGGGCGCGCTGATCATCGTCTTTCGCGAGGCCATCGAGGCCGGCCTCATCATCGGCATCGTCGCAGCGGTGACGCGCGGCGTTCCGGGATCGCGCGGCTTCATCGCCGGCGGCGTCGGCGGCGGCGTCCTGGGGGCGCTGGTGGTCGCCGCCTTCGCGGATCAGCTTTCGCGCGCCTTCGCGGGCAGCGGGCAGGAACTGTTCAATGCGGCGGTGCTGATGGTCGCTGTCGTCATGCTCGCCTGGCACAATATCTGGATGGCCCGCCACGGCCGCGAGTTGGCGCAGGAGCTTTCCGACGTGGGGCGGGCGGTGGCGCGCGGCGACCGCACGCTCTTTGCGCTCGCGACGGTCGTGGGCCTCGCCGTGCTGCGCGAGGGGTCGGAAGTGGCGCTCTTCCTCTACGGCGTGCTCGCTTCCGGCGAGTCGGCGACGAGCGTGCTGATCGGCGGCGTCGCGGGCCTGGCGCTCGGCGCGGCGACCAGCGTCGCGACCTTCTTCGGCCTCGTCTCCATTCCGCCGCGCCGGCTCTTCGCCGTGACGACGGCGCTGATTACTTTGCTCGCGGCGGGTCTCGCCGCGCAGGCGGTGGCCTTCCTCCAGCAGGCGGGGACGATCACGGCGCTTTCCGACACGGTCTGGGACACGTCCTGGCTGTTGTCGGACAAAAGCATTCCCGGGCGCGTCCTGCATACGCTCATCGGCTATGCCGACCAGCCGTCGCAGATGCAAGTCGTGGTCTATGGGCTGACGATCGCCGCTATTGTCGCGGCGACCAAACTCACCGCCATGACAGCGCCCGCGCCGGCGCGGGCGCCGGCGGAATGAGGGCCGAGTCGCCGCCCAGAACGTCGAGTCCGCGCTTGAGGGCATAGGCGAGTTGGACCGCGTCGCCCTGGGCGAAGACATGCACGAAGGTGAGCCTCGGCTGGTCGTCCTGCATGTGATCGCAGAGGCCGGCGACCTCCAGACCGCCGGCGTGCAATGTCTCGACCAGGGGTTTCACTTCACTTGCGAGCGCGGCGAATTCGGCGGTGATCGCCGCCTTTCCGTCTCCCAGCGCCTGGAAATTCAGCGCTGACGCCGCCCCCAAGGCGGCAGGCGCCGGCGCGCCGCTTGCGCGGACCTCCTCGGCGCGAGGAATGAGAAACTGCCGGGCGCCCGACGTCATTCGCGCCTTGGCCCCGAGCGACGCCTCGATCTGCGCCAGCTCGGGCGGGGTCAAGTCCGGAGACGGATCAGCAAGATCAGCAGCCTTGATCGGGACCGCCCCGCGCAACGCCTGCGCCAGTTCGACCGGGTCGCCGTATCCCGCGACATGCAGATGCGCCCCCTCGGGGCGGGCGCGCAGCAAATGGTGATGCACGCCGGAGATTCGCACGCCCTGCGCCAGCAGCCTCGTCACCGCCCGGGGCGCCTCGACCTCGGCGACCACGAGGTCGCCGCGCATCATGGCGTAACGGCCGATCTGCTGGAAGGCGACCCAGCCGCCGACGAGGCCCGGCGCGAGCTCGACGCCGTCGAGCCGCGTGCGCAGGTCGCGGCGCGGCAGTTCGTATCTGTGCGCCGTCCCGATCATGACGCCGTCGCGGCCCATCGCCGCGTCCACGCGCGACCAGTCGATTTCCGCCAGCGCCGCTGGCGCGCACAGCAGCGACCCAAACAGGGCGAGCGTTATCAGGGCGTTGCGCATGGGCCTTCCTCCCCGGGGGCGTCCGCCAGACATGGCGCGGGCGTCGAGGAGGAACAGGCCCGGGTCGTGCGCGAAGACTAGTCGCGCGCGATGATGTTGATCTTCTTGATCACCCGCTCCGGCTCGGGCCGGACCAGATCAACCGAGAGCAGCCCGTTGACCAGATCGGCGCCCAGCACCTGCATGCCTTCGGCGAGGAGGAAGGCGCGCTGGAACTGCCGCGCAGCGATGCCCCTGTGCAGGAAGTGCCGCTCGCGCTCCTCGATTTGCCGGCCCCGGATGACGAGCTGGTTTTCCTCCAGAGACACATCGAGCTGGTCGCGCGTGAAGCCGGCGACGGCCAAGGTGATGCGCAACCGCTCGGGCTCGTTTTCCGTGCGCGGGAGCCGTTCGATATTATAGGGCGGATAGCCGTCGGCGCCGCTGCGCGTGACGCGCTCGAGGGCGCGTTCAATTTCGTCGAAACCCAATAGAAACGGCGAATTCAGCGGGGGACGCGACATGGTGTGAAGCCCTTCTGGCGCCTCTGTTTTGGCGGGGACCCGTCTGGCGTCTCCGCATGAGATTTATGGCCGAGCGCGGGCCCGCGATCAAGCGGGGCGTCGCGCCGGCCGCCATTGACGCAAGCGGCGCGCGCCCCCATCTGCGGGCAGTCTTTCCTCTTCGTCGGCGGCGCCCATGCATCCTGTCACGCTGCGCCTTGCGTTCCTGGCGACCGCCCTCGCGCCCTTCGTCGCGCAGGCGGAGGAAACGCCGGCGATCATCGCGCCGGAAGGCGACCGCTTCACCCTTCAGCCGCTCAACGGTGGCTATCTGCGCCTGAACCGCGACACTGGCGCCGTCTCCTATTGCTCGGCGAAGGAGGGCGTCGCCGTCTGCCGCCTCGGCGCCGACGAGCGCGCGACGCTTCAAGCCGAGATCGAGAGGCTGCGCGCCGAGAACGCAAGGCTGCAAGCGCAGATTGCGAAGGGGCCGCCGACGCTTCCCGGCGAGCAGGAGTTCGAGCGGGCGCTCTCCTTTACCGAGCGCTTCTTGCGACGCATAATCCGCCTGTTCAAGGAAGAAGCGCCGAATTGACAGGGGGCTTCGATGACCGACGACGAACCCTTCGCCAACTGGCCGCATCTTGAGAAACCCACGCGCCTCGAGCGCGATTTTTTAGTCCTCTCCCGCCCAACCGAAACGGAATCTCCCTCTATGGCGTCTAAGAACGCGCTCGAAAATTTCCTCGGCGGCTCGCCGATCAACGTCGCCATCCGACTGTTTTTCATCTCGCTCGTCGTCGGCGCGCTGCTGATGTGGCTGGAGCTGCGGCCCATCGACATTCTGCGCGGCGTGCAGGCCTTTTTCGACCGGATTTATCACCTCGGCTTCGGCGCGGTGAAGGAGCTCGTAAGCTATCTGCTCGCAGGCGCAGTGTTTGTCGTGCCGGCCTGGCTGATCCTGCGGCTCATGAACATGAGCGGGCGCAGATGAGGCGCACGGGTCTTCTCGTCTTACTGCTCCTGCCGCTCTCCTCGACGCTCGTGCGAGCCGCGAGCGACGACGCTTGGCGGGACTTTCGCATCGACGTGGAAAAGAGCTGTGAAAAGGCCGTCGCCGGGCGGCTCGACCATGCGACGATCCACGTTGACCCTTTCGGCAGCGAAACTTATGGCGTCGCACTCGCGCGCGGCCTGTCGCGGGACGCGAAGGCCCCGCGCGTCATCGTCTGCATCTATGACAAGCGCTCGAAGCGGGCCGAGGCGAGCGGGGAATTTGCGCCCTAGCGCCGGCGAATCGAGGACGTTAGATCGCCCTCGGTCGCCTCATCCCGTCGCGGCGGCAGCGGCGCGTCGGGCGCGTTGAGCGGCCCAAAGCCGTCGCCGCCCTCGAAGGCGGCGCGCGGCGGCCGGCCCGTCGTGTCGTTGTCCGTCTCCTCGCCCGCGCCGGGCTTGGCGTTGCGCATGGCGATCAGCGGCGATTCCTCGGGCGGCGGCAGGGTCTCCTGCGGCGCGGGCTTGCAGATCGCGCGTCCGGAGCGGCCATGCAGGGCGAGATCGACGTGAATATGGTTGTAATGGAAGGCGTTGGAGCCCGGCGACAGCACCGTGGTGAAATGTTCGCAGGAGCCGCGATGCACGTCCATCAGAAAGGCCCGCGTCTGCTCGTCGCCGCGCCACCAATCGCGCACCAGCGTGATCTGGCGCCCGTCCTCGAGGACGAAGCCGCCGATGTCGAGCGCATTGCCGAAGGCGTGTTCGGAGAGCTGCGCGCCGCTTTGATTGTTCATGCCCCGGCAGGCGTAGGAGCCCATCGAGTCGATGCGGACCACGCGGCTGCCGAAACGCGCCTGCGCGGCCGGCTGGACCGTATCGGCGAGCCATTGGTCGAGTTCCGCGACCATTGAGCAATCGAGCGTCGCCGTGGCGTTGAAAGCTACCGCGCCGCCCTGCAGCGCGGTCACCTTGAACGGCTTCGTGAGGCCGCAGATGCCCGGGCCCTCCAGCTCATTGGCGAGCGCAATGAAGTCTGACGGCTGCACCCGCCGTTGCGCGATGCAGGCGTTTTCCGCCTGGGTGCGCCAAGCCGGCCGCTGCGGCCGGAACGGACCGGCGCAGCCCGCCAGCGTCGCGGCGGCGAAGAGCAAGAGGAGCGTGGCGCGGCGGACCATGCCGCATAGAGTGGCGGACGGTCAGTTAAGCGAGCGTCGAAAAATTTAGTTAACCGAGAAATTTCCGAAGACTGTGGCCGCGTGACATAAGTGGCTCGTTGACGACCTGCCGGGCCGGCCTCGTCCTTCGCGACGCGCGCCTGAGCGCGCTCCTTCAGGATGAGGCCTCAGTGCACGATCAAAATGAAGAAGCCCCTCATGCTGAGGAGCCTGCGCAGCAGGCGTCTCGAAGCATCAAGGCCGCAACGCCTCCTAGAAAACGAAACGGCCGGCGTTTCCGCCGGCCGCCTTTGAGATCGTTACTGCGGGGCTCCCCCCTTGCGGGCCCGCATGAAGGATTCGAATTCTTCCCGGTCGCGGGCGCGGCGCAATTCGGCGATATGTTCGGCGAAATCACGCTCGGCTTCGGCGAGCTTGCGACGCTCTTCCTCGAGGCGGGCGAGTTCGCCTTCCCGCCATTCGTCGAAGGCGACGTTGCCGGTCGAGCGCATGAAAGACGGGCCCGCCCAGCCGCCGCTCGCGGCCTCGCGCGACACCTCGCCGAAAGCCTCCTTGACCTTGGCGCCCTGCTCGGCCGCGAAGGAGAACAGGTCGCCCTGATAGCCGAAGCTCTTGCCCCAGAGCTTGAGGAACAGCAGCGCGAGGCCGATCGGCCAGAAGATGAAGAAGCCGAGAACGATGGCCGCGACTTCGAACGGCCTCCAATGCGCGCACCCTCCCTGACGCCCCCAGGGTGAGGCGGACATTCGGGAATGATGATTGCAGCTCATAGTTGGCTCCAGTCTGATGCTCGGCCTTCGGACTTCCGGCGCCGATGTAAATGTTATACACATTCACATCGTTTTTTGCAAGGAGCGGGGCCTTGGCCGCGTTTTGCAACGAGAGGCTCGGCGGGCTCGTCTTTCGCGTCGACAAGACCCGAACCGCCGGCCTCGCGCATATCGGAACGGCCTCGCTGTCCTTCAAGACCCTTCGGATTCGCAGCTCAAAATCCAGGTGCGGTCGCAGAAGGCGACATAGAGGCGCTCCTGCCCGAGCGCGGCGCCGAGCTCGGTTGCGAGCTCGTTCAGCATGGCCTCGATCTCTTCGTCCGGGAGATCGCCGAGATAGGCGTGCACGGCCTCGCCGGTGAAAATCGCGACGGGCTCGCGGTCGGAGCCGACGCCGCCGCCCGCCTTCGGCCAAGCATAGGTGACCTCGGCGCGGGCGAACATGCCGGAAAGGGCCGGCTTGCCCGCTTCAACCCTGGACCGCATCCAGCGCTGCGCGGTGCGCACGGCCTCGGAGACGTCATAGACGCGCCCCTCCGCGTCCCAGCCCTCGCGCAGGCCTACCGTGATCCGGAAATCCCGCCGCGGCCCCTGAGAGCCGTCGACGATGCGATAATCTTTGGCGTCGCTCATCGGGCCAAGGTAAGGCGCCGACCGGGACGGGAGAAGGAAAATTCAAGCGGCCTCGGCGCTCACGTCCCCGTGGCGATTTTGACCACTCCAATTATCATGGCGCCGAGAAACGTCGCTGATAAAGCGCACGCCAGAATCGACACGATCACGCCCTCGACGTCACTTTCGCCCAACATGCCCGCCTCCCTCATTTCCTTAACAAGACATTAAGGGAAGCGCGCCCGTCTCGTGTGTGCGCCAACGCACGCGGCGGGCGTCAAGCGAACAAGCGCCGAGTTCGATTGTTGAAGAGGAGCCATCGCGCCAGATGCGAAAGCGATTGTCGCACAATCGTCTAGTAAGGAAATCAACGCTCTTGCGTCCCCGCGAGCCGGACGTTCAGAAAGAAACCGCCGGGCGCTCGATCATCTTCTATGGAGACTTTTCCTGACCGGGGAGGTATTTACATCAATTGATCTTGCTTGCGCCAGGACGCGTCGCATGGGCCTCGAAATCGTCGTCTGCCAAAATCTCACGCCGACCGTCCTGCGCCTCGCGGGGCGGATAGACAATGAAACGAGCGCGTCGCTCGCCGCGGCGATTGAGGGTACGGAGGGCGCGATCACGCTCGATATGGCTGACTGCGAATATGTCTCCAGCGCGGGACTTCGCGTGCTGCTCATCGCGCATCGCGATCTCGCCCGCAAAGGCTACGCTCTGTCGCTGGCGAATGTCTCGGCTCTGGTCTTTTCCGTATTCGAAGTCACTGGCTTGGATCAGATCCTGCGCCTCCGGAAGACGCCGCGCTCAATTTCACTCGAAGGGGCGGAACTGATTTCCGCCGGCGCATGTGGCGATTGTTATCGCCTCGACTCAGAAACGGTTGTCAAATTGTATCGTGACGGGGTCGATCCCGGCGTTGCGGAGAAAGAAAAGCAATTTGCGAAGGCTGCCTTTCTTCTCGGCATACCGACCGCCCTCTCCTACGACGTCGTCGCTTATGGAGGACGAACCGGCATCGTGTATGAGATGGTCGATGCCGAGCTTTTCAGCGCCATCATCAAAGACGACCCTCTAAACACAGCCAAATACGGGCGGATGCTTTCCGATATTGCGAAAAGCGTGCATTCGATCAAAGGCGATCCCGCGATTTTTCCGCGCATCAAGGACCAGTTTCTGGACTACATCGGGCAGACGAGCGCCTTTCTCGAGGCGTCAGACGTCGATTTTCTGCTTGAGCGTCTTCGCGCTATTCCGGATAGCGAAAATTGTGTTCATTTCGATCTCCATTCGAGCAACGTGATGATCCGAAACAGCGAGCCGATCATCATCGACATGGGGGATTTGTCTATCGGCAGCTATTTGTTCGACTTGGGCCTCATCTACATGATCTACGGGCTTCCCGAACTCGGCTTTTGCGAGTTGGTCACCAAGATGCCCTCGGATCAGGGCTTGCAATTGTGTGATAGTTTCATCTCGTCTTACTTCGCCGACAAGGGCGCTGCGGATTACGCGTTTTTTCAACAGAACCGATATTTCCTGGCGTCATTGCGGGCGATCTACACCATTACCTTCCTGCCCTACATGCGGTCGCGAATGATCGAGGTGGTGCGAGACGCGCTCTTGCCGAAGATGCGCTCCAGTTTGTAAGCCTTCTCAATTGTTCGGCAGAGAGGGTTCGCTTCGAGATCAACTAATCGGGCGGAGCCGCCGGGCGTTCCTTTGGCAGCCGAAGCCTAGGGGTTGAAAAGCGAGCCCGAGTGGCCATCTAGGAAGGGCTTTGGGTGCGGGCTGAGGTCCCCCTGGGGGTCGCCCTGCCGGACGCGTAAAGAGGATAGGCGAAAATGCATGTGACGATCGAACAGGCAGAAAAGGCCATTGAGGCCGCGAGGAAGCGCGCTCTCGAACTCAATACGCAGATGTGCATCGCCATTGTCGATTCCGGCGCTAATCTCAAGGCCTTTTATCGCATGGACGACGCTTGGGTGGGCAGCATAGACATCGCGATGAAGAAAGCGAAAACGGCAGTCTTCTTCGGCATGCCGACCGGTCAGATCGGCAAGCTCTCGCAGCCCGGCGGCCCGCTCTACGCGATCGAACAGTCAAACGACGGGCTTATAACTTTTCCGGGCGGCCTTCCCATCGTGGACGTCGATGGGGTCATGATCGGCGCAATCGGCGTGTCGGGCAGCTCGGTCGAGAATGATCATGCCGTCGCGCAGGCCGGCGGCGGCGCCATCGGCGTTTGCGATCTACCGGAACATCCTTGGCGGACCTGAGATCAACTGCGCTCTCTCACTAAGAGGAAGAGCTCGCTCGACGGCGCGGCGATCAGGCCGCGCCTGTCACCCTATGCCGCCCAGCAAGACGGCGTACAGGGCCATCGATGCGCCGTACAACAAAATGACGAGCGCGTATCCGGCGATGTTCCATCCTGTCGATGCGTCCGGCTTCATCCACCACTCGAGCTTGTTGAACGCCCAAGGCGCGATCCACCAGCCCAGGAGCTGCGTGCTGATGAGATTCCCGATGAACAGACTCAGCCAGGGCGGGGCGTGGCGGGCGTCCAACAAAGGACCTCCGATAAAGTAACCCCAAAGGTAAACGACCGGATACAGCACGAGCAGGACAACCATGTTCTGCTTCATGATCACATGCTTGTCCTCGGGAGCACGATCGTCGGGAGAAAACCAGAAATCAAAACCATAATTGTTTCGACGCACGGTCATGCTGCGCTGAAATTTATCCCCCTTCATGAGAAGAGCGGCCCTTTCGGAAGAGTTGAGCCAATTCTCGAGGTTGGCGTCGCAGTCAAAGGCGACAATTGTAACCCAACTGCTTTGAACGCCTGGCAAGGGTCTTTCAATTTTGTGGCGCAAGAAACCCTTGAACCTGGCTTCGGCCGCCTGGATATCATGTTGCCAGGACAGAAAGACGCCTTCGTCTTCCGGCTCAACGCGGTGTGAAATCATCACGGAAGCCACGCGGGCTTGCCCGCGGCTCGTATCCGAGAGCAGCTGAAGATCTTCCTGACCCACCACATATTGCCGGGCATCGGCAAGAAGGATCGCCCGTTCGCCGCTCTGCAGCCATAAGCGGGCAGATTCGGCGGAAGAAAAATACTCGATTTCGATCCAGTCAACCTGAGTTGGAGGGTTCGGCGCCACCACCTCCTGACGGGTAAAGCCCGGCCAGTTCCGCAACCTCGTGGCGATCCGAGACAACAGCATGGCGTAGGTTTCGCTGTCGGCGTCCGCGATTCGCTGCTGGATCACCAGCGCGACGGGGCCGTCAGTGGGGGAGCATTCCCTTGGCGTCATCGAAATCCTGGTCCGACTAATCCTGACAGCGGAGGCGTTCCGGCGATTTCCCTGCCTAGCCGGAAGATTGTCGGAGAGACGAAATCAATTGCGAACTGTTCTTGGTCTCGCTTGCCCCAATGATCAGAATCCCATGCTCTTCCCAACGTCCTACTCAAAAAGCCGGGAGCGCGTGGTCAAACCCGAAACGCGCCACGACCCCTAGAAAGAACGCGGCGAAAATGGTGAGCGCGGCCGTCCCGACGGAGACGGTGGCGCGAAGACCGGCCGGTTTGAACAAGCTGCTGCTGACGACGGCCATTTTGACCTCTCGGAGAGAAATAAGCATCACCGTAATTGGTGGACGCTCTTATCATTAACCAAGCGCTCGAATCCTGCAACCGGGCCAAGGCCGCCATCTCTTTGAAGCGCGTTGATTGAGCATTGGAACAATTGGATTTTTGTCAGGGTATGTTATCAACAAGAAAAGCGGAGGAATGAAATGCTGCACTGGCTCGACGGAAAAAGGGGCGTCTTTGCATTCGTCGTCGTGTTCATTGGCCTCTCGATAGTAGGCGGCTGGGCGTATCTGTTTGAAACGCTGCCCGGCGGAGTTTGGCACAGGAACCGCATCACGGGCGCGACATGCTATCGGACGGTCCACTGCTGGACCGCCGCGAGCGATCCTTTTGGGAAGGGATTGAAACTTCCGGCGGAGCCCTTCGGCAAATTGAGCGAATAGGCCTTTCCGCGGACTATTGCGCTCCTACGCGACGATCGACGTCGCGAACGATTCGGGAATGTGAATAAGAGTCTGCGCATTGGAGCGGCCATGCCCCATCCCCCGGAGGGTTACTTCACCCGAGGCGTCGACGCCGATCCCGAACTCGCCGACCTGATCAAGGGCGAGCTTTCGCGTCAGCGCGAGGGAATCGAGCTGATCGCCTCTGAAAACATCGTCTCGCGCCTGGTGCTGGAAGCGCAAGGCTCGGCGCTCACCAACAAGACGGTCGAGGGGGCGCCTTACGCGCGCTATTACGGCGGCGCTCAATTCGCCGACGCCATCGAAAGCCTCGCCGTCGCGCGCGCCAAAAGACTTTTCGGCTGCCGCTTCGCCAATGTGCAGCCGCATTCGGGCTCGAACGCCAACGCCGGCGTGTTTCTTGGCCTCCTCGACCTCGGCGATCCGATCCTCTCCATGAATGTCGCGGCGGGCGGGCATATCAGCCATGGCCATCCCGCGACGCTGACCGGACGCGACTACAAGATTGCCCATTACGGCGTGAACCGCGTCACGGAGACGATCGACCTCGGCGAGGTGCGCGACCTCGCTCGCAAGACGCGCCCGCGGATGATCGTCGCCGGCGGCTCCGCCTATCCGCGGGCGATCGACTTCGCGGGTCTGCGCGCCATTGCGGATGAGGTCGGCGCCTTTCTTCTCGTCGACATGGCGCATTTCGCGGGGCTCGTCGCCACAGGACTCTATCCGCACCCCTTTCCGCACGCCCATGTCGTGACGACGACGACCTACAAATCCCTGCGCGGCGCGCGCGGCGGCCTGGTTTTGTGGAACGACGACGCCTTGTCGAGCCGCATCAACGCCGGGATCTTTCCGGGCGTTCAGGGCTCGGTGATGCTGCACGCCGTCGCCGGCAAGGCGGCCTGCCTCGGCGAGGCGCTGCGCCCCGACTTTCGCGCCTATAACGAAGCCGTGCTCGACAACGCGCGCACGCTTGCCCATGCTTTGGACGCGGCAGGCCTGCGCATCGTCGCCGGCGGCACGGATATGGGGCTGATCCTCGTCGATCTGTCGGCGACCGGCGTCACCGGCGACGTCGCCGCCAAAGCGCTCGAGACGGCCGGTCTCGCGGTCAACAAGAATCTGATCCCCTTCGATCCGCGGCCGCCCGAGGCGCCCTCCGGCCTGCGGCTGTCCAGCAACGCCGGCACGACGCGCGGCTTCGGCCCCGCCGAATTCCGGCAGATCGGCGCGTGGATTGCAGGCGTCGTCGCCGATCCCACAAACCGCTCGCTCATCGCCGCGGCGCGCGACGACGTGCTGGCGCTTTGCCGGGCGTTTCCTATTTACTGACGAGACTTGTCAAACTGCGGCGGTCATGGCTCTCGAACTCTCGGCGCGTATCGTTCAGTCCCTCGAAAGCGTCGGCGCCGCTGCATGGGACGCCTGCGCCAACCCACGGGGCGCGCCCCATAATCCCTTCGTCTCCTACGCCTTCCTCCAGGCGCTCGAACGCTCCGGCTCCGTGGGGCGCAAGACCGGCTGGGCGCCCGTTCACGTGCTGGTCGAGGACGCGACTGGGCGTCTCGTCGCCTGCGCGCCGACCTATCTCAAGTCGCACAGTCTCGGCGAATATGTGTTCGACCAAGGCTGGGCGCAGGCCTATGAGCGCGCGGGCGGGCGCTATTATCCCAAGCTTCAGGTCGCGTCGCCCTTCACGCCCGTCACCGGGCGACGGCTGCTCGTCGCAGACGGCGCGCCCCACGGCGCTTCGGCGGCTTTGATCGGCGCGCTGCGCGGCCTGCGACAGGCCCTGGAAGCGTCGTCGCTGCACATCGCCTTCGCGACGCCGTCAGAGGCCGAGACTCTGCGCGCCGCGGGCTTTACGCTGCGCGCCGGCGAACAATTCCATTTCACCAACGAAGACTATCGCGACTTCGATGATTTTCTCGACGCGCTGGCGAGCCGCAAGCGCAAGGCGATCCGTCGGGAAAGACGCGAGGCGCAAACCGGCCTCGTCATCGAGCGTCTCGCCGGCGCCGAAATAAAGCCCGCGCATTGGGACGCTTTCTTCGCCTTTTACATGGACACCGGCGCGCGTAAATGGGGCCGGCCCTATCTCACACGCGCATTCTTCGACATGATCGGCGAGACGATGGCGGAGCGCCTCCTGCTGGTGATGGCGCGCGAAAACGGCGCGCCTATCGCCGGCGCGATCAATTTTCTGGGCGACGACGCCATTTACGGCCGCAACTGGGGCGCGCTCGTCGAGCGACCCTTTCTGCATTTCGAGGTCTGCTATTATCAGGCGATCGAACATGCGATCGCCCATGGCTACAAGCGCGTCGAGGCGGGCGCGCAGGGCGAGCACAAGCTTGCGCGGGGCTATCGTCCGGTTCTCACCTGGTCGGCGCATGACTTCGCCGACAAGGGCTTTGGCGCCGCCATCGCCGACTATTGCCGGCGCGAGCGCCTCGAGGTCGACGCCATGATCGCCGAGCAGGAAGCCGCGCTGCCGTTCCGCAACGACGTGAAAGAGACAAGGGAGAAGACGCCATCATGAGCGAGACGCAACGACCGCCGCTGCCGCCCTTCACGCGCGAAACCGCGATCCAGAAAGTGCGCATGGCCGAGGACGCCTGGAACACGCGCGATCCCGAGCGCGTCTCGCTCGCCTATACGATCGACAGCCGTTGGCGCAATCGCGCCGAGTTTCCGGTCGGGCGCGGGCAAATCGTCGAATTTCTGACGCGCAAATGGGCGCGCGAGCTCGATTATCGCCTCATCAAGGAACTGTGGGCCTGCGCCGACAATCGCATCGCCGTGCGCTTCGCCTACGAATGGCGCGACGATTCGGGCAACTGGTTTCGCTCGCATGGCAACGAGAATTGGGAGTTCGACGAAAACGGTCTGATGCGCCTGCGCTTCGCGAGCATCAACGACCAGCCGATCAGCGAAGCCGAGCGCAAATATCGCTGGCCGCTCGGCCCGCGTCCCAAGGACCATCCCGGCCTCTCCGACCTCGGCCTGTGATTTGACGGGCGAGCGCCCGCGCGCGAAGATGCCGGGAACGATCGGAGACGCTCATGTCCCTCGCCGCGCCGCTTGCCGTTGGAATCGCTGTCGCCGCAATCTGTGGCCTCGGCGGCTGCGTCGTCGCGCATCGACTGCTGCCTCGCTTCAGCGGATCGAAGGCGCATTGCGCGACGCCGGCCGAAGACGCAAAGGGTTTGCGAAGGATCGCTCCCCTTCTGTTCAGCGCGCTCGCTTGCGGCGCCGTCATGGCCGCCGCGCTCTACCTGCTTCCGTCGCCCTGAACCGCGAATCTGCCGTTTAGGGCGCGCTGATGAAGCGCGACCTTTAGAGACGCCTCGTTGTCGCAGGCGCCCTCGGTCGTCTTGCAGCACGGAACAAAGGCGCGTCGCCACGATTTTCATGAGCTTCCTGGAGGAAGCCATGCGGCCGATGTCCTACGCCTCTTTCGCCCTCCTTTGCGCGGTCGCGCTCGCGCGATTTTCCAACCCCGCGCCGCACGCGAAAAGCGCGAGCGACATCGACGCCCTGCTGAAGGAGACGCGCCTCCCGGACGGCTTCGCCATCTCGCTCTATGCGCGGGCGCCGGGCGCGCGAAGCATCGCGGTGGGGCCGCAGGGCAAGGCGATCTTCATCGGCACGGGCGCCGACAACCGCATTTATGTGCTGGCGCCTGGCGTCGACGGCGCGTCCTCCGTCGGCCTCTTCGCGTCGGGCGTCGACTTCGATCGGCCGCACGGCCTCTGCTTCGACGACGCAGGGTCGCTCTATGTCGCCGAGCGCAACCGGATCCTGCGTTTCGCCGACGCCGAGAACAATTGGCGCAAGCCCGAGAAGACGGTCGTCGTCGAAAAAGGCGCGCTCATTCCAAGCGACGAGGAAAGCGACGCGCACACCTCGCGCATGTGCCGCATTGGACCCGACGGCAAGCTCTATGTGTCGCTCGGCCAGCCCTATGACGTTGCGCCGAAAGAAAAGCTGGCGCTCTACGACGAAACCGGCATTGGCGGCGTCGTTCGGATGAACAAGGACGGGTCAGCGCGCGACGTCTTCGCACGCGGCATACGCAATTCCGTCGGCATGGACTTCAACCCCGCCGACGGCGCGCTGTGGTTTACCGATAATCAGTCGAACGAAATGGGCGACGACACGCCGCCCGGCGAGCTCAATCGCGCGCCCGTCGCCGGCCTGCATTTCGGTTTTCCCTGGTATGGCGGCGGCCACGCCCGCACGCCGGAATATGCCGACGAGCCGCCGCCGGATGGCGTCGTCTTTCCGGAAGTCGAAGAGGCGCCGCACGCGGCCGACCTCGGCATGATCTTCTACACGGGCGCGGCTTTTCCCGAGAAATACCGGGGCGGGATCTTCTCCGCCCAGCATGGCTCCGGCGGCCGCGAGCCGCCGCTCGGCGCAAGGCTGATGTTCACGCCCGTTGGGCCCGATGGCAGAGCCGGGCGAAGCGAACCCTTCCTCGAGGGCTGGAACAAGGGCGTCACGCCCTATCTCGCCCGGCCGGTCGACGTGGCGCAGACTCCGGACGGCGCCCTGCTCGTCACCGACGACCAGAACGGCGCCGTCTACCGCATTCGCTACCGCCCGAGCCCCATCGCCCGCAATTGAAACGGCGCCATTGGCGCCGGGCTTGGCGGGAACCATGTTTCGTCTCGGACAGGAGATCGAAACATGCAGATGGCGATCCGTAAGGCGGACGCGCGCGGCGCGGCCCGGCTCGGCTGGCTCGACAGCCGGCACAGCTTTTCTTTCGGCGACTATTACGATCCGGCGCATATGGGCTTCGGGCCCTTGCGGGTGATCAACGAGGATCGCGTCGCGCCGGGCGGCGGCTTTCCGACGCATCCTCATCGCGACATGGAGATCATCTCCTATGTGCTCGAGGGCGCGCTGGAGCATCAGGACAGCACCGGCGGCGGCGGCGTTCTGCGTCCCGGCGAAGCCCAGCGCATGACCGCGGGGACGGGCGTGCGCCACAGCGAATTCAACGCTTCCGACCGCGAGCCGGCGCATTTCCTGCAAATCTGGATTTTGCCGGAGCGCGAAGGCCTCGCCCCCGGTTATGAGCAGAAGGCCTTCCCCGCGGCGGAGCTGCGCGGGCGGTTGCGGCTGATCGCCTCCCGCGACGGCCGCGACGGGGCGCTCACCCTCCATCGCGACGTCGACCTCTATGCGACGCGGCTCGGCGCAGGGGAAAATGTGACGCTGCATTTGGCGCCGGGGCGCGGCGCCTGGGTGCAGGTCGCGCGCGGCGACCTCCTCGTGAATGGCGAGCGGCTCGCCGCCGGCGACGGCGTCGGCGTGACGGAAGCGGATGAACTGCGCCTCGAGGGGGTCAACGAGGCGGAGGCGCTTCTCTTCAACATGCGCATGTGAGACATGAAGGCACACGTTCGCGGCGACGTGGCGCAGGCTTGCGTCGCTGCGCGCGCAACCACGGCAAGGCTTCGGAGAGGCTGTGAAGGCGGACGACGAGCAATCGCTGGTCTTTGGCGAGAACGCGGCGGAATATGCAGCGTTTCGACCGGATTATCCCGAGGCGCTTTTCGCCTGGCTCGCCGAAGCCGTCCCCGCGCGGGGCCTCGCCTGGGATTGCGGCGCCGGCAGCGGCCAGGCGGCGTTGGGGCTCTCGCCCTATTTCGACCGCGTGCTGGCCACCGAGCGCGACCCGCGGCAATTGGCCTTGGCGCCGAAACGGCCCAATATCGACTACCGCCTCGCCGCCGCGGAGGACGACCCTGGCCTCGTTGACGCCGTCGACCTCATCGCCTGCGCCTGCTCGCTGCACTGGTTCGACCTCGCCAAATTCTACCCGCTGGCCCGGCGCGCCCTGAAGCCCGGCGGCGTTCTTGCGGCCTGGACCTATGACTGGCCCTGGACCGGCCGCCCAGCGCTCGACGCCGTGCTGGAACGGCTCAAGACCGACATTCTCGGCGCGTTCTGGGGAGAGACGTCGCATTATTACTTCAGCGGCTACCGCACCCTGCCCTTTCCCTTCCCCGAGCGCGAGAGCCCCGCCTTCACGACGCCGATCGCCGACTCGAAGAAGGGTCTCGTCCGCTTCCTCTCGACCTGGTCGGCCGTGCGCAAATATCGGGAGCGGCTAGGGCGCGACCCGCTCGCCCTTGTGGATAAGGCGCTGGACGCCGCGTGGCGGGCCGATCCGCCGGCCGCGCCGCTCAGGGTTCCGCTGCATTTGCGCTGTGGTTACAGAGACGTTTGAGTTGAAACGATCTTCTCTTGGGTATCGGAGGCTTGGGAAAAGAACGAAAAAAGAACTTGGCGGCTAGAACAAATCATGCACAATAGCGTTCGAGCACGTTGCCCACGCCCGTCGATTCGTGCCAGAAGGATTTCAAGCCGTGAGCCAAGCCAATCTCCGCCTCGTGGAAGGATCGTCCGTGGACAAGACCAAGGCGCTGGACGCCGCCCTGTCGCAGATCGAGCGCGCCTTCGGCAAGGGCTCGATCATGCGGCTCGGCAAGAATCAGAAGGCCGTCGAGATCGAGACCATTTCCACGGGCTCGCTCGGCCTCGACATTGCGCTCGGAGTCGGCGGCCTGCCGCGCGGCCGAGTGGTCGAAATCTATGGCCCCGAATCCTCGGGCAAGACGACGCTCACCCTACATGTCATCGCCGAGGCCCAGAAGGCCGGCGGCGTTTGCGCCTTCGTCGACGCCGAACATGCGCTCGACCCCGTCTACGCCCGCAAGCTCGGCGTCAATCTCGACGAGCTTTTGATTTCCCAGCCCGACACGGGCGAGCAGGCGCTCGAGATCACCGACACGCTGGTGCGCTCGGGCGCGGTCGACGTGCTCGTCGTCGACTCGGTCGCTGCGCTGACGCCGCGCGCCGAGATCGAAGGCGAGATGGGCGAGGTGCAGCCGGGGCTGCAGGCGCGGCTGATGAGCCAGGCGCTGCGCAAGCTCACCGGTTCGATCTCGCGCTCCAACACGCTCGTCATCTTCATCAATCAGATCCGCATGAAGATCGGCGTGATGTATGGCTCGCCGGAGACGACGACCGGCGGCAATGCGCTGAAGTTCTACGCTTCCGTCCGTCTCGACATCCGCCGTATCGGCGCGATCAAGGAGCGCGACGAGACGATCGGCAACCAGACCCGCGTCAAGGTCGTCAAGAACAAGGTCGCGCCCCCGTTCAAGCAAGTTGAATTCGACATCATGTATGGCGAAGGCGTCTCCAAGGTCGGCGAGCTCATTGACCTTGGCGTCAAGGCCGGAGTCGTCGAAAAGTCGGGCGCCTGGTTTTCCTACGACAGCCAGCGGCTCGGCCAGGGTCGCGAGAACGCCAAGGCCTTTCTGCGGCAGAATCCGGAGGCCGCCAGCCGCATCGAGCAGGCGATCCGCGAAAACGCCGGCCTCATCGCCGAAAAGATTCTCGACGCCGGCGGACCCGACGACGACGAGTAATCCGGCGCCCTTCTCCACTTTACCGATCGAAGGCCCGCCCGTCGGGCCTTTTTCATTGCCGAAACGCTCCCGGACTGGCATATCCGGCCGCAACAGGCGGCGCGCGCGGGCTTGCATCCGGCCCATCGCGACGCGGGCCGTCGGCGGGACGGCCTTCCGCCCGGCAAAGTTTTTCACCATATGACCGGGCGCGCCCGGTCGCCTTCAGAGAGACGCAAAATGAGCAGCGTCAACCAGATACGCTCCGCATTCCTCGACTATTTCGTGCGTAACGGCCACGAGAAAGTCGCGTCCTCTCCGCTTGTCCCGCACAATGACCCGACCCTCATGTTCACCAATGCGGGCATGGTCCAGTTCAAGAACGTTTTCACCGGCGTCGAGAAGCGTCACCAGGCCCGCGCGGCTTCCGCGCAGAAATGCGTGCGCGCCGGCGGCAAGCACAATGACCTCGACAACGTCGGTTACACCGCGCGCCACCACACTTTTTTTGAAATGCTGGGGAATTTTTCCTTCGGCGATTACTTCAAGGAAGGCGCGATCGAACTCGCCTGGGGCCTGATCACCCGGGAATTCCAGCTCCCCGTCGACCGTCTGCTCGTCACCATCTATCACAACGACGACGAAGCCTATGACCTTTGGAAGAAGATCGCCGGCTTCCACGAGAGCCGCATCATCCGCATCGCCTCCTCCGACAATTTCTGGAGCATGGGCGACACGGGCCCCTGCGGCCCCTGCTCGGAAATCTTCTACGACCAGGGCGAGGCGCTCGCGGGCGGGCCGCCCGGCAGCCCTGACGAGGACGGCGACCGCTTCCTCGAGTTCTGGAACCTCGTGTTCATGCAGTATGAGCAGGTTGCGCCGGGGAGCCGCGCGCCGCTGCCGCGCCCGTCGATCGACACCGGCATGGGTCTCGAGCGCATCTCGGCCCTGATGCAGGGCGTGACCTCGAATTACGAGATCGACCTGTTCCGCGCCCTCACCGGCGCGGTGGCCGACTTCACCGGCGCGCCTGTCAACGGGCCGCAGGCGGCGAGCCATCGCGTCATCGCCGACCACTTGCGCGCCTCCTCCTTCCTGGTCGCCGACGGCGTGACCCCGTCCAATGAAGGCCGCGGCTATGTGCTGCGCCGGATCATGCGCCGCGCCATGCGTCACGCGCAGATCCTCGGCGCGCAGGAGCCCTTGATGTGGCGCCTCGTGCCGACGCTCGTCGCCGAAATGGGCCAAGCCTATCCCGAACTCATCCGCGCCCAGGCGCTCATCGTCGATACGCTGAAGACCGAGGAGACCCGCTTCCGCGCGACGCTCGCGCGCGGTCTCGCCATTCTCGACGACGAGACCGCCGGCCTCGGAACGGGCGCAAAGTTCTCGGGCGAAACCGCCTTCAAACTCTACGACACCTACGGCTTCCCGCTCGACCTGACGGAGGACGCCCTGCGGCCGCGCGGCATCGTCGTCGACAAGGACGCCTTCAACGCCGCCATGGAGCGCCAGCGCGCCGAGGCGCGCAAGGCCTGGGCGGGTTCGGGCGAGACCGCGACCGAAACGCTGTGGTTCGCCCTCAAGGAGCGTCTCGGCGCGACCGAATTCCTCGGCTACGACACCGAGAAAAGTGAAGGCGTGGTCACGGCCCTCGTCCATGACGGCGCGGAGGCCTTCGCGCTCAAGCAGGGCCAGCGCGGGGCCGTCATCCTCAATCAGACGCCATTTTATGGCGAATCCGGCGGCCAGATCGGCGACGTCGGCGTCATGCGCGGCAAGGGGCTGCGCTTCCGCGTCGAAAGCACGTTAAAGAAGCTCGGCGACCTCATCGTCCACGAAGGCGTCCTCGAAGAGGGCGAATTGACGCCCGGCCTCGCGCTCGAACTCGACGTCGATCACGATCGCCGCAAGGCTATTCGCGCCAATCACTCCGCGACGCATATTCTCCACGAGGCGCTGCGCCAGGTTCTCGGCGACCATGTCGCGCAGAAGGGATCGCTCGTCGCGCCCGAGCGCCTGCGTTTCGACTTCACCCATCCCAAGCCCCTCACCGCAGAGGAGCTCGAGCAGGTGGAAACGCTGGCCAACGAAATCATCCAGGACAATGCGCCTGTCGACACCCGCGTGATGGCGCAGGACGAGGCGATCGAGTCGGGCGCCCGCGCGCTGTTCGGCGAGAAATATGGCGATGAGGTCCGCGTCGTCTCCATGGGTCGTCCCGATCCCGGCGTTCACCACGCCTTCTCGGTCGAGCTCTGCGGCGGCACCCATGTCGCGCGAACCGGCGACATCGGCCTTTTGGCGATCACCAGCGAGGGCGCGGTCGCCTCCGGCGTCCGGCGCATCGAGGCGCGCACCGCCGAGGGCGCCCGCAGCTATCTGACGTCGCAGTCTCGCGCGCTGCAGGACATTGCGAGCCTGATGCGCGCCCCTGTCGAAGACGCGCCGAGCCGGCTGGCGCAGATCATGGACGAGCGCAAGCGGCTCGAACGCGAACTCGCCGAGGCCAAGCGCAAGCTCGCCATGGGCGGCGGCGGCGGCGATGGGGCCGGCCCCGAGGCGCGCGACATTGGCGGGGTGAAGCTCTTGACCCGCGCGGTCGAGGGGATCGACGCCCGGGATCTGAAGTCGCTGGTCGACGACGCGAAGAAAAGCATCGGCTCGGGCGTCGTCGCCATCGCCAGCGCTTCGCCCGACGGCAAGGCGGGAATCGTCGTCGGCGTCACGGACGACCTCACCGAAAAATACAGCGCGGTGGAATTCGTCCGCGTCGCGAGCGTGGCGCTCGGCGGCAAGGGCGGCGGCGGGCGGCCCGATCTCGCGCAGGCGGGCGGTCCAAATGCGGCGGCGATCGATCAGGCCCTCGCCTCGGTCGAAGACGCCTTGAGGGGCAAGGCGGCGCAGTGAAGACGGCGGTCGGACGCAGCTGGTATTATCGCGCCCGCCGCCGCGTGCATGTGATTCTCGACGGCGGCGGGCATGACTGGACCACCCGCTATGTCCATCGCGCCCTCGTCACCCTCGTCGCCTTGTCCGTCATTGCGGTCGTTCTCGAGTCGGTGCCGGAATACGACCGCAAATTCAACCGGCTGTTTCACGCGATCGAATATATCGCCGTCGTCGGCTTCACCATCGAATATCTGTTGCGGCTGTGGTCGTCGCCGGAACACACGCCCTACGCCGAACGCACTCCCGTCTCGGCGCGACTGGCCTTCATCGTCTCCGGATCGGCGATCATCGACCTCCTGACGATCCTGCCCTTCTACCTCTCCTTTTTCATCACCTCAGACCTCCGGGTGATGGTGCTGCTGAGGCTGCTGCGCTTCTTCAAGCTGGCGCGTTACTCCGCGGGAATTCGGACGCTGGTCGCCGTGATGGAGGCGGAGCGCAAGGCTCTGGTGGCGACGGCGATCCTGTTGTTTGGCGCGGTGCTGTTCTCGGCGAGCGCGATCCACATCGCCGAGCAGGACGCGCAGCCGGAGGCGTTCGGCTCGATTCCCGCCGCGATGTGGTGGGCGATCGTGACGATCACCACGGTGGGCTATGGCGACGTCACGCCCGTGACCGTCGCCGGGCGCATGATCGCTTCGGTAACGATGGTAATGGGCTATGTGATGCTGGGCCTGCCGGTCGGCATCGTTGCGACGGCTTTCGCCGAGGAAATACACCGCCGCGAATTCGTCGTCACCTGGAGCATGGTTGCGAGCGTGCCCTTATTTCGCACGCTGGGCGCCAGCTCCATTGCGGAGATCATGCGCTATCTGAGCGCCCAGTCCGTGCCCGCGGGGACCTTGATCGTGCGACGCGGCGATCTTGCGCAGTCCATGTATTTCATCGCGGAAGGCGAAGTGGAGATCGAGCTACCGAACGAGGCCGTGCGGCTCGGGGCGGGCCAGTTCTTTGGAGAGATGGCCATTCTGCACAAGGCGCGGCGCTCCGCCAATGTTCGCGCCGTCGAGCCGACGAAGCTCCTCATTCTCGACGCCTACGATCTACAGTCGCTGATCGTGCGCAATCCGGAGGTCGGCGAGGCTATCCGTAGCGTCGCCGCCAGCCGCAAGGAGCTTTCGGCCGAGTCCCAGCACGGCGACATGATCGAGGCCGAACTCACCCAGCCCGCCGCTCCCGTCGAGGGCGATGGCGTCGAATAGGCTGCGCCCGCCAAAACAAAAGCGCTCCGATCGAGGGATCGGAGCGCCGCGAAGATAGGCAAACGCTGCTTTTACGCGCCGACGGAGGCGCGCAGCTCCTCGAGCTGCGCCAGTTTTTCGCTGGCGACCTGCCGGACGTCGTCGGACTTGGCGTCAGCGACGTCCTCGCGGGCGTTCTTGATGTCGGCGTCGAGCTTGGCGACATCGACCTCGTCAAGCGACACGGCCAGCTCGGCGAGAATGGTGAAGCCGGCGGCGTTCACGTCGGCGAATCCGCCGCGCACGAAAAGCTTCTCGACCTTTCCGTCGCCGCCCGCGACCGTCACAACGCCGGATTTGAGGGTGGTCATCACCGGCGCGTGATCCTTGAGGACGGTGAACTGGCCCTCGGCGCCCGGCGCCACGACGCTTTCGACGTCGCCCGAAAACAGGAGCTTCTCGGGAGAGACGAGTTCGAAGTGAAAAGCGGGCATGTCGGTCTCCGGCGGGGGTCTTCGATAGGGATGGCGCCGTTGTTCGGCGCGTCATGGCCGGGCTCGACCCGGCCATCCACAAAAAGCAAACGGCGGATGGCCGGATCGAAATCCGGCTCCGACGTTCTTTGCCTTACGCCGCTTCCTTGGCGAGCTTGGCGGCCTTTTCGATCGCCTCCTCGATGGAGCCGACCATATAGAAGGCGGCCTCGGGGAGGTGGTCGTATTCGCCTTCGACCAAGCCTTTGAAGCCCTTGATCGTATCCGCCAGCGCGACGAGCTTGCCAGGCGAGCCGGTGAAGACTTCCGCGACGTGGAACGGCTGCGAGAGGAAGCGCTCGATCTTACGGGCGCGGGCGACGACGAGCTTGTCCTCTTCCGAGAGTTCGTCCATGCCCAGGATCGCGATGATGTCCTGCAGCGACTTGTAGCGCTGCAGCGTCGACTGCACCCGGCGGGCGACGTCGTAGTGCTCTTCGCCGACGATCGCCGGGGAGAGCATGCGCGACGTCGAGTCGAGCGGGTCGACGGCCGGATAGATGCCCTTTTCCGCGATGGAGCGGGACAGCACGGTCGTGGCGTCGAGATGGGCGAAGGAAGTGGCCGGCGCCGGGTCGGTCAAGTCGTCGGCCGGCACGTAAATGGCCTGCACCGAGGTGATCGAGCCCTTGGTCGTCGTCGTGATGCGCTCCTGCAGCGCGCCCATGTCGGTCGCGAGCGTCGGCTGATAGCCGACCGCCGAGGGGATGCGGCCGAGAAGCGCCGACACTTCCGAACCCGCCTGGGTGAAGCGGAAGATGTTGTCAACGAAGAACAGCACGTCCTGGCCCTTGTCGCGGAACTCTTCGGCGACGGTCAGGCCGGTGAGCGCGACGCGGGCGCGGGCGCCCGGCGGCTCGTTCATCTGGCCATAGACCAGCGCGCATTTGGAGCCGGCGCCGCCGCCCTTCTTGTTGACGCCGCCCTCGATCATCTCGTGATAGAGGTCGTTGCCCTCGCGCGTGCGCTCGCCGACGCCGGCGAAGACGGAGTAGCCGCCGTGCGCCTTGGCGACGTTGTTGATGAGCTCCATGATGAGCACGGTCTTGCCGACGCCGGCGCCGCCGAACAGGCCGATCTTGCCGCCCTTGGCGTAAGGCGCGAGCAGGTCGACGACCTTGATGCCGGTCTCGAGAATCTGCGCTTCCGTCGCCTGTTCGGCGTAGGAGGGGGCCGGCTGATGGATGGCGCGGACGCCGCTCGACTTCACCGGACCGGCCTCGTCGACCGGCTCGCCGATGACGTTGATGATGCGGCCGAGCAGCTCCTCGCCGACCGGCACCGAGATCGGCGCGCCCGTGTCGGTGACCTCCTGACCGCGGGTCAGACCCTCGGACGTGTCCATGGCGATGGTGCGCACGGAGTTCTCGCCGAGATGCTGGGCCACTTCGAGCACCAGGCGCTGGCCCTGGTTCGTCGTCTCGAGCGCGTTGAGAATCTCGGGCAGGTGGCCGTCGAACTTCACGTCGACGACGGCGCCGATGACTTGGGTGATGCGGCCCGTGGGCTTGTTGGCGGCCATGTTACGTCCTCGTCTATTTTAGCGGTCAGAGCGCTTCGGCGCCCGAGATGATTTCGATGAGTTCCTTGGTGATCATCGCCTGCCGCGACCGGTTGTAGAGGGTCGTCTGCTTGCGGATCATGTCGCCGGCGTTGCGCGTGGCGTTGTCCATCGCGCTCATGCGCGCGCCCTGTTCGGAGGCGGCGTTCTCGAGCAGCGCGCGGAACACCTGAACCGAGATATTGCGCGGCAGCAGGGTCGAGAGAATCTCGTCCTGGCCGGGCTCATATTCGTAGGTCGGCTGCGGGCCTTCCTGCGCGGGCGCGTTCTCGTTCGCGGCGATCTGGGCCGGAATGAGCTGCTGCGCGGTCGGGAGCTGCGCGATGACCGATTTGAACTTCGAGAAGAACAGCGTGGCGACGTCGAATTCGCCCGCCTCGAACATGGCGATGATCTTCTTGCCGATGTCGTCGGCGTTCTCGAAGCCGATCTGCTTCAGGCCGCGCAGTTCGATGAGTTCGACGATCTCTTTCTCGAACTGGCGGCGCAGCTGGTCGTAGCCCTTCTTGCCGACGCAGAGAATCTTGACCGTCTTGCCCTGGCCCTGAAGGCGCTGCGCGTGGTCGCGGGCGAGACGCACGATCGAGGAGTTGAACGCGCCGCAGAGGCCGCGCTCGGCCGTGGCGACGACGAGAAGATGCACATCGTCGCGGCCGTTGCCGGCGAGAAGCTGCGGACCGCCGGCAGTGACGCCGGCGGCGAGATTGGCGAGCACCGATTCCATGCGCTCGGCGTAGGGACGCGCGGCTTCCGCCGCGGTCTGCGCGCGACGCAGCTTGGCGGCCGCGACCATTTGCATGGCCTTGGTGATCTTCTGCGTCGCCTTGACGGAAGAAATCCGGTTTCGAAGATCCTTCAACGAGGGCATGAGCGTGCTTCTTGCTGAGAGTTCGCGCCCTTAGGAGGCGTTTCCCCCTCTCCCCGCGACGGGGAGAGGGCCCTAATGGTCGTCAGGCGAAGGACTTCGCGAAAGTTTCGACCACGCCCTTGAGCTTCGCTTCCGTCTCCGCGGGCAGATCCTTCGTCGAACGGATGCTTTCGAGAATGTCGGCGTGCTGCGTGCGCAGGATCGTCAACAGCCCGTCTTCGAAGGCCTTGACGCGGTTGACCGGCAGCGGATCGAGATAGCCGTTGACGCCGGCGTAGATCACGCAGGTCTGCTCTTCCATCTTCAGCGGCGAGAACTGCGGCTGCTTGAGGAGCTCGGTGAGGCGCGCGCCGCGGTTGAGCAAGCGCTGCGTCACCGCGTCGAGATCGGAGCCGAACTGGGCGAAGGCCGCCATTTCGCGATACTGCGCCAATTCGCCCTTGATCTTGCCGGCGACCTTCTTCGTCGCCTTGGTCTGCGCCGAGGAGCCGACGCGCGACACGGAGAGACCCACGTTCACCGCCGGGCGGATGCCCTGGTAGAACAGATCCGTCTCGAGAAAGATCTGGCCGTCGGTGATCGAAATCACGTTGGTCGGAATATAGGCCGACACGTCGTTGGCCTGCGTCTCGATGACCGGCAGCGCGGTGAGCGACCCGGCGCCGCGGTCGTCGTTGAGCTTGGCGGCGCGCTCGAGCAGGCGCGAATGCAGATAGAAGACGTCGCCCGGATAGGCTTCGCGGCCCGGCGGGCGGCGCAGCAGCAGCGACATCTGGCGATAGGCGACGGCCTGCTTGGACAGATCGTCGTAGATGATCACGGCGTGCATGCCGTTGTCGCGGAAATATTCGCCCATGGCGCAGCCGGCGAAGGGCGCCAGGAACTGCATCGGGGCCGGATCGGAAGCGGTCGCGGCGACGATGATCGAATATTCGAGCGCGCCGCGCTCCTCGAGCACCTTCACGAATTGCGCGACGGTCGAACGCTTCTGGCCGACGGCGACATAGACGCAGTAGAGCTTCTGGCTCTCGGGCGCGCCTTCGACGTTCAGCGACTTCTGGTTCAGGATCGTGTCGAGCGCAATGGCGGTCTTGCCGGTCTGGCGGTCGCCGATGATGAGCTCGCGCTGGCCGCGGCCGATCGGGATCAGCGCGTCCACGGCCTTGAGGCCGGTCGCCATCGGCTCGTGCACCGACTTGCGCGGAATGATGCCGGGCGCCTTGACGTCGACGCGGGCGCGCTGGGTCGCCTTGATCGGGCCTTTGCCGTCGATCGGATTGCCGAGCGCGTCGACGACGCGTCCGAGAAGCTCCTTGCCGACGGGCACGTCGACGATGGCGCCGGTGCGCTTGACCGTCTGGCCTTCCTTAATGTCGCGGTCGGAGCCGAAGATAACGATGCCGACGTTGTCGCTCTCGAGGTTCAGCGCCATGCCGCGCACGCCGTTCTCGAATTCGACGGTCTCGCCGGCCTGCACATTGTCGAGGCCGTAGACGCGGGCGATGCCGTCGCCGACGGACAGAACCTGGCCGACCTCGGTGACTTCGGCCTCATTGCCAAAGTTGGCGATCTCGTTCTTGAGGATCGCGGAAATTTCAGCGGCGCGGATATCCATCAGCCGACCTCTTTCATGCGTGTGCGGATTGAGTTGAGCTTGGTGCGAACGGAAGCGTCGACCATGCGCGAACCGAGTTTGACGATAATGCCGCCGATGACCGACGGATCAGTGCGAACATTGAGGCTGACCGACTTGCCGCCGGTGACCGCGGCGAGCGCCTGGCGCAGCGCCGCCTCATGATCGGGACGCAGCGGGGCGGCGACGGTGACGTCGGCGCGCACGAGGCCCTTGGCCTTGTCGTGCAGCCCCTGATAGGCGGCGATCATGTCGGGAAGGACGAAGAGGCGGCGCTTGGAGGCGACCAGCCGGATGAAATTGGCGGCGATGCCGGAAACGCCGGCCTTGCCGAGAACGGCGTCGAGCGCCTTGACCTGCTCCTGCGCCGTAAACACCGGGCTCTTCACCAGGCGCTTCAGGTCGGGGCTATCGTTCATGAGGCTCTGAAACGCGGCGAGCGCCGCGGCGACCTCGTCTGTGGCGCTCTTTTCCGACGCCAGTTCGTAAAGGGCGGAGGCGTAACGTCCTGCGACGCCGGAAAGCGAAACTCCGTCTTGAGCCACTTGGATCGCTCGTCAAATTTCCGCCGTTCCAAACGCCGGCCACGGCGCTACAGAATGCGCCGCGTTTTTCGCGGTCAGCCTAGAAACGACGGATGCTGCAGGGGCAGGAACTGAAAGCGGCAACGCCCCAGTCCCAGGGCGAGGGTCCCCTAACACAGCCTATTTTGCGGCGCAACCCTGTCGGGCGCCTCGTTTTCAATCACGCGCCCGCGCAAACCCTTTGCGCGCCTGGTGCGGCGGCGCGCGCGGCGGAATGGGACGCCGGCGAATTTCCTGATTCCCGCGCTACGAACCGCGTTTCTTTCAGACCTCGCCGGCGCCGCCTTCTTGGTCTCGCCAGCGCGCCGCGGTCCCCGCGACCTGCGGCATTTTGACAGTCGAAAAAACGCGCGCCCATGAAGCCAAGCTGCTCTTTGCCTCCGGCGCGCCGCGGCGATAAGTTGACGCCCGGGCGTTCGCGCCGACTGTCAAAGGGAGAGGCGCATGACGCGCGCGGTTGTCGGCATCATTGGCGGTTCAGGGGTCTACGAACTGCCCGGCGCCGAGAATGTGCGGCGGGAGCGGGTCACGACGCCGTGGGGGGAACCCTCCGACGAGTTGGTTTTCGGGGAGATCGGCGGCACGAAGGCGGTGTTTCTGCCCCGCCACGGCCGCGGCCACCGGCTCGCCCCGTCGTCGATCAACTATCGCGCCAATATTGACGCGATGAAGCGCGCCGGCGTCACGGACATCATTTCCGTCTCCGCCTGCGGCTCGTTCAAATCCCAATTTTTCCCGGGCCTTTTCGTGCTCGTCGACCAGTTCGTCGACCGCACCTTCGCGCGCCAGTCGTCGTTCTTTGGCGACGGCTGCGTGGCGCATGTCTCCCTGGCGCATCCGATCGCGCCGCTGCTGTCGGGGCGCATCGCCGCAGCGGCGCGCGCGGAAGGGATCGAGATCGCGGTCGGCGGGACCTACGTCTGCATGGAGGGGCCGCAGTTCTCGACCTACGCCGAATCGCTTCACTACAAGGCGGCGGGCTTCGATCTCATCGGCATGACCGCCATGCCCGAGGCCAAGCTCGCCCGAGAGGCCGAGATATCCTACGCGACGATCGCCATGGTGACCGACTTCGACTGCTGGCATCCCGAGCACGATCATGTCGACGTGGCGTCGGTGATCGAGATCGTGCGCAGGAACTCGGCCGCGGCTGCGCGTCTCGTGGCGCGGGTGCTGAAGGATTTTCCGCCCGAACACGAGCCATGCCCCATCGGCTCCGACCGCGCGCTCGACAACGCCATTCTAACGGCGCCGGAAGCGCGCGACCCGGCTTTGCTGAGAAAGCTCGACGCGGTGATGGCGCGGGTGAACGCCCGGCGCTCATAGGGGCCGAAGCTCAATAATACCACCAGCCATTGCGCCATTGGCCCTGCAACCGCAGCGGCGGCGCGGGGCGCGGGCCGCCGCGTTCGACCCGTAGTAGTCGCCCGAATAGCTGCAGCCGTAGCAGCCGCCATAGCCCTGAGGACCGAATCCCGCCGCCTGCCCCGCGCCCTGAGCGCTCCCCTGGCTTGCGGGACCGAAAGGTTGGACTGGCGTGGCCGAACCCAGGAGCGGCGGCGGCGTGGGGAACTGGGGCGCGTCGCCCTGAGCGGCGGCGGCGAAAGGAAAAAGCGCGAGGCAAAAGGCGACGGCGCGGCGCATCTGGCGACAACCTTGGAGTTTGGCCCGGTTGCAGTGTATGCAGCTTGTCTGCGCGCGCCAGCGCGATCTCAACTTAAGGTTGAGAATGCCGTAATATGCCACCAAGGGTCATTTAATGCCGCTTCGCGCCGCCATTCGCACGATTCCGGATTATCCGAAGGAAGGCATTCTCTTCCGCGACATCACGACGCTGCTCGGCGACGCCAAGGCGTTTCGCAAGGCGGTGGACGAACTCGTTCAGCCCTGGGCGGGGATGAAGATCGAGAAGGTCGCCGGCATGGAGGCCCGCGGCTTCATTCTCGGCGGCGCGGTCGCCCATCAACTCTCCTCGGGATTCATCCCGATTCGCAAAAAAGGCAAATTGCCGCACGAGACTGTGTCGATTGCCTATGAGCTGGAATATGGGACGGACGAGATGGAGATGCATGTCGACGCCGTCGCGCAAGGCGAGCGCGTCATTCTCGTCGACGATCTGATCGCCACCGGCGGCACCGCGACGGGCGCGATCCGGCTCTTGCAGAAAATGGGGGCGGATGTGGTCGCAGCCTGTTTCGTCATCGACCTTCCCGATCTCGGCGGCGCGAAGAAGATCGAGGCGCTCGGCGTGCCGGTGCGCACCCTCGTCGCCTTCGAGGGACATTGACCGGGGGCGGCCCCAGGCTCTGCGTCGAGAGGAACCAAACGCCCGCTCATGAAGCCGCGCCCCACGCATCTTCTGTTCGCCGCGCTCGCCGTCGCCGCGTTCGGTCTTGGCGTCGGCGCGCTGCGTTATCTGCCCGGAGCCGGCAAGCCGCGCGCCGGCGCCGGTAAAGTCGCCGTCGCGCCCGGCGCGCCGCATCCCGCCGGCGGCGCCATCCTGCCGGGGCTGCGACGCGGCGCGACGCCGCCGCCCGCCGCCTCCGCCCCTTCCCCAGCTTCCGCCGAAACCGCCCCGGCCGCTCCGGCGGCGATGCTGCTCCCCGGCGTCGCCCCGCTCCCGGCGATGACGGCGCAGCCAGCGCCCCCTGCGGCCATCGCCGCCGCGACCCCGGCGCCCGCGGAGAGCGCGCCCGAGCCGGCCGCGACCGGTCTCGACGGCGGCGGCGGCGTGGAGGGGTCCGTGTCCTTCCCCCCGCCTCCGCCGACGCGGCCCCCCGAATTTCGCAATGCGGAAACCCCGCTGCCGCCCGTGCGGCCGCGCGACCTGGCCGCGCTGGAGGCGCCGGCCCCACCCGACCCCGCCCCGCCCGCGGCGCAGCCGGCGCCGCCTGCCGCCGCGCCCGCGCAGCAGACGCCCGCGTTATCCTGGTCTTTCCCGCAATGGCCCCAGGCCGCCCAGCCGGCGCCGGAGAACGCCCCCGCCGCGACCTCGGCGCCGCTCTACGTGGATGTGCCGACGCCGCCGACTCGGCCGGCCGATCTTGTCAAGCTCGCCGCCCTCGCGCCGGCGAAGGACGCCGCCGCCCCAGGGACGACCGAGGCTGCGCCAGCCGCCGCCGAGGGGGCACAGGTCGCGCGCCTCCAGGAGCCGGCGCTGCGGCCCGCGCCGGAAGACGCGTTCCAGCCCCCGCCGCCGAAATTCGGCATGGGCGATCCGGTCTTCGTGCGCATCTTCAAGCAGGAGGGTCAGCTCGAACTGTGGCTGAAGAAAAACGGCCGCTACGCGCTCTTCAAGACCTTCCCGATCTGCAAATGGTCGGGGCGCCTCGGCCCCAAGCTCAAAGAGGCGGATTATCAATCGCCCGAGGGCTTTTACAGCGTCTCGGCCAGGCAGCTCAATCCGCATTCCAATTATTATCGCGCCTTCAACGTCGGCTATCCCAACGCCTTCGACCGGCAGAACGGCCGCACCGGCGGGCTCGTCATGGTGCATGGCGCCTGCAAGTCGGTCGGTTGCTTCGCCATGACCGACCGCGGAATCGAGGAAATTTACAATTTCGTCGAAGCCGCCCTGCGCGCCGGGCAGAAGGAAATCCCGGTGCATATTTTTCCCTTTCGCATGACAGAGGCCAATCTCGCCCGCGAAACCGGGAACACGGGCGGCTGGCTGGCCTTCGTCAGCGGCGGCGGCGGCTATTCGCAATGGGCCGGCTTCTGGCAGAACCTCAAGCAGGGCTACGATATGTTCGAGCAGACGGGCGAGCCGCCGGTCGCCTTCGCCTGCGGCGACCACTATGAATTCGACGGCGGCTCCTCCGCCTGTCGCCGCGTCGCCGGCTGGTGATCGTTCAGACTCCCTTCATGAGAAAGGGAGGAGATTACAGTGGCCTGTATCGCCGCAAGCGAGAAGTTCATGTCAAGGATCCGCCGTTTCCTCCTGGCCAGCGCCGGCGCGCTGCTCGCCGCCTCCCCGGTTCAGGCGGGAGGCCCGAAGGTGGCCGTCTGCATGACCCTGGCCAACGCCTACAACAACTGCATCGTTCAGCAGAATTACGCCGCCGGCCGCGGGGGCCCGCCAAGAGGCTATCCGGGGGGCTATGGACGCGGCTATGACGATCGCGGGGGCTGGGACGCGGACGACGACGCCTATTGGCGGGCGCAACGCCGGGCCGCCCGCGCCAATCGCGCCCAGGCCGCCTGCATGGGCTGGCTTGCGCAGATGAAGGCGGCTAACTGCTATTAGCCGGCGGCGAGCGCGGCCTGACCATTGACAAGGCCCGGCCGAAGCGCTAGGCAATCTCTGCTTCGTCGCGGCGTTCTCGCCGCGTTTTCTTTTTGAGCGAAGCGCAACCGGTCCAACTGCCAAGAAGCCGGCCCGCACGCGTAACGTCACGGCGTTAGGCGCAAAATGCGAGAGCCGGGTCCGAACACAGGAAAACAAGATGTTCGCAGTCATCAAAACCGGCGGCAAGCAGTATAGCGTGTCCGCTGGAGACATTATCACGGTCATGGCGCTCGAGGGCGCGCCGGGCGACAAGGTCACTTTCGACGAGGTGCTGATGATCGGGGGCGACTCCCCCAAGATCGGCGCTCCCACCGTCGCAGGCGCCAGCGTGTCGGGCGAGATCGTCGAGCAGGCGCGCAGCGCCAAGTCGATCGCCTTCAAGAAGCGCCGCCGCCAGAACTCCAAGCGCAAGCGCGGCCATCGCCAGGACTTGACGCTCGTCAAGATTCTCGCGATCTAACGACAGAATTCACAAGCGGTCTCAGCGCCGCTGAACAGAAACGGTTCGGAGCAGGAAAATGGCTCACAAAAAAGCGGGCGGCTCGTCACGCAACGGCCGCGACTCGGATGGCCGGCGCCTCGGCGTCAAGAAATTTGGCGGCGAAGCGGTGCTCGCCGGCAACATCATCATCCGGCAGCGCGGCACCAAGTGGCATCCCGGCCGCAACATCGGGATGGGCAAGGACCACACGCTCTTCGCCCTTGTCGACGGCGTCGTCGAGTTTAAATCCAGCCGCGGGCGCTCCAGCGTATCCGTGGCGCCGGCGGCCCAGGCCGCAGAGTAAGGCGGACGGATCGCGAGCGACCCGCCGCCGGTCCTTCCCCGGCGGACAGGTCGTCTTGAAGACCCCGCAAGGAGCTTGAAGGCTCCAAGGCGAAATGTCCGGAAACGGCCCGTCTGGGCCAGCAGGGGGAAGCGGCCGCCGCTTTCCCCTTTGTCGCGTCCGGGGCCGGTTCGGTCTTTCGCTTGGAGCCCTTCATGTTTCCCGAGATTACCCACGACGACGTTTTCAGGCTGGAAACCGAACGGATGTGGCTGCGGTGGCCGCGGATGTCGGACGCCGACGCCATCGCGCGCCTCGCGGGCGATCCGGACGTCGCCGCGCAGACCGCCAATATTCCGCACCCCTATTATCTGCGTGACGCCGAGCAGTTCATCCGTCGCGCGCGCGCCGAAAACGAGTCGGGTCAGGGGCTCGTGCTGGCGCTCGCCTTCAAGCGGCGGCCCAACGAAGCGATCGGCGTCATCGGCGCGCATGGGTCGGATTTTCGCGGAACCGCGCAACTGGGTTACTGGCTCGGTCGGGAATTTTGGGGCCAGGGCCTGATGACGGAAGCCGCGCGGGTCTTCGTCGACATGATTTTCGGCGTCTCCTCGCTCGGCGAGATCGTCTGCGACGCCCTGCCCGGCAATCTCGCCTCCCGCCGCGTGCAGGAGAAGCTCGGCTTCGTAAGCCTCGGCGAGGCGGAAATCGACGCGCCGGCCCGCGGCGCGCGGCTGAAGGTCCTGCGCACGCGGCTCTCGCGCGGCGCAGCCCATACCGCCTTTGGCGCGCGCCGCCCCAGATTGACGTCAACGTGAGCCTTTCATGAAATTCCTGGATCAGGCCAAAGTCTACGTCCGCTCCGGCGACGGCGGCGCCGGCTGCGTCTCCTTCCGGCGTGAGAAATTCATCGAATTCGGCGGCCCGGACGGGGGCGACGGCGGCCGCGGCGGCGACGTCGTGGCCGAATGCGTCGACGGCCTCAATACGCTGATCGACTACCGCTACCAGCAGCATTTCAAGGCCAAGACCGGCATGCACGGCATGGGCAAGAACCGCGCCGGCGGGCGCGGCGCCGACGCCGTGCTGAAAGTGCCGGTCGGCACTCAAATCTTCGAAGAGGACGGCGAGACGCTGATCGCCGACCTCACCGAGGTCGGCCAGCGCGTGGTGATCTGCAAGGGCGGCAATGGCGGCTTCGGCAACGCCCATTTCACCACCTCGACCAACCGCGCCCCACGCCGCGCCAATCCCGGCCAGTCCGGCGAGGAGCGCACCCTCATCCTGCGGCTGAAGCTCATCGCCGACGCCGGGCTCGTCGGCCTGCCGAACGCCGGCAAATCGACGTTTCTGGCGAGCGTGACCGCGGCGAAGCCAAAGATCGCCGATTATCCGTTCACCACGCTGCACCCCGGCCTCGGCGTCGTGCGCGCCGACGAGCGGGAGTTCGTGCTCGCGGACATTCCGGGGCTGATCGAGGGCGCACATGAGGGCCACGGCCTCGGCGACCGGTTTCTGGGCCATGTCGAGCGTTGCCGCGTGCTGCTGCATCTTATCGACGCCACCGGCGAACACGCGGGCAAAGACTACAAGACCGTGCGCGGCGAGCTCTCCGCCTATGGCGCCGGGCTCGACGAGAAGCCCGAGATCGTCGCCCTCTCCAAGAGCGACGCGGTTGATCCCGACCATCTCAAGAAGCAGCGCGAGCGCCTCAAACGCGCGATCGCCAGCGCCGGCCCGCCACCCGAGGCGCGGGGCCCGCTGCTGACGCTCTCGGCCGCCACGGGCGCCGGCGTCACCGAGGCGCTGCGCGCCCTGGGGGCCAGCATCGACGCCTCCCGCGCCGAGGCGGGCGTCGCCGCGCCTGCCCCCTGGGAACCTTGACCGTTAATTATGCCCCGCCCATTGACCTTGACGGGAGCAACCACTAGCTTCGAGAGGCTATGATCCCACGCAACGACAGGAGAAGGCATTTCGGCTCGACAGCGGCGACGCTGCTCGTGGCCTATCTGCTCATCCTGCAGGGGATCGCGGCGGGGGCCGTCACCAGCGCTCGCGGCGCGGCGCTTTTCGCCGACGCGATCTGCCTCGGCAAGAGCTCCGGCCCTCTCGACGGCTCGCCGGGCGCGCCGATCCGGCCCACACGCCATGGCGACGCCTGCTGCGTCATCCATTGCGCCTCCCTGGGCGGCGCGACGACGCCCTCCGCCTTTGTCGGCGAGACCCCGCCGGCGCTCACCTATATCGAGGCCCGCCTCGCCTTCGAGCATGCGTTGTCGGGATCGGAGGCGGCGACCCCGCCGCTCGGCTCGCGCGCGCCCCCCGCCTTCGCCTGAAGCCCGCCGCGACCAGCGGCGTCGAACGGCCTCGCCCGCCCCTGCGGGAAAGAGGCATGGCGTTGGACAGCGTCTCCAGAGAGCTTTGCGCTTGATCATCTCTGCCAAAGCCGGGCCGCAAGGCCCGTTGTGTCCGCCTCTGTTGCGGCCGGCTGGAGCGCGTTTAGGTGACTTCAGATCATGGATCAGAATTCCCCGCGGAAGCGAAAGCCGGTCAAGGCCGTCGCCCGCATCTCGTCGCGCGAGCGGCGCTGCTCGCAGAATGGCAAACTGACCGCGCCCCTCGAAGGCTCGATCCGCGTCGGCTCTTCGGCCGAGCGGCTCTACCCCGACGCCCCACAGCGGGGGCGCATCGAAGTGATGGAAATGTATTTCGACGCCGACGGCCGCCCGATCAAGCGCAAGGGGCTCGGCGCCGAACGCGTGGCGCGCGCCTATGACGCGAAAGGCAATCAGGTCGAGGAGGCCTATTTCAACGCCGAGGGCAAGCCGACTGTCCGCAAGGACGTGGGCGCCGCCCGCATCGCCTGGCGTTATGACGACGCCGGCCGCCGCGTCGAGGCCGCTTTTTACGGGGCAGATGGGGCTCCGATCCGATCCTCCGACCCGGGCGAAATCTGAGGCGGCGAGGGTTCGCAGCCGCCCCCCGCGCGACCCGCGTGGGGGCCGCCGCATTTATTTGACGCGCGCGATCAGAAAACCGTCCCAACCCTTCGAGCCGACCGTCTGGATCGCCGTCGCGGCGACGCGCGGCTCGGCGGCGACGGCGTCGAAGAGCGCCCGCGCGCCGAGGCCGCCGTCATCCGTCGTGGCGGCGTCGGCGACCGCCCCTTCCCTTACGACATTATCGACGACGATTAATGCGCCCGGCCGGGAGAGTTGGAGCGCCCATTTGAAATAGGCTGCATTGTTGGTCTTGTCGGCGTCGATGAAAGAGAGATCGAAGGGCGCGCCGCCTTCGGCGGCCAGCTTCGGCAGAATGTCGAGCGCGGCGCCGACCCGCAGATCGACTTTCTCCGCGACGCCCTCGCGCGTGATATTGTCGCGCGCAATCTCTGCATGGCGCGGCTCGAATTCGATCGTCACGACCTTGCCGCTCGGCGCCAGCGCCCGCGCCAACCAGATCGTCGAATAGCCGCCGAGGGTTCCGATTTCGAGAATGCGCGTGGCGCCGGTCGCGGCGGCGAGCAGATGCAAAAGCTTGCCCTGCGGCGCAGAAACATCGATTGCGGGCAGGCCGGCGCGCTTGTTGGCGTCGAGCGTCGAGTGCTGCCCCTCCTCGGGCGCGATGAGGCGATTTGCAATGTAATCGTCGACCGCTCGCCAACTCTCTGTCATCGCCGGACTCCTTGTCGCTTGCGGCGGCAGCTTGACCTCGTTCGAGGCAAAACCATTTGACCTTCTGCGGATGTTCGTGCCAAGTGCCGCAGTTCGCGCTCAACCTGTGAGCAGAACGAGGAAGGCTTGATGGCCGCAGTTCGATTAAGCCTCAGTCTCCCTGCGGCCGACGAAGCCGCTCATCAGCCAAAATTTTATGGGAGCGAAACGAATGATCAAGCTTGCTTTCACCACGGCCGCCGCGGTCGTCGCCCTGAGCGTCCCGGCTCTCGCCGAGTCGTGGAACGTGACGGAAATCGCCACGTCCGGCATCAAGCGCGCCTCGGGCACCTGGACGATCGCTGCGCAGGGCGACAAGGTCACCGGCAAGGCCGACCTGCAGCTCGATAACGGCTCGGTGCTCACCTACAAGCTCGACGGCACGGTCGCCGGCGGCGCCTACACCGTCAAGCTCGTCGACCGCACCGACGACAAGAAGGATTGCGTCTGGACCGGCAAGCCGAACGAAACCGGCCGCGTCTTCAACGGCGACGTGACCTGCTCCAACGGCAAGTTCTCGATCCGCGCCGGCGCGCAGTAAGCTGTTCCTGTGTAAGAGAGCTCAAACGCCGGCCTTCGGGCCGGCGTTTTAATTTGCGCGCCCTTTGCGCCCGCGCCGTTCACCAAAATTGTGGCTAGAATGATTCTTTAGCTATGCTATGACTTTACGCGCCTGTCGCTTGCGTGCTTGTTACTTTTGTCGAGGCTTAGTCGCCGTCGAAGTCCCGAGGTGTCTTCATGCGCGTTTCAAATATGCGTCCGCTTATAGTTTCACTGGCCATCGGGATGGCGGCCGCGCCGCTTGCTTCCTGTAATTCCCCTCAGACGGCGAACCCCGGCGTGGCGCAAGGCGTTCCCGCCATTCCCTCGACCATCGCGCCCGGCGCCCTCGTCGGCCGCTGGGGCGTCGCCGCCTACCATCGCGACAGCGACCGCCCCCGCACGGAGGCGGAGGCGCGCCGCCAATGCAACAACGCCTATGCAATCAAGCCCGGCCCGACCGGCGGCGTGATGATGCATCTTGCGGACGAACCGCAGGTGTCGGAGCTGGTGCTCAAAGGCAGCCCGAGCGGCGTCACTTATCTCGGCCCGCCGGGTCCGGCCGCCGTGCCGACCGATCGCGAAATTGTCACAATCGACGACAATTCCTTCACCGTGAAATGGGTGAGCCCCGACAACTCCACGCGCTACGGCACGATGGTCTACGTTCGCTGCACATAAGCGCGAAGGCGCCGCGTCGCATATTTCAGTTAGGCCCATCCCGAAAGAGGTTCGACGATGGCATTTGCAGTCAAGGCTATCCGCCTGATGGTGGCGTCTTCGGCGCTGTTTCTGCTTGGCTTCGGCGCCGCGACGGCGGCGAGCCCCCAGGCAGATGAAATGGAGATCGACGAGCAGCCAGGCTATGAGCCGAGCCCGGAGGAGGAGACGCTTTCCGGGCCTTACGAGCGACAGGTCGTCTTTTTCCGCACCACGGAAGCGCCCGGCACCATCGTGGTCCACACGGCCGACCGCTATCTCTATCTCGTGCAGGGCGACAATCGCGCCATTCGTTACGGGATCGGGGTCGGCCGCGAAGGCTTCCAATGGGCCGGCATGCACAAGATCACCCGCAAGCAGGAGTGGCCGGACTGGCGCCCGCCGCCGGAGATGATCCAGCGCCAGCCCTATCTGCCGCGTTTCATGGCCGGCGGACCGGGCAATCCGATGGGCGCGCGCGCCCTTTACATCGGCCAGACGGTCTATCGCATCCACGGCACCAACCAGCCGCAGACGATCGGCCACGCCGTTTCGTCGGGCTGCTTCCGACTGGTCAACGGCGACGTGACCGATCTCTACAATCGCGTTCCGATCGGCACCAAGATCGTCGTCAAGCAGGCGGCGGATCTGTAGTTTCATCTCCTACCGCTATTGAAAGAGGTCGTTATGCGTCTTCTGCACAAGCGCGTTCGCGCGTTCATCCCCTTGCTGACGGCCTCCTTCTGCCTTTTTGGAGCGGCGTCGCAGGCCTCGACCCTCGATACGGTGAAGCAGCGGGGCGCGCTCATCTGCGGGGTGAGCTCCGGAATCGCCGGATTTTCGATCGCCGACGACAAGGGCAAATGGTCGGGCTTCGACGTCGATTTCTGCCGCGCCGTCGCCTCGGCGATCTTCGGCGACCCGTCGAAAGTTCAATTCGTGCCGGTCGCGGCCGACCAGCGTTTCGAAGCCTTGAAGTCCGGCAAGTTCGACCTGCTGTCGCGCAATTCGACCTGGGCTTTCTCCAATGAGGTCGAACAGGGCCTCGTCTTCGCCGGAGCCACCTATTACGACGGCCAGGGCTTTCTCGTGCCGAAAAGCCGCAAGGCCACATCCGCGCTCGAACTCGACGGCGCCAAGGTTTGCCTGAAGGCGGGCACGACGACGGAAGCCAATGTCGAGGACTACTTCCGGCAAAATCATATGAAGTTCGAGCCGGTGCGCTTCGAGCTTCTTGCCGACATTCTCAAGGCCTACGACTCCGGCCAGTGCAATGTGATCTCGAGCGACGTGTCGCAATTGCATGCGAACCGGCTCGAACTCAAGAAGCCGAACGACCATGTTATTCTGGCCGACGTCATCTCGAAGGAGCCCCTCGGTCCCGCCGTGCGTCAGGGCGACGACCAGTGGCTCAACATCGTGAAATGGGTCAGTTTCGCCATGCTGAACGCTGAGGAGCTCGGCATCAACAGCGCCAATGTCGAAGAGGCCAAAAAGTCCCAGAAGCCGGCGGTGCGCCGCTTTGTCGGCGCCGAGGGCGACATTGGCAAGCATCTGGGCCTGTCGCCCGACTGGGCCGTCAATATCGTAAAGAACGTCGGCAATTACGGCGAAACGCTCGAGCGCAACGTCGGCCGGAAATCCAAGCTCGGCATTGCGCGCGGGCTCAATCAGTTGTGGACGATGGGCGGCATTCAATACGCGCCGCCCCTTCGCTGATCCGCGCGCCGACGCTGCGGCGTCAGGCGGCGTGATCGTCGGCGAGAAGAAAGCTCGGCATTACGCCGAGCCGTTCCAGGGCGCTTTTTTCGAGCTTCTTCTCGGGTCGGACCGCAACGTCGAGCGCCGCCGCGATCGCCGGGGCGCCAATGTCCTGATAATGGCGCAGCAGCCAATCGCGCGCCTGACGCTCACGCATTTCGAGATATTTCCTGTCTGTCGACTCGGTCATCACGACACTCCTGTTACCGTTTGTTTTTTTTGAAAAAGATCATTCCGCTGCGGCGGCGCGGTGGAGGGGCGTCATGCTCGACTGCTTCGCCTCTGGGCGGTCCTGCAGCGCCATGATGGCGTCGCGGGCTTCGGTCGCGGTGCAAAATAGATTGCTTTGGAGCGCGCTCAGCGAACGCCGCGTCGCATAAAAGCGATAGCCCTCCGCCTCGCGAACGATCAGCCCCACCGTATCCTGCTCAATCTCGATCAAATAGGCGTGCGACATACGGCTTCCTCACATTCTTACGAATGATTGTTCTTTGCCTCTCGCAGAAACGCCCCTCCGGCGCTTGCCGCACCGCGGCCCTGTCGCGCGAAACTGCGCGTCGAAATCGCTTTCATTGGGACAAGGGGGACGTAACCCAAAGCAAAGTTGGAAATAGGTAAAGTTTTGGTAATCGAAGAAAGGAACGTTTAACGATTTCGCCTCTTCCCGGCCCGGCCGCTTTCGGCGCGCCGGGCGCGCTGCAGGGTCGGACTCATCTGTCGCCCGAAGCCACCAGACGGCCGACGAAAACGCCGCCGTCGTCGAGCGCTGCGGCGTCCTGCGCGGGCGCCGACGGCGTGACAAAGCCGATGAGCGCTGCGCCGATCGCCAATGCGATCACCATGAAAAGCGAAATGCGGAATTGGCGGCGCGCGGATTCGCCGTGCATGGCGGAATAAAGCGTGTCTGACATGATCGCCTCCGTTGTCTGATTGACGACGGCAAGCTAGCGATCGTGACGGCGCCCCGATGTGCGCCGCCGCACATCGAGGCCAGAGACGGCAAGTGGCGACCTCGCCGTTACTTCGTAGAGCCGCGCATCCCCGAGCTTCCCGCCCCGCTGCCCACGCCCCAATCGAGCCCCGACCCGAAGTTGCCGGACTCGCGGCTACCGGCCGGGGCGCTTCTGTTGCCGGTCGACGCGCCCTGCCCCGAGCGCCCTGGCTGGCCGCCGCCGGGCCCCGGCGGGTCGGACGTTCCGGCCCCCGCGCCGCCGCGCGTCTCGGAGGTTCCCGCGCCCTGCGCCATGGCGAACGGAACGCCAAGCGCCAGCGCTACGAACAGTGAGATGCAGTGCCGCGCCATGCTCTTCTTCCCTCACGCCCCATCGCCCCCTGCCGTCGGGGGCAGATAGGCGGTGGGTCGACAGGGTCAATGCGCGGCGATGCGGAACGCCGCCCCCCGTCAGACGGCAAAATTGTCGCGGCGCCGCCGCGAGCGCCACAAGAGAAGCGCCGCCCCCGCGCAGACCAGGAGCGCCGCCGGCAGAGCGACCCAGGGAGCAACCGACGCACGGGATCTGTCGGAGGCGGCGAGCTTGGGCGGCTCTACGGCTGCGACGCTCTTCGCGACTTGCGGCGACGGGAGCTGAGCCGGTTGCGGCGCCGGCGCGGCGGGTCCGTCCAAACCGGCGCGAGGCTCCGTGATCCGGCGGATCGCCGCCTCGAGCTCGGCGTCGGATCGCCCCAGGTCGCGCAGGCGCAGATAATCCGCGAGGCTTTGAGACGCCTGTCCTTGCATTTCATAGGCGAGGCCGCGCAATCTCAGGGCCAGCGCATGATCCGGCGCGAGCCGAATCGCCCGGCTGAAATCGCCGATGGCGTAGTCGAACGCCCCGAGTTCGCCGAAGGCGACGCCGCGGCGGAGCAACACCGTCGCATTATTCTTGAACTTCTGAAGGACCGCTGTGCACGCCGACACCGCCTCGACCGCCGGCAAGGCCTCGCTGAGACACGAGCCGCGCGAATAGCCGAGCCGGGCGGCCTGCGCGGGGCCGAGCGACGCCGCGGCGGCTGTCGCGAAAATCAGGGCAAGGAAAAGCGCGCGCATCCTTGGCATGCAAAGACTCTTGCAAAACAGGCGCCCAACGGCCCTGCTCCGACCATGCGAGCTTGCGCCAAAAAATGCTTCGGAAAGATTAAGCTCTTGCCAGTAGTGATCTTTTGCGATCGTTACTCACGTCCCGGCCAGTTTTCCAGCGCATTTCGCGCGGCTTCCAAGATCAAAAGGACCATGGCGCCGAAGGCGGACGAAATCCCGGCGACCTGCGCGAACGCCAAAAGGCCGCGCTCAGCCGTGTAATCGCCGAGATGCAGATAGATATGGATCGCGAGAATCGCGCCGCTCAGCGCGGCGGCGGCGAGGATGACGGGCGGCGCGCTCACCTGAGTCTTTCGCATCGCGTCGCTCCCCCGGACCAGCAGTCGCCCCTCGCGCGGTCGCCGCGCTTCTTGGCTGAGGAGCAGAGTAGCGAGTTTTCGCCAGCCGACCACTCCCGGGCCGCCAAAATGCGCTCACTCACAGCCGCCGCACGGGCGCCCAGACCTTGACTGCCGGAAAGAAAATAGTCAGCGCGCAGTAAAAATGGAATAAAAACTCACTGTATTCAGCTTTGAAAACCCCTGAAATCACGCGTATATTTCAACTTTGTACTTAAGCTTGGCAATAAGAGCGCCAACAATTCATATTGCCCGCTCTCAATTGCTTGATTACAATCGATGTCCTTACTTGGAAGATTAGGGAAGCTTTAATATATGCGATTGGCTTCGCCTACATCCCGGGACCGCTATCGCTTGCGGCTCGAGCCGCTGGACGTCGTTTGGGCGATAGCGGCGCCATTCGTTGCGCTTGCGCTGAGAGATCCGACGCTCCTCGCCGTCGGCGGAGCGGCAGGCGTCGTTCCACAAACCTATCAATATGCAATCATCGCCATCGTTCTGTCGCTGTGCAGCTTTCTGTTTTTCCGCATCAGCGACGGGATAAGCCGTTTCTTCTCCATTCGCGACGCCGCCAATCTCTGCGCCGCGGTCGCCTGCGCGGTCGCTTTGAGCAGCGTCGCCGCTTTCATGCTCACGCGACTGGAGGGCGTTCCGCGCTCGACGCCCCTGATTCACGGGCTCGTCCTCGTGACGGGGCTCGTCGCGACGCGGCTCATCGCCCGCACGATGTTCCAGGATCATGCGCATCGCCCGTCGGCCTCGACGTCGCAGGCGTCCGACTATCGGCGCGTCCTGATCGTCGGCGTCGATCATTTCGCCGCCGCGGCGATCCGGCTGATCGATTGTCAGCGGCCGAGAACGACGATCGTCGTCGCGGCGCTGGATGGACGCCCGTCCATCATGGGACGCAAGATCAGCGGCGTGAAAGTCGTCGGCAATGCGGCGGACATCGACGAAATCATTCAGGAATATCTCGTCCACGGCGTCGCGATCGACGAGGTGTGGGTCTCGGATTCGGCGCCCCTGGCGAGCGATCTCGCCGACTATGTGGCGGCCCGCTGTCGCGCACGAAGCCTGCCGTTGCTGCGCCTTTCGGAAGCGTTGAATCTTCAGCCGCAGGCGGCCCCCACGCCCGTTTATGACGTCGAGGAGATGAGCGACGTCGGCGAGTATTTCGAGATCAAGCGCATCATCGATGTCATCGGCGCGAGCGCCTTGCTCGCGGCTCTGCTCCCGATCACCGCCGTCGTCGCCGCCTTGACCTATTACGACGTGGGCGCGCCGATGCTGTTCTGGCAGCAACGCGTCGGCAGGCACGGGCGGAAGTTTCTGCTCTACAAGTTCCGCACCTACCATGCGCCCTTCGACAGAACGGGACGCCGCATTCCGGAAGAGCAGCGTCTTTCCAGAATCGGCCGCTTGGTCAGGGCGACCCGCCTCGACGAAATCCCTCAGCTTTACAGCGTACTCGTAGGAGACATGTCTCTCATCGGGCCGCGTCCGCTCTTGCCGCACGACCAACCGAAAGACCCCCGCACGCGTCTTCTCGTCCGGCCGGGGATTACCGGCTGGGCGCAGATCAACGGCGGCACGGCAATCGGGCCCGAGGAGAAGGACGCGCTCGACATCTGGTATATCCGCCACGCGTCGTTCATGCTGGACATGCGCATCGTCTTCAGCACCCTCATGGTCGCCTTGATGGGCGAAAAACAGAACCACATCGCCGTCCGGCACGCGATGCGATGGCGCCAGTCGAGCTTTGCGCCTTCAAGCGTTGAAGGATCGGGGACCGGCGCCGCTGAGACGCCCCACGGCGCCGTCCTGGACCTCGAGCGAAGCGTTACTGAAAGAGGCGCTCAATATACGCCCGGGATGAGTCGCGCCGTGCGCCGCGCATAGGCCTTGTAATCGGGGAAGGCCTCGGAGAGGACCTCTTCCTCATAATGGATGCGGGCAATCTGGGAGCCGATCGCGACCATCAGCGCCACGACCGCCCAAGGCGGCGCGAGTTCAAACGCCTTACTCGCGATGATCACAAACTCGGCCAGATAGAGCGGATGTCGAATCGACCGGTAGGGCCCGTTGGTCACGAGGCCGCGCGCCTGCGGCAGAATGCTGAACGATCGCCCCAACCAAAACAGCACATAGATGGAAGCGGCCGTTCCGAGCAGACCCAGCGCAGACAGGACGGCGAGCGCCGACTGTGAAAGCGTTGCTCGAGGCAGAACGAGAACCAGAAAAGGGGTCAGGCAGCCGATGACTCCCGCCGATACCGGCCCCGCCCCCTTCGCCTTTTTTATCGGCGGTTTTCGTATGATAAACAGCGCAATCGCCACCATCAAAAAAACGACCGTCGCGATCTGAAGAGAAATCTGCGCCGTCCCCGCCTTTGCCCCGAACAGCTCCAGGGCGCGCAGCGACGATCCAACGGCGCCGACGGCGAACCAGAGGATAATCGGACTGGCCATCGCCAGGTCATGGAGCTTTTCCCTGGTCACTTTCGTCGCCTCGCATTGCGGATGAACGGTATAGGCATGTAACACGCTCGATGCCTGAGATAAAAAGACCAAGACAAAAGTCCTCGCGCCTTATAAAGGCCAAATCGACCCGGCATTATTCAAGTGCGTTATTTTATCATTGAAGAAGACCACTGTGATCGACCTCCACTCTCATATCCTGCCGGGCATCGACGACGGCGCCGCCGACCTCAATCTTTCGCTCGAAATGGCGCGCATCGCCGCCTCGCAAGGCGTAATCGTGCAGGCCTGCACGCCGCACATCTTCCCGGGGGTTTACGACAATACCGGCCCGCAGATCCTCGAGGCGGTCGCCGCGCTCCAGCGTGAACTCGATGACGCTGGCATCGACCTCACGCTCGTCGCTGGCGCAGACGCGCATATGACGCCCAACATGATCGCCGGTCTGCGCAGCGGGAACATTCCGTCCCTCGCAGGCACCAGATATGTTCTTGTCGAGCCGCCGCATCACGTCGCGCCTCCCCGAATAGACGCCTTCTTTTTCGATCTGCTCGCTGCTGGCTATGTCCCCGTGCTCACGCACCCCGAGCGGCTGCGATGGATCGAGGCGCAGTATGAGACGTTTGTGCGCCTCGCGCGCGCCGGCGTTTGGATGCAAATCACATCCGGATCGCTCACCGGCGCTTTCGGCAGCACGCCGAAATATTGGGCGGAGCGGATGCTCGATGAAGGGCTGGTGCACATCCTCGCGTCGGACGCGCATGGCGTGCGGCGGCGGGGACCCGATCTCGCCGCCGGCCGCGCCGCCGCGGAGAAATGGGTCGGCGCCGAGGAAGCCGAGCAGCTGGTCTATTTGCGGCCTTATGCAATTCTCGAGAACGCCGACCCGTCGCAGGCGGCGCCGCCGCCCGGCGCGCTCAATCCGGGAAGTTACGCGGCCTCCTACGAGAACCGGCGCCGCCCCGGCCGGGCCGCCGATCGTCGCCAGGGCGGGGTGACCGCCTTCGGCGCGAAAGTGCTTACCGCCATCCCCGGCCTGAAAACGGTTTTCGCAAATCAGAAACGACCCGGCGGCAACTGAACGCCGGGCGTTCTCAGTTCGGCGTGATGGAGAGGTCGTCGAACCAAATCTCGCCCGAGAGAATTTCCTCGGACGGCGAACGCGCCGCAAGGCCCAAGCGCAAGACTTGCGCCGCGCAGCCCTTGTCGGGCACTGCGAAGACGAATTCGAAGCGCCGCCAATCCTCAGCCAAACCAAGAAACCTCTGGCTTTGTCCCAACACGGGCCCGTCCATGCAGGAGACCGCCCACTCCACGCCCCGCGGCCCCTCGAGATCGCCCTTGTAGGAGCCCCGGACCCGGTAGCGCCCGGGAGTCAACATGGTCAATTGTGAGACCCCCGGAAACTCGGCTCTCCCCGAATTGAAGCCAACCACGAGCGCGCGATCCGTCTCGTTTTCTGATTTGGCCGCGTAATCGACGGTCACATTCGTTCCCACAGGCGCTTGCCAGTCGAAGGGCGAACCGGTCGGCGCCTCCTCAAATCGCCCGTTGAACAAGAACCCCGCGTCCTCCAGCTTTTCCGGCGGCAGGAACTGAAGCCAGACATAGTAAGCGAGAGGATAAAGCTTCTTCTGGTAGAGAATCCATTGAAAGGCGTTGAGTTCGTCCGGACTGGCCGGCGCCGCGGTTTCTCTCAGGTTCAAGAACAGCTCCAGGGGAACGGCGACGTCGGAAAGATATTTGTAAATCTCGCTGAAAAAGACGCCGCGCCATGGCGGGTTTCCGGTCAGGAGCTTGATGACTTCCTGGCCGCCGGCTCCCTTGCTTTCCAGCATGCGCGCGAAAACGGGCAAAACATATTCCGCAGAAACCGACCCTGATCGCAACAAGACGTCCGCATAATAGGCGGAAGCCTGGAAGTTCTTGTTTTCGAGCGCCTTGCCCATGAGCCAAAAAGCCGCATAACCATCGTGAAGCGAATGCCGTGCGGCGGCCACCATTGCGGCGCTGGCCAATTTCTTCGCCCCCTGCATCTCGGCGATCTGCGCCAGCAGCCGATAATTTCGAGCCCGGAGCGGATCGAGCGCGATAGCCCGCTCGACGACTGACTTCAGCTCGTCGAGCTCTCGCGGCAAGAGTTTTGACTTTGTCGCCTCGCCGCCTTGCTTCAGCGTTGGGTCGATCGCCTTGTCTGCGACCCTGGAAAGCGCGGTTGGTTCGCTGGCGTTCAAACGCAGCGCCCATTGCGGCTCGCTCCAGGCAAGATAGGCGGCGACGCTATTGCGCACGATGAGCCAGCAAAGAACGAGGCCCAGCGCCCCATAACAGAGAATGGGAGCGATAGCCCCAGAGGAACCCTGCCTTTGCTCAAGCCGATCTCGGTCAAACATGAACATGCGCTAGAATTTCAGTTTGATGGCGAAGGCGATGATCCGACTGATGAGGCTGCGGCGTTTGCGCCGGACGCCAATACGCGTTCGTCCGTGCAGAACGGAAGCTTTTGCCGAGGACCCGCGCTTCGATTTCTGCGCGCCCCAACCGCGCGCCTTCCTGTCGTCGCCGGAGGCCTGCGGCGAAAGATGCGCGTCGAGCGACTGGTCATAGGCGGCGCGCCGGTCCGGCGTTTTGATATTGTTCCAAGCCTGAGTGATTTTCACGAGATAGGCCTTCGCCGTGAAGCCGTCCCGCTCTTCCGCATGAATCCATTTGCAAAGATAAACGAAATGCTGTCGCAGCTGCTGTGACGGAGTCTCTCTCGATCCTCCGAGCGTGCGATAGCTGTCGCCTCCCGGAGCGAGCATGATCTGCTCAATGAAAAACCCCGCCGCTTCCATGATTTGCTGCGGACTCCGCTGAAGTCTTGTCGCGACAGCGGCCGCCGCGCCGCCGTCGACCGCAACGCTCAGCAGAAGGTCCATGCCTTCCGGCAGAGCCGCCTTGCGCAGTTGACGACGGAACGGCGGAAGGGACGTCAAGGACAGCGCCGCCCTGATCGCCGCGAGTTCGTCGTCATGCGGCGGCAGAGCCGTCATCCGCCGATTCCTTGTCAGAGCCCGCGTCTATGTCTCTCGATTCGATCTTGTCAGGTTCAGCGCCGTATCCGTACCCGTATCCGTAGCCGTAACCATAGCCGTAATCTCCGCCGAAGCCGGTTTTCCGCGGATCGTATTTTGTCACGATCATGCCGATCGGAGTTACGCGAGACCGTTTCAGTCTCTTGATGGCGTTCCGGATCAATCCAATGCGTCCCTGTCCGGCGGCGACGATGAACAGGGTGGCTTTTGCAATATTGCCGAGCACCAGAGCGTCCGCCATTCCCATCACGGGCGGGGCGTCGATGATGACCATATCGAACACTTCGCCGCTCGAGGAAACGAGGGAAGCGAAGCGAGCGCCGTTCAGCAATTCAACCGGATTCGGCGGCGTCGGTCCCGCGGAGAGAATGTGAATATTGGTGTATTCGAGCTCGCGGATGGCTTCGCCCAGATCGCAGTTGTGAGTGAGATAGGTGCTCAGGCCGATGCTGTTGTCGATCTGCGCCTTTTCATGAAGGGCAGGTTTGCGCAAATCTGCGTCGATGACGAGAACCCGCACGCCCAATGCGGCAAATCTATTCGCGAGACCGAAGGCGACGCTGGATTTCCCCTCGCCTGGGGTCGAGCTTGTAATAACGAGCGTTTTCGGCGCCCCCGCCTCGGTCGAAAACTGAAGCGACGTGCAGGCGGATCTGAACGCCTCGGAGATCGCGGATCGCGCGTCGGCCGACTCCTCTTCGAACGACCTGCCCGACGGCGGCTTCGGAATGATCCCGTGCAACGTGAGGCCGCAAGCCCTCTCCGCCTCCGCGGGATCGTGGACCACGTCGTCGAAGTGCTCCAGAGCGAAAGCCCCGCCGACCCCGATCACGAGCCCCAGGCCCAGGGCGATCGCCATCACAAAAGGTCGGTTGGGCGAGCTCGGCGAGGATGGAAGCTGAGCTCTTTCGACGATGAAGACGTTGTTTGTGCCGATGCCGCTGGCGACGTCCACTTCCTTGTATCGCTGCAACAAATTTTCATAGAGCGAACGCGTCGAATCCACTTCCCTCTTCAGGATGTTGTACTGAATGCTCCGCTTCTGAAGATCGAGCGTGTCCTGCCGCAGCTTTTCGATTCGCTCCTTCATCTGGTTTTCTTGGCTCAAAGACCCCTCATAGGCGGCCTTCAGCGATGATTTTACCGTTTTGACCTCGACGCCGAGCTGATGCTCCAGCTCTTTGATTTTGCTGCTCAGCTGCACCATCTCGGGATAATTGGCGCGAAACGTCTGCGACTTTTCTTGATATTCGGCGACGAGCTGCCCGCGCCTGGATCGCAAGTCTTCAATCGCCTTGTTGGTCAAGAGCTGCGGCAAGTCGATGCCCGTGGCGCTCTCCGCCTGACGCCACAACTGCTCATTCTTGATGCGTTCGGCGATGATCTGGCCCAGCGCCGTGTTTGCGGCAGAGAGGCTGTTTTCGGCAACCGAAGCCTTGTCGGACGTGCCGACGATCTGCTCCTTCTCGGCGAAGGCGATCATGGCCTTTTCGGCCTCTTCGAGCCGAAGCTTGAGCTGCTTGAGCTGGTCTTCCAAGAAGGACTTTGCGTAGGCGTTGGCCTGGAACCGCTTATCCAGATTGGCGGCGACGTAACCGTCGCCGTAAGCGTTCGCGACTTTTTGCGCCCGCGAAGGGTCCGCGTCCGTATAGCTGATGTCGACCAGGCGGGTTCCCGGTATCGGCTTGACCGAGACGCCGCGCAGCACGGTCCCCCCCGCCGCATGATCGCGCTCCGACCGATCGCTGGGGCTGTCGCCCTTGGCGCTGGATTCACGGTCCAGGCGCAGGCGGGACGCGACGCGCTCCGCAAGATTGCGCCCCTTCAGCAACTCCAGCTCCGTGTTCAGATAATCCTCTGAATAATCTATCTCGCCCGGCGCCCTGTTTTTGTCGGAGAGAATATTCGTCGCGCTCTTATCGATCTGAACCCTGATGGTCGCCGTGTAGAGCGGCTTTTGCAGCAAAATCCACAGCAACCCGAGAGCGAGGCATATTGCCGCCGCGACGCCGATCAGTCGCTTCCTCTTGAGGAGCACCCTGACGATCTCGCGAAGATCGAGATCAGAGCTTTCTCCCTGCGCTTCTCCAAAGTAGCCGCCCATGTCAGGATAAACGTAGCCGCCCGGCCATTTGGCGGAGCTCTGGGTCATCGGCCCTCGGTTTTGGGGCTCAACCTGAACAGGCAGTTCTCTCTCGGTCATCTACTTATTCCTCACGCGATCGCCTGCCGTCAGATGAAAGGCACCGCATAGCCCGCGACCGGTAGTACTTTCAGCACGAGATTCAGACTGGTCTTGGCAGTGGAGTCCTCGACGACGATGACGTCGCCGGGCTGAACAGGCGGATCCTCGGCCGTGCCGCTTCTTATGCCGCTGAGATCGTAGCGGATCATTGTGCGGGAGCCGCCTGCGGTCCGGAAAATCACCACGCTGTCGGAAGACGTCGCTCGGTCCACGCCGCCCGCCTTGGCGATCGCCTGTTCGAGCGTATCGTTCCCCTTCAACGAAAACACGCCGGGATTCTTGACGGCTCCTTCGAGCGTCACCCGCTGGCTGTTGTATTCTTTGACGACCACGGTGACTTGTGGCGAGCGCATATAGCCGGCGTCGAGACGCTTTTGAATCTCCTTCTCGAGCGCCGAGGGACTTTTTCCGGCCGCCGGCGTTGCTCCAATCAACGGCAGATTGATATTCCCATCGTCCGCCACGGGAACCGTCCGCGAGAGATCGGGCGCTTTGAAGACAGTAATGTCAAGCACATCCTGCGGGCCGATCAAATAGCTGGCGCTGCCCGGCGTTGTCGTCGAGATGTATTTGCCCGCCACCTTGGCCGCAGCCGCATCGGGAGACGACGCCGGCTGCTGCTGCTGCTGTGCGTCGAACCCCGTCCCGTCGCCCGGCACGCCGTTGCATCCACTCGTCACTATCGCAAAAAGGCTCAGGAAAACCATTACTTGGAAGGTTTTGGCGCAATACAGAAAGTAACGCTGATGCACCCGATCGCCCATGGACCACCTTAATAATCAAAAGCTACGCCAAGTGCGCAGCCGCCACTCCTTGGCCTGATCAACTCCTTTATCGCACAAGCGGCCAAAAGCGAACTTTTTTCCTCGATACGCATATATACGAGGTCGTCGCACGCGACGCTTTCCAAAAATTAACGAACAGAGGCTCTATTACTGTTGCCTTTCGGCAACGTGTAAATAAAAACCCAAGTCCAAATTACTGCCAAGCTTGCGAGCTCAGATGGGCTGCAGTACTTCGGAACGTGTTCCGCATAGGGCGGAAGATTTGCACCGAGCTCGGTAAGGCGGGAGCTGACCCTGCCGAATGCGTAGGCGAACGCCTAAAGGAGCGCGTTGATGAAGACTCTGAAAATTCTTATTGTTAGCCTGTTTGCCGCGACTGCGGCGCAAGCAGCCACCCTCAACGACATCAAGGGCGATGTCCGCGTCAGCCATGGCGAAGGATTTACGGCCGTGAAGAGCTCGGCCGAAGTCGGCCCGGGCGACAAGATCAAGGTCGGACAGAAGGCCGGCGTCAAACTCGTCTATTCCGACGGCTGCAGCATCAGCATCCCCGCCGGCGCGTTGGCGACGGTCGCAAAGCAGTCCCCGTGTTCGTTCCGGGCGCAACTCATCAGCCAGGGTCAGAACCCGGATCAGGTGTGCCAAGGCTCGCTCGACCCGCTCTGCTGCAGCGTCGACGCCAATCCCGGGGCGTGCTGGTGGCTCCCGGCCGGCTTCATCGGCGTCGGCGGCGGCATTGCAGCCGCTCTGGCTTCCCAACAGAGCTCCTCGAGCTCGTTCATTCCGCCGATCGTGAACCCGCCGCTGCCCTCGACTGTCACCGGTCAAAACACCGCCCAATGACGCCTTTCGGCGTTTGCCGCCGCTCGGTTTTTGAACTGGGCGGCGGCTGATGTTTTTCTACGTTACGGCGGCAGGGTTTCTCGCGAGCCTGCTGTTAGGCGGCGCGACGCAGCACGGCTCCGTCTCGGACGCCATCCTTCAGATCGTCTCTGTTCCTTTCATGCTCGTGGCGATCTGGCGGCTGGGCGGCGTCCCGAAATCGACGCCGCTTCGCTGGAGCATTGCATTTTGCGCGGCGATCGTCGCCTTGCCGCTCCTTCAACTTGCGCCCCTCCCGCCGATTTTGTGGACCCATCTGCCGGGGCGGAATGCATTGGCGTCCGCCTACGCGCTGCTGGGCGACCCCCTCGCATGGGCGCCAATCAGCTTGGCGCGTGACGCGACCTGGTTATCGGCGCTTTCCTTACTGCCGCCGCTTGCTCTGTTCCTTGCGGTCGTGACTCTCAACTGGCGCGATCGACGGCGACTAAGTCTCGTCCTCGCCGCCTTCGCTGTCGTCAGCGGGCTCATCGGCCTGATGCAAAAAGCCCAGGGCTCCGACAGCGTTTTCCGGTTCTACGCATCTGTCGACGCCACGCAGCCGTTAGGGTTTTTTCCCAATCAAAACCTTCTCGCGGCTCTGCTTTATTGTGGAGCTATGACCACGACCGCGTGGATGCTCGCATCGCTGAATCCGCGGCGCTCGAACCGCCGCTCGCAAAACCGCCAGACAATGGCCATAGCAGTCGGTTCGGGCCTCGCGCTCCTGACCCTGATTTCCGTCGAGATCGTGACCCGATCCCGCGCCGGCGTCTTCCTCATGTTCGTCGGATTATGCGTGCTCCTCGCCGTTGCTTTCTTCCGCAGTTCTGAAGGCGGGCTCGGCGAGGATGACATCGATGAGGCGCAGTGGCGCTTGGGCCGGCCCGCCATCGGCGGGATCATTGCTCTCGTCGGCGCAGCCCTCCTCTTCGTTGGATGGTCTTCGCTGGGGGCGCTGCTCGATCGCCTTGCACGCGACCCGCTCGGAGACGAGCGGCCCGTTTTCGCGAGAGTCACTTTTCTGGCCGCTGAGGCCTTTCTGCCGGCGGGGAGCGGGCTCGGCACGTTTATCCCAACCTATCAAATGTTTGAAAAGCCAAAAGATCTCTTTGTCATAAGCTACGCCAATCATGCGCATAACGATCTTCTCGAGCTTGCGCTGGAAACCGGAATCGGCGGGCTGTTACTGGTATGCGTTTTCCTTGCCTGGCTGATCATCCGCGCTCGCAGGGCGCTGATGGATGAGCGCCGCCCCGTGACGGCCGATACGTATCTTGTCGATGCGTCCATCGTCACCATTCTGCTTCTGCTCATTCACTCTCTCGTGGATTATCCGCTGCGCACCAGCGCCCTCGCGTCGGTTTTCGCCTTTTCATGCGCCTTGTTGATCGAGCCGCCGGCGGCGGCTCTCCCGCGACGTGCAGATCGACGCAGATAATTCAAAGACCCGGTTTCCAAGCCTGCATGGCGTCGAACGCGCCCCTCACCGCTTGAGGGGCGCCGGCATGGCGCAGCTGGATATTCGTATGCTCGTGTAGAAAGCTTGGCGCGTCGCCTGCGCACGCCGCCCCCGAATAGTCGCAATCAGCCATGAGGAGTTACTCCGCAACAACGGGACTGGGAACTTAACTATGTGATTCAGACCCCTTTTCTCGTTCCTGCGCCGGGCATCCGCCGCGACCCTTTTTTTCTTGGCAAGCTCTGCGCTTGTTCCTAAAAGGATTTGCGGTACCGTTGACGATGAGGCTCGCAAATTGAGAGGAGTCCTAGGTGAAAGGCGGTCGCGGCTCGTCCGAGCCCCTAAGCGAAGGGCAGAGCGCCCTGTCCTCCCCACTTGCTGCATCCGAACGATGGTATGTCGCTCGCTCGCTGCCGCGGCAGGAAGTCAAAGCGATGAACAATCTTCGTCGGCAAGGATTCCAGACGTTCTTGCCGCTTCTGCCAAAAACCGTGCGCCACGCGCGAAAACTGCGTAGCGTTCTCAGCCCCGTTTTTCCCGGTTATTTATTTGTTATTCTAGATTTGGACAGAGATCGTTGGCGCGCGGTCAATAGCACGATTGGCGTCGCCTCGCTGATCATGGCGTTGGAGCGGCCGGAGCCGGTTCCGGCCGGCGTCGTTGAACAGCTTATCGATCGTACTGGCGCCGGCGGCGTGACGCGTTTCGATCTTGATCTCGAGGAAGGGCGATCCGTTCGCCTTCTCTCCGGACCGTTCGCCAATGCGATCGGTTGCCTTGAGCGACTCGACGCAAACGGCCGGGTGAAAGTCTTGCTCGACATCATGGGCGGCAAAGTGTCCGCCTATGTCGACCGATCCGCTCTCGACGCGGCGTAACGCACGCCGCCCGTCCGCGGGAGGCCCCACAGAAAAAGGCAGGGGAAAGCGGCGCGCTTCACCCTGACGGCGGTAGCGTGGACAAAGCGACCGCATCAAGAGGAAGGCCATACTTACACATGCGGCGCGTGTTTATCACCGGAACGGCGGGCTTCATCGGCTTTCATCTCGCTAGGCTTCTTCTCTCGGAAGGGTTCAGCGTATGCGGTTATGACGGCATGACCGACTACTACGACGTCGCCCTCAAGCGGCGGCGTCACCATATGTTACTGGAGCATCCGGAATTTTCCTGCACCGAGGCGATGCTTGAAGATAATGACGCGCTCTGGGGCGCCATTGAGAGGTATTCTCCCGACGCGGTCGTTCACCTCGCAGCTCAAGCAGGCGTGCGTTACAGCCTCGAAAATCCACGCGCTTACATCGACAGCAATGTCGTTGGCGCGTTCAACGTGTTGGAGGCTGCTCGCAGACTGCAGGTGGGCCACTTGCTGATGGCGTCGACCTCTTCCGTCTATGGCGCGAACGAGCATATGCCCTTTACCGAGACCGACAAAGCCGACACTCAGCTGACGGTTTACGCCGCGACAAAAAAGGCCAATGAGTCCTTGGCTCACGCTTATGCGCATTTGTGGGGCCTGCCCACCACAATGTTTCGCTTTTTCACCGTCTATGGCCCCTGGGGGCGCCCGGATATGGCGCTCTTCAAGTTCGTCGAGGCCATCATCGAAGGCCGGCCGATAGACGTCTACAACGGCGGCGACATGTATCGCGACTTCACCTATGTCGACGATCTGGTGCGAAGCATCCGCCTCCTCATCGACGCTGTCCCGCCGCGCCCTGCAGGCGCCGCAGACCACGTGGGCGACTCGCTCAGCCCCGTCGCCCCATTTCGCATTGTGAACATCGGCAATTCGACCAAGGTGCGGCTTCTCGATTTCATCGAGGCGATCGAACGGGAGCTCGGCCAAAAGGCGACCCGCAACTATCTGCCAATGCAGATGGGCGACGTGCCAGCCACATGGGCGGACGCCTCATTGCTCCAGCAATTGACTGGTTATATGCCTCAGACGGATTTTCGTGACGGCGTTCACAAGTTCGTCCAGTGGTATCGCGACTACTATGGGAAATAGGCCCGGAGGGAGCGTCATTGTATTCTTTAAAGGACTTGCGGTTGGCGGTGATCGGTCTTGGCTACGTTGGCCTGCCTTTGGCTGTGGAATTCGGAAAAAAGCGATCAGTCGTAGGCTACGATATCAACTCAGCGCGCATTGAGGCCCTCAAAGCCGGCCACGACAGCACTCTGGAAGTCAGCGACGAAGAGCTGCGCGAGGCGCGGGGATTGCAATTCTCCGCCGACCTCGCCGAGATCGCTGACTGCAACGTATATATCGTCACGGTGCCGACGCCCATCGACGAGCACAAACGTCCGGACCTCTCGCCGCTCATCAAGGCGTCACAGACCGTCGCGAAAGTGCTGAAAAAGGGCGACATCGTCATCTACGAATCCACGGTCTATCCCGGCGCCACTGAAGAGGACTGCGCGCCGGTGCTGGAAGCTGTCTCGGGACTGAAATTCAACGTCGATTTCTTTGCCGGCTACAGTCCCGAACGCATCAATCCCGGCGACAAGTTGCACCGTGTCTCGACGATTAAAAAAGTTACGTCTGGCTCGACCGAGGAAATCGCCGACGTCGTGGACAAGCTCTATGGCGAGATCATCGTCGCTGGAACGCATAAGGCGTCCAGCATAAAGGTCGCGGAAGCGGCCAAAGTGATCGAGAACACACAGCGCGACCTCAACATTGCATTAATCAACGAGCTGGCGATCATCTTCAATCGAATGGGGATCGATACGGAAGCGGTGTTGCAGGCCGCCGGCACGAAATGGAATTTCCTGCCGTTTCGTCCCGGACTTGTCGGCGGCCATTGCATCGGGGTCGACCCTTACTATCTCACCCACAAAGCCATGGCGATCGGCTATCACCCCGAGATCATTCTCGCAGGTCGTCGCCTCAATGACGGCATGGGCGTTTATGTCACCTCCCAATTGGTCAAGGCGCTCATCAAGCGGCGCATCCATGTGGAGGGCGCGCGTATCCTGGTCATGGGCCTCACCTTCAAAGAGAATTGCCCCGATCTGCGCAACACGCGCGTCGTCGACATCATCCGTGAACTCGTGGATTACAATGCGATTGTGGATATCCATGATCCTTGGGCAGACCCCGAAGAGGCCCAGAGAGAATACGGATTGAAGCTCGTCGCTGATCCGCAGGCGGGCGCTTATGACGCAATCGTTCTGGCGGTCGCGCACGATCAGTTCCGGCGCCTTGGCGCGACGATCAGAAGCTTCGGCAAGGACGGGCACGTGCTATACGACCTTAAATATATTCTTCGCCCTGACGAGTCCGACCTGCGTCTCTAAAAGCGTCCCAAGTCTGCTTTTCCCTCCATCAAGCTGTCGGCGGCGACAGGCCGCCGTCGCCTCATCCGAGCGAATTCTTTGCTCTAGGCGATACAGAGGCCATGCAGAAGCAGAAATAGAGGAGATCAGAAAAACTTGACTGCGAACGCCCCGATTGCAGAAGTCTCTCCGCCAATGATCGTTGGCCTAAAGCGCTTGCTCTCGCACCTTTCCAGACGCCGACGTTGGCAGGCTGCATGGCTGTTGGCCGCCATGATTATCGGAGCGATCGCCGAGTTAGCCACCTTAGGGGCCGTAATGCCCTTTCTCGCCTTGTTGGCGAATCCGACCCTGGCCCCCAACTTCCCGCTGCTGCAGAAGCTTCTGGGCGTGGTCGCCTGGAAGGGCGACAACACAATTCTTCCCGCCATTATGCTGTTCGCCGTCGTAGCGCTGAGCGCCGCGGCGATAAGAATGCTTGTCGCCTGGGCCAGCGCCAAATGGATTTTTGGCGTGGCCGCCGACATCGGCATGGAAGTGTATCGTCGCACGCTTTACCAGCCTTACAGCTTTCACGTGTCGCGAAACACCAGTCAAATTATCGCCGGCTTGAACAAAGTGCAAACCATGGCGTTCGACGTCATCAATCCTTTAGTTCAAAGCACCATGGCGTTGGTTATTTCCATTGCTATCCTGTCGGCGCTGATTCTCATCGATCCGGTGACCGCCGGAGTCGCCGGCCTTGGGTTTGCGGCTCTATACCTTCTCGTCACGCGCGTCACCGGCCGCACATTGAGGGCCAACGGCAAGACCATTGCAGAAAACGAAACGCGTCGCGTTCAGGCCGTTCAAGAAGGGCTCGGCGCGATTAGGGACGTTCTTATCGACGGGACCCAAGATATTTACGTCAGACGTTTCTGGGAGTTCGATTCAGCCTATCGCCGGGCGCAAGCCGCGAATAACTTCGTCGGCGGCTCGCCCAGATACCTCATCGAATCGATGGGTATGGTCTTCATTGCTTTCCTTGCGTTTTGGCTGAGCTTGCGCATGGGAGGATTGTCCGCCGCGATACCGGCGCTCGGGGCTCTGGCCATGGGCGCCCAAAAACTATTTCCGCAGATGCAGCAGATCTACTATGGTTGGGCCGGCCTCAGCGGCAGTTCGACCGCACTGGCGGAAGTCACTTCGATGCTCGAACTTCCGATCCCAGAGGAATATTTAAGGCGTTGTCCGGTTGGCCGCACAAGGTTGGAGCAAGGCGTCGCACTCTGCAATGTGAGCTTCCGCTACCGCGAAGACGCTCCGGATGTCGTCGCCGGACTGAGCCTCGACATCCCAAGAGGTTCGCGCGTTGGTTTCGTCGGGAAGACTGGCAGCGGCAAGAGCACCGTGCTCGATCTCATAATGGGCCTTTTGGAGCCGACAAAGGGCCGGATCGAAATCGACGGGAAACTACTTACACGCGATAACCGCCGCGAATGGCAGGCCCGCATCGCGCATGTGCCGCAAGCAATCTACCTGACCGATGCGACCATCGCCGAAAACATAGCTTTTGGTCTCAACGCTCCGGATATTGATCAAGCTCGCGTACGCGAGGCGGCGGACAAAGCCCAGCTTGCCGATTTTATCGAAACTCTGCCCGCTCAATATGACACGCAGGTAGGCGAAAGAGGCGTCCGACTTTCAGGCGGTCAGCGTCAACGCATCGGTCTGGCCCGAGCGCTCTACAAGAATGCCGACGTCTTGGTCCTGGATGAAGCGACGAGCGCGCTGGACGAGGGGACGGAATCAGCCGTCATGGAGGCGATTAACTCACTTGGGGAGGACACGACAGTATTAATGGTCGCTCATCGCACCTCGACTTTACGCAACTGCGACCGGATCTTTGAGCTCAAGAATGGCCGCTTGTTCCGAGAAGGCGCCTATGAACAGATCACGAGAGGCGAAGACGCCGCGCCAGAGAGTTCTAAGTCCACATCATGGGTCATAGATGAATAATATGCATCCGATAGGGAGTAATACGATTATCGATAACGGCCCAACTGTCATGCATGTCGTCACGTCGCTTCACTTTGGCGGCGTCGAAAAGCATATGGAATTGATTTCAGAGGAATTGCTCGCAGCGTCGATGAATCACGTTTTTGTGGCGCTTGGCGGCGGAGGCGAAACCGCGGAACGTTTGAGGGAAAACAGAGCTGAGGTTGTTTGCCTGAATCAACCGGTTCGCATCCCATCTTTTGGAGCGCTCACGCGCTTGTTTAAACTACTGAAGAAATATCGCCCGGTTGTTATCCATACGCATGGAGCGGAAGCAAATTTTCATGGCCTAATTGCAGGATGGCTGGCAGATATCCCCGTGCGAATTGCTGAAGAGATTGGCATGCCGGAGCACGGCGCCAAAGCGAAACTGACGTTTCGTCTCGTTTACGGACTTGCTCATCGCGTTATTGGTGTCTCCGAAATCGTCTCAGCTTGGCTAGAGAACAACAATGAGGTTCCTCGCTCGAAGCTTGTGTGCCTCAACTGCCCGACGAGATTGCCCCGACAGCGAATGACGCGGAACCCCGAATTAGACGCCCAATTCCGGGTTTGCTTTGTCGGCCGCCTCGAGCCGGTGAAGAATCCTTTGGTTTTAATTCCCGCAGCAGTAAAGTTGATCGAACAAGGCATCCCCTTGGAGGTATGGATCATCGGCGAGGGCAGTTTGCGTCCCGAACTTGAACGACAAATAGAGAAGAACGGGCTTACTGGAATAGTCAAGCTTTATGGATTTCAAGCCGATCCTGCCGAGTTTATGCGACGCAGCAGCATTTACGTTCAGCCCTCGTTCTCTGAAGGATGCAGCATTTCATTGGTCGAGGCGATGGGCTGCGGCGTGCCGGTCGTTGTGCCGCGTATCGGCAACGCGCCTGAACTGGTTGAAACGAATGTGTCAGGGTGGCTTCTGGAGGACAACTCAACGGAAGCCGTCGTCGAAGGCTTGCGCCAAGCATGGGACGCTGGACCCCAAAGACTCTTCGAAATGGGCCAGGCAGCCCACAAGACGGTTGAGGGGCGCTTCGAGCCAGCTCGATACGTCCGCGATCTCGAAGCGCTTTACTCGCGCGTCTCCGCGGGAAATAAGGAACGCGTCCGTTGCGAAAGCTAAGAGTTTTACATTGTCTAGAAACCGTCGGCTCTGGCGGCGTCGAGCAGTTGAAGTTGATCAAAGCTCGACAGCTCGACAAGAATCGCTATGAGCAGGCCTTGATTTGCACCCAGGCTATTGGCTCATTGCCTGCGGAATTCGCGCGCGCCGATTGCCCCGTGCATGAAATAGGAGTTTTTTCGAATATTTTCGACTTCGAACGCTATGCCCGAGCGCATCGCGTCGTTCGCGAATTCAAACCAGACATCATACACGGCGCAGTTTACGAAGGCGTTGCAACGGCTGCGATCACAGGGACGTGGGCTCGGGTGCCGGCAATCATTGGCGAAGAGACCTCTGATCCCGTGGGTCGGCGTTTGCGAGGGCATCTCCTTTACAGGACATTGGCTGCACTTACTCATCAAATGGTCGCCGTGTCCCCAAGCGTCCGGGATTATTTGGTGCATGGCATTAAGATCCCGAAGAACAGAGTTACGCTGATCAATAATTGTGCGATGGAGCCCCCAGCAGCAACCGCCGAGGAAATGCGATTGGTGCGAGGGCTGCTCAATATCAAGCCGGACGACGTCATAATTGGATGCTGCTGCCGATTGTTCGACGAGCATAAGCGGGTCAGCGACCTCATCAAGGCGTTCGCGCGCGTACATGCTCTCGAACCTAAATCCAAACTGCTCATTGTCGGGGATGGACCTGACAAAACCAAGCTTTGCGCCTTAGCCGGTGAACTTGGAATAGCGGAACATGTCTTTTTCGTTGGGTATCAAGGCAACACGCGCCCATTTTTTGAAGTTATGGATATTTTCGCACTCGCATCGGCCTATGAGGGGCTGCCGGTTGCCCTTCTGGAGGCCATGTTTGCGCGCCTCCCTGTCGTAGCTACCCGAGTTAGCGGGATACCAAGCGTCGTCACCTCCGAAGCGGGATTTCTTGTTTCGCCTAAGGCTCCAGACGAACTTGCCGATAAACTGCTCGTATTGATTGGCGATCCCGCCCTACGGAAATCCATGGGCGAGGCGGGGTTGCAAGTGGCGCGCGCAAGTTTTAGCGCCGACCGCTATGTTAGGGAATTCGACGAACTTTACCAAAGTGTCGCCGCCGAACGGCTCCGCGTCCGGTTTGCGTCCCGATAATGCATGCCGCCGCGGCAGTGGCGTCCAAGGCTCGAAGCTTTGAGCTAATTAGAGGTCCGACGTTGGGCGCAAACTGAAAAGAGGCAGGTTTCCTTCATGGCCGTTCGAGCCTTGTATGTGACATGGGACGGGCCCCAAGTCTCTTATCTGGAAGGCTTGTTCCTACCGATATTCGCGGGCCTCAGGGCTCATGACATCGAAATTGACGTCTTGCAGTTTACATGGGGGCCTCAAGCATATCTCGAGCGCCAGGAGCAGGTCTGCGACGAAAGCGGGGTGGTCTATCACAGGGTGATCGTGCCCAAAGCGGCCGGCGGCCTGGGTAGCTATCTGTCGGCCGTAATGGGCTCAAAAAGGATTTTGCAATTACGGAAGGACCGCCATTTCGACGTCATTATACCTCGTAGCGTTATGCCTGCGATCGCAACCTTACACGCCGATTGGCGACGATCTGCAGGGCGGGCGCCGATGTTATTTGACGCGGATGGTTTGGCGATCGACGAGAAGGTCGATGCTGGCCAGCTGTCGCCTAGCTCCCTTTCTTACAGAATGCTAAAGTGGTACGAGCGATCAGCCATAAGCGCCGCCGCGGCGGTAATCGGCCGGACTGAGCGCGCCTGCGAAATTTATAGGACATATGACGCGCAACCACGACAAGACAAATACATAGTCGCAGTCAATGGTCGAGACCCAACAAAATTCAAGCCTTCAGCTCCGGCGGAACGTGAGTTGGCGTGTCGCAGACTCGAGATAGATCCGCTCGCTCCAATAATCGTTTACAGCGGTTCTTTTGGAGAGAAATATTGCCCGTTGCAAATGTTTCAACTTTTTCGAGCCATTCTGCAGCTCACGCCAAATGCGCGGTTTCTGATCATGAGCGGCTCGCCGGAGGATGTCTTGACTTATGTAAGAAGCCAGCACCCGGATCTCATTCCGGCGTTGAACATCAAGTCGTTTACGTCTGGGGAAGTGGCCGGCTATCTGGCGGTCGCGGATCTCGGGATCTGCTTATATAAGGACACGTTTGCCAACCAAGCGTTTCAAGCAACCAAACTAGGTGAATATCTACTTTGTGGTCTTGCCACCGCCGGTACCGCAAATGCTATGCGATTCGGGTTGTCCAACGCGTCATTTGCGAGAACGATCTCAACGATGTCGCAAGATGAACTCCAAGCCGTTGCACATTGGTTTGTAAACGACGTACTTCCCGCGCGGACTTCAATTCGAAACCAAGCGCGAGACTTTGGATTAGCGCACTTGACAACCGACAAGACCGTATCGAGCTATGCCGAGGCGATTAAGCGGGCGATCGAGTACAGAAGCAACTAAGATGCGCTCCCGGAAGACGAACGGCCCTCGACAGGAATTCTGCCTTACGCCAGCTTCGACGCGCCTGTCACAATCTATCGCGGACGCCCCTCCGTTGTGTGCGCTAATTATGTTAAGGGTCGAGAACAAATGTGCGGGATAGCTGGCTTCTTCAATGCAGGGCCGCGTTCCTTGAAGGCTGGCGGCCCGGCCCGGTCCCGACTCCAGCCAATGGCCGATGCGATTGCACACCGCGGCCCGGACGCCGATGGATTCTGGAGCGACGACGACGCCGGAATTGCGTTCGCCCACCGGCGACTTTCAATTCTCGATTTATCTCCGGCCGGCGCACAGCCGATGGAAGACCACTCCGGACGCTATGTTATTGTCCTCAACGGTGAGATATATAATCACCTCGAACTGAGGCGCCGAATGGAAAGCCAGCGGGAGCGCTCCGGCTGGTTTGGACATTCTGATACGGAGACGCTTGTCAACGCAATCGCGTGCTGGGGTTTGCAAGCGACGCTCGAAAGCGCCTGCGGCATGTTCGCCTTCGCACTTTGGGATCGGTCCGCCCGTAGATTGACGCTCGTGCGAGATCGGCTTGGTGAAAAGCCGCTTTATTACGGGTGGGCGAATCAAACTCTTCTTTTCGGCTCCGAACTCAAGGCGATCCTAGCGTATCCGGGCTGTGACGATCGCCTCGACCGGGAAGCCATCGCCGCCTATTTGCGGTTCTCCTACATCCCCGAACCCGCCACGATTTACCGGCAGATCCGTAAATTACAACCAGGCCACTTGTTCTCAATTGGAACTGAGTCTGATGCGGCCGAGCCCCGGCCCTACTGGTCTCTCGAAGACGTTGCCCTCGACGGAGTGCGGCAGCGACGCCGGGAGCCCTATGTCGATCTCTGCGAAATGGTTGAGGCGACCCTCACGGATGTCGTCGGATCACAAATGCTCAGTGACGTTCCGCTAGGATGCTTCTTATCGGGAGGAATTGACTCATCGCTTGTTGCGGCGCTGATGCAGAGAACCTCTCGTAACAAGGTGCGAACCTTCTCAGTTGGGTTTGAAGACAAGCGTTTCGACGAGTCTGGCTATGCCCGCCGTGTAGCCGAGCATCTTGGCACCGAGCATACGGAGTTCATCGTCACGGAAGATGACGCGCTCTCGCTCGTGCCGGATCTCACGAACATTTACGACGAGCCTTTCGCTGATACGTCTCAAATCCCCACAGCGCTATTGTCTCGCCTAAGTCGTCGCCATGTCACCGTCGCATTGACGGGAGACGGGGGAGACGAGGTGTTCGGAGGCTACAATCGCTATATTTTTGCGCCCAACGTCTTGCGATATACATCTGTGCTTCCTGAGCCTGTCCGCAAGATGGCCGGCGCGGCGCTTGGTAAATTGCAGTTCGCCGGCACGAGAGAGAAATCAAGCGCCTATGCCGTCGCTTCCTATCTTGGACTTCCGATTACGACGGTCGATAAGTTGTCGCGCGTCGGCGCAGCTATCTCCCATTCATCCGACGCCAAGCGTCTTTATCGGGACCTTGTGAGCACCTTCGTCGACCCCGCCGCTATCATGCTGGGCGGGTCCGAGGAGGCCGCGGGAACTTGTCTCAGCAATGGCGCCGATCAGGCGCTCGGCGCTGAAGAGTGGATGATGGCAATGGATAGCATAAGCTATCTGCCGGGAGATATTTTGGTAAAGGTCGATCGCGCTGCGATGAGCGCGTCGTTAGAGACGCGGGCCCCGTTCTTGGATCGACGCGTGGTGGAACTCGCGTGGCGACTTCCACTTGACGCCAAGATCAATGGGCGCATCGGCAAACGAATTCTTCGCGACATTCTCTATCGCTATGTGCCTCGAGAGTTATTGGAACGACCAAAGCAGGGCTTTGCAATTCCCTTGGACCGTTGGCTGCGTGAAAATCTGCGTGATTGGGCCGGAAGCCTTTTGTCGCGTGACCAGGTCGTGGCGACCGGTCTTTTCGACCCAGACAAGGCTGAGGCGCTTTGGCGCGCGCACCAGCTTGGCAAGGATAACCTCGGGCATCAGCTTTGGACCCTTCTGATGATGCAAGCTTGGCTTCTCCAGCATCGCCCTCGAAGCGCCGGATGACCTGACCGGTTGCCGCTCCGTTCTTCCCAGAGATGGCCGCCTTCGCCTTCGAACAAGTTAGAAAGGCTTGGAACGCCCGAATTGCTGGCCCCGCCCCCTGCAAACCGGTCCAAGACAAAGTGGTCTGCAGCAAGATTGAAATACGCACCTGAAGTCTTTAGAACGACACGTCCAATCCTCGGCGCACTTCGCGAGTGACAAGACCATGACGATGTTCAACAGGCGCGGTCCGTGACATATTTTCTTACGTATATAGCTCTGTTATTCGGCGGGTTATCGACAAGAAAGAACGTAAATCTTCGTGGTATTTTATATTACGCCTGTTTATTTGGACTATTCATTTTTGTCGGGTTTCGGTATAGGGTCGGCTGTGACTGGGGCGGCTACCTCGTCATTTTCAATTCCGCACGCCGCAACGAATTGTTTTCGAGCGGGATCGAGCCTGCATTCTTTGCCGCCAATCAATTCTTACATTATTTCGAACTCGAATACCCGTACATCAACGTTATAGCTTCCGCAGGGTTTTTCGTCGGACTTGGCGCGTTGGCTCGAAGACAGCCTGACCCTCTTAACTTTTTGGTCCTTGCATTTCCAATTCTCATTCTTAACCTTGCCATGTCGGCTCTGCGGCAATCGCTTGCCTTTGGATTTTTATGTTTTGCGTTCAACGCATTTGTTGACAAGCGGCTTGGCTGGTATGTCGGATTCGTGGCGATTGCCATGACGTTTCACACGAGCGCCGGCGCTTTCTTATTGCTCGCGCCCTTCATACGCGGCGACTTCAGCCGCAAGCGCATCGCTTTAGGCGCGTTGCTCGCGTTGCCCGGCCTTTACTACCTGATGACCAGCACCTTCTACGAGATGTACGCGCGACGTTATATCGGGACGGCCACCGAGGCTTTCGGCGCGCCTTTCCGAACCGCGCTGGTCGCCGCAAGCGCCATCACATTCCTTTGGCTGTTCGACCGCAAATGGAAGGAGCTTTTTCCTTCCGATTATAAGATGGTCAAACTCCTCTCATATGCAATGATCGCTGTGTTTCCGATTTCTTTTTTATCCTCTGTCGCGGGGGACCGCTTCGGATATTATCTCTCTGCGATACAGCTCGTCATTCTGGCGCGGTTGCCCTTTATGGTCACCGGCAGGCGATCGACATGGTGGTATATGGCGCCACACATGGTCTTGGGGCTGACCCTGCTCATGTGGGTGCTAAGATCTTCCCTCTTCGAGAAGTGCTACGTTCCATATCAGACGTGGCTTTGATCTCGAGGTCACAGACCGGGCGCCTCGACGCGCTCCGGGGGACGCGCTTTGAAAGCAGCAGCGTCAGGATAAACCGAGACAGTCGAGCCGATCCCTTGAAACTTATCCTCTTCGCGAACACCGACTGGTATCTCTATAATTTCCGCCGATCGCTGGCGGCTGCGCTGCGCGAGAGCGGCCACGACATCCTTCTCGTCTCCCCTCCCGGCCCTTATGGCGAGAAGCTTCAGTCGCTCGGTTTTCGATGGATAGAGGCTCCGATGGATCGCAGGAGCCTTAATCCAATAAGCGAGCTCGCTCTGCTGGCCTGGCTTTGGCGTTTGATGCGGAAGGAGCAACCCGATATCGTGCACGGGTTTACGATCAAATGCGCGGTCTACGCATCATTGATCGGGAGGCTGGTCAAGGCAGGACGGATCAATGCGGTCGCGGGACTGGGCTATGTATTCGTAAATAATTCCATTAAGGCGAGAGTCCTTCGGCCTTCATTGCGGCTCTTGATGCGCGTGGCGTTTGGCGGACCGAAAGCGCGCTTGATTTTGCAAAACCCCGACGATGTGCAGCTATTCGAGAAAGCTGGCATTGTCGGTTTGGAGCAAATCCGCCTCTTGCGTGGTTCTGGCGTCGATTGCCAGCGGTTTCGCCCCCCGAGCGGCGACTCTGATGCGTCTGCGCCGTTGCGCGTGGTTCTGGCCGCTCGAATGTTGTGGGACAAGGGCATTGGCGAGTTCGTTGAAGCCGCGCGAATCTTGAAAGCGGAGGGCCGACCGCTTCGCTTCGTTCTCGCTGGCGTTCCCGATCCCGGGAACCCGGCGGCGATCCCCGAAGAAGCGTTGCTTGCTTGGCAAGCCGAAGGACTGGTGGAATGGCTCGGGCATGTCGCCGACATGCCCAAGCTCCTCGCCGAGGCCGACATGATTGTCTTGCCCAGCTATCGCGAGGGGCTTCCAAAGAGCCTTATTGAGGGTGCGGCGTGCGCCCGCCCCTTGATCACGACGGATGTTCCGGGCTGCCGCGAGGTCGTGACGAACGGAGTGGATGGTCTGTTGGTGCCGGTCCGCGACGCCCAGGCGCTCGCGCGAGCGATCGCACAATTGCAGGACAATCCGACGCTTGCTCGGCGCTTAGGCCAGGCCGCGCGCGAAAAGGCGCTCGCCGAGTTCGACGAGCGGTTCGTTATTCAGCAAACCCTCGCCGTCTACTATGAAATTGCACGCTGAAGGGATCGGGCCGGCTGAATGAAGATGTTGGCGTTGATGAAATATGGAGACAAGGCGGCCAGCACTCGGCAGCGGCTTCTTCAATATGTTCCCTATTTTTCGAGAAGCGGGATCGAGGTGTCTTATTCGTCGCTTTTATCCAACGATTATTTGGAACGCACCTTTCAGGGACAGTCGGCGCCGGTCCTGTCCATCGTGACGGCGTATCTGTCACGGGCGGCGCTCTTGTTGAGAGCAAGTCAATTCGACCTGATCTGGGTGCATTACGAATGCTTTCCTTATATGCCTGGCTTTTTCGAACGTCTTGCGGAGCTCAGCGGGAAGCCAATCGTATATGATTTCGACGATGCGATTTTTCATCAATATGACTCACATCCTCGCGCCGTCGTACGTCGCTTCCTTGGGCTGAAATTGCAGCCTTTATTGAACGCCGCGTCTCTTTGCGTCTGCGGGAACGCCTATCTCGCAAGTTATGCCGAACGCTTCTGCAGGCGTGCGGAAATTATCCCAACCGTCGTCGATACGACGGTGTATTTTCCAAAAAATCCAGCGTCAACTGCAGCGCGGCCGCTGGTCGTGGGATGGATCGGTTCGCCATCGACCTGGCGCTTTGTTCTGCCGATTGTTCCCTTGCTCAGCCGCCTGTCTCAAGAGTTGAATTTGAAAATTCGGGTGATCGGCGCAGGTCCCCAAGATACGGTTCCTCCCAATTTCGAGTTCCTGGGCTGGTCCGAGGAAGCAGAAGTCGAGATGATTCAGGGAATGGACGTCGGGATTATGCCGCTCCCGGACGAGCCATGGGCAAGAGGAAAATGCGGTTATAAGCTGATTCAGTATATGGCCTGCGGCATCCCTGTCGTCGCATCGCCGGTCGGGGTGAACGCCGATATCGTCGATCACGGTCTGAACGGCTTTCTTGCCTCTCAAGAGGACGAGTGGGATTTGTCTCTTCGTCGCCTCCTAGCCGATAGCGGTCTGATAAGAGAGATGGGGGTGCGAGGCAGGGAGAAGGTAATGGAAAAATATTCATTGCAGGCCTATGGGCCGCGACTGGCGGCTTTGCTCTGCGACGTTGCTGGAAAGCCTCTCTCCTGAGGCGGCGGGAGCTAGAAATACGTCGATTTTGGCTGCGGCTCCGCGAAGCGGCAGGCCACGAGTCGAGTCAATAATAGAAAATAGAAAATTCGCGTTCTTAGGGAGAACGGCGGAATTGGCTTGACGATGTGCAACGCTATTTTGGCGAGACCAGTCAAGCTCAGCATTTTCCGGTTTGTGTAATACGCAATTGCAACATGCTCATTGAGCTGTTTGAGCATGAGTTTGTCGCTGATGTTAGGATTAGCGGCGTTGCTCATCCCCGCTCCGGAGATCCGCGCGACCGCCAGCGCTCGCGTGTGAACGAGCCAGTTCGACCACTCCTGATCTTCCGCCGAGAAAACTTCCGGCCTGAACGGCCTGGAGCGGACCAAGTCCGTTCTCAAAATGGCGCAAGTATTCCACACGCCATTGAAGCCGTTGAAATTCGACCGGTCTATGCGCTGGTGCGTCAGCGGCTTTCTTTCATTATCGAAATAGGCCGCGCCAATCGTTTCGTCGCGATCCAGCAGATCGAGCGCGTAGCGGATTGCGCCCGGGTCCGACAGGGCCGTGTGCGAACTGATAATCAGAACCTTGTCACAGGAAACATGGGCGATCCCTTGGTTCAACGCCGAGGAGTAATTGAATTTCTCGCCAACGAAGCGATGCACGACCGCGCCTTCCGGCAACAGTGAAAGGGTGGCGTCTCGAGAGCCGGAGTCGACGAAGACATATTGGGAAGGCGGCGCCGACTGCTCGGAGAGTGACCGCAGGGTGGCCGCCAGAGTCTGCTCGGAATTGAAGGTGCGGATGAGGGCGGAATAGCTGCTCATGGCGTTTGGGTCTGTGCCGGCTGCTGCAAGTCTTCTGACGCGCCGACCAGTGGCGCTCCCTAAATCAGCTGGGGCGCAGTTGGACTACGGCCGCCGCGCGCAACGCCTTGCAGGTCGCATGGTGATGAGCGCCAAGCAAATGAAAGGCAACCACGCAGAACAGGCGCTCACAGACGCGCCAGTCAATATGGTGCCCAGGAGAGGACTCGAACCTCCACGGCTTTCACCACTGGTACCTGAAACCAGCGCGTCTACCAATTCCGCCACCTGGGCATGTGGGGGCTCTCTTAGGGGCGCCGCCCTGCTTCTGTCAATCTCGATCCGCACAAAAGTTGTGACGGCCGGCGAAAAGCCGGCCAAACGCGCTTCCGAGCCTCCCGGCGCATTTCCTTCGCGGCCAAATTTCGCTAGAGCACGGGCGACGAATATTGAGCCGGCGCGGCCGGCGCGGCGAATGGAGCATCAGGCATGAGCGGCGTGAACGTGGGCGCGGGGCGCGTGGTGACGGTGTTTGGCGGATCGGGCTTCGTCGGACGCTATGTCGTCCGAGCGCTCGCGCGCGACGGCTGGCGCGTTCGAATCGCTTGCCGTCGGCCCGACCTGGCTTTCCACCTGCAGCCGCAGGGGCGGGTCGGACAGGTCATGGCGGTTCAGGCCAATGTGCGCCACCCGGAATCGGTCGCGGCGGCGCTCCGCGGCGCCTCAGCGGTCGTCAATCTCGTCGGCATCCTGGCGGAGGGCGGGGCCCAGACCTTCTCCAAGGTTCAGGCGGAGGGCGCGCGCGCCGTCGCCGAGGCCGCCAAGGCCGCCGGCGTCGACACGGTCGTCCACATCTCCGCCATCGGCGCCGACCCGAGTTCGGGCGCCGCCTATGCGCGCAGCAAGGCCGCGGGCGAGGCCGCGATGCGCGACGCCGCGCCGTCGGCCGTCATCCTGCGCCCGTCTGTGATCTTCGGGCCGGAAGACGATTTCTTCAACCGCTTCGCCACGATGGCCCGCTTCTTCCCGATCGTCCCGATCGTCGGGGCGGACACCCGGTTCCAGCCGGTCTATGTCGGCGACGTCGCCGAGGCCGTCGCCGCCGCCGTGGCCGGCCGCGCCCAGCCCGGAAGCGTCTATGAGCTCGGCGGGCCAGAGACCAAGACCTTCGCCGAACTGGTCGAATATGTGCTCAAGGTCACCGAGCGCGCGCGCCGGGTCGCGAAACTCTCCTTCGGGACTGGCCAGCTCGTCGCCCGCGTGACCCAACTCCTGACGAAGGCGTCTCTGGGCCTCTTCCCCAAGCTCCTGCGCATGACCACGGATCAGGTGGAATTGCTCAAGCACGACAATGTGGTGAGCGAAGAGGCCATCCGTGACGGCCGCACCCTGCAGGGCCTCGGCGTGCAGCCGCAGGCGATCGAGGCGATCGTCCCGACCTATCTCTACCGCTATCGCAAGACCGGCCAGTACCAGGCGCAGCGCCTCGGGGCTTAAGGTCGCGCGCCGCGGAACCGGCGGCGCGATCCGCCGGTCAGCGCGTCGACAGGAACTTGTGAATCCGCGCCATAAAGGCGACGCCGAACAGGGGCGTCAGCACATTGAGGCCCGGCGTCGCGACGAAGGCGGCGATGAACAGGCCGGCCAGAAAGAGCTGCGGCGCATAACGGCGACGCAGCTCGGTCGCCTCCTCCAACGGGCGGAAGCGCGTGGCGGCGAAGAGAAAATACTCGCGGCCGAGCAGATAGGCGTTGGCGAAAAGGAAAGCCACGGCGTTGACGCCCGGCACGAGCAGCAGAAGCAGCGCCAGAAAATTGACCGCCGCCGAGATCGCCGCAAAGCGCAGGCCCATGAGGATGGCCTGGGCGGCGGGGATCGCTTGGCCGCGACGCCCCGGCGGATAAAGATCCGCTTCGACGACGTCGGCGAGATCGTCGAGAAAGAGGCCGGCGACGAGGACCGAGATCGGCCCGATCAGAAACGCGAGCAGAATGAAAAGGCCGACGCCCGTCGCGTAAGTGAGGGCGAGCTGCAGCCAGGGATGGTTCACCGCGACGTAAGACAACGCCAGCCTGTCGAGACCCACCCAGGCAAGCGCCAGGAAGAGGAAGGTCATTCCGAGGCTCTTGAAGAGCACATTGCGGAACGGCGGCGAGACGATCTCGCGCAGGGCCGCCAGAGCGGCGTCGAACATGAAGGTCATCTCATGGCCTCGAGCAGCCGCTTGCGGGGCGGCCGGCATCCACTTGGAGATGGGCGCGCACAGGCGCAAGGGCGAGATTGAGCGAGCGCGCGCTTAGAGCCTTGCTTGAGGCGTTCCAGCAGCTACGCGTCGCCCCCACCCACTGCCCCCTCCCCGCCGCTTGGCGCGAGCAGGGGAATGTCGCCAGCTCGCCTCACCTCGTTTTCGCGACCTCCCGCTGCGCGAAGCCCAAGCGGATATTGAGCTCGTGCAGGAGCTTTTCGGCGGCCGCGGGGATGTTCGTGCCGGGCGGGAAGATCGCGGCTGCGCCGAAGTCGAGCAGCGCCTGGAAGTCATCCGGCGGGATGACGCCGCCGACGACCATCATGATGTCCTGGCGGCCCACCCGCGCCAGCGCGTCGCGCAGCTCGGGGGTGAGGGTCAGGTGGCCCGCGGTCATGGTCGAGACGCCGACGATGTGAACGTCCGCCTCCTTGGCCTTCTGCGCCACTTCGTCGGGGGTGGCGAAGAGGTCGCCGATGACGACGTCGAAGCCCATGTCGGCGAAGGCCGAGGCGATGACCTTCTGGCCGCGGTCGTGGCCGTCCTGGCCCATCTTGGCGACGAGAATGCGCGGCTTGCGGCCGGTGTTTTCCTCGAAGTCGCGGGTCATGCCGACGACGCGGCCAACCTGTGCGCTGTCCTTGCCGGCTTCCTTTGCATAGACGCCGGAGATGACGTTCGCCTTCGGCTTGTGGCGCGTGAAGACCTTTTCGAGCGCGAAGGAGATTTCGCCGACGCTCGCCTTGGCGCGCGCCGCCTTCACGGCGAGATCGAGCAGATTGGCGCCAGACGTCGCCCCTTCCGTCAACGCGTCGAGCGCGGCCTGAGTCGTGGCCTCGTCGCGCTCGGCCCGCAACCGTTTCAATTTGTCGAGCTGCGCCGCGCGCACCGCGGCGTTGTCGACCTTGAGCACATTCGGCTTGGCGTCGTTCTCGGGGCGATATTTGTTGACGCCGACGACGACCTGCGTCCCGCTATCGATGCGCGCCTGCGTCTTGGCGGCGGCCTCCTCGATGCGCTGCTTGGGAACGCCCGCCGCGATGGCCTTCGCCATGCCGCCGAGCCTCTCGATCTCTTCGATATGTTCCCAGGCCTTTTTGGCGAGTTCGGCGGTGAGGCGCTCGACATAATAGGAGCCGCCCCAGGGGTCGATGATGCGGGTCGTGCCGCTCTCCTGCTGCAAGACAATTTGCGTGTTGCGGGCGATGCGCGCCGAGAAGTCGGTCGGCAGCGCGAGCGCCTCGTCCAGCGCGTTGGTGTGCAGCGACTGCGTATGTCCTTGCGTGGCCGCCATCGCCTCGATGCAGGTGCGGATGGAATTCACGTAGACGTCCTGCGCCGTGAGCGACCAGCCGGAGGTCTGGCAATGGGTGCGCAGCGTCAGGCTCTTTTCCGACTTGGCGCCGAGATCCTTCATGAGCCGCGCCCAGAGCAGGCGCGCGGCGCGCAGCTTGGCGACCTCCATGAAGAAATTCATGCCGATGGCGAAGAAGAACGACAGCCGCGGCGCGAAGGCGTCGATGTCGAGACCGGCGGCGACGCCGGCGCGGACATATTCGACGCCGTCGGCGAGCGTGTAGCCGAGCTCGAGATCGGCCGAAGCGCCCGCCTCCTGCATGTGATAGCCGGAGATCGAGATCGAGTTGAACTTCGGCATGTGCTTGCTGGTGTAGCCGAAAATGTCCGACACGATCCGCATGGAGGGTTCCGGCGGATAGATGTAGGTGTTGCGCACCATGAATTCTTTGAGAATGTCGTTTTGAATGGTGCCGGTGAGCTTGTCGGCGGAGACGCCCTGTTCCTCCGCCGCGACGATGAAAAGCGCGAGCACGGGCAGAACGGCGCCGTTCATGGTCATCGACACGGACATCTGATCGAGCGGAATGCCGTCGAACAGCGTGCGCATGTCGTAGATCGAGTCGATCGCCACGCCCGCCATGCCGACGTCGCCCATGACGCGCGGATGATCGGAATCATAGCCGCGATGGGTGGCCAGATCGAAGGCGACCGAGAGGCCCTTCTGGCCCGCGGCGAGATTGCGGCGATAGAAGGCGTTGGAGTCCTCGGCCGTGGAGAAGCCGGCGTATTGGCGGATGGTCCAGGGCTGGGCGACATACATGGTGGGATAGGGTCCGCGCACGAAAGGCGCGACGCCGGGGAAGCCGTCGACGAAGGAGAGGCCTTCGACGTCCGCCGGCCCGTAGTCGCTTTTCACCTCGATCCCTTCCGGCGTCATCCAGCTGCGCGGCGGCGTCTCCTGCGCGACCGAAACGGGGGCGAAGGGGATTTTGGCGAAATCGGGAATGGCGGACATTTTACCCTCGGCTGTTTAAGCCTTTCTCATAGACGAGAGAGGGCGCCGGCGCAAAGTCTGCGCCCCCGGGCGATTGCCAAGTTTTCAGGAAAGCGAAGAGAGCCGTCAGCGCTTCTGGATCGACGCCAGATAGGCGAGCAGCGCCTCGACTTCGCCCGTTTCGAAGCGGAACTGCGGCATGTCGAGCCCTTCGTGGCCGACCACGATTCCCTCGCCCAACGCCTCCTCGAGATTGGCGAGCGGATATCGCCGCGCGAGAGAGCGAAACGGCGGGGACTTGGGATTGGGGCTCGCGCCCCGCCGGCCAACCGCATGACAGGCCCCGCAGTTGTTTTTTGCGATCGCCTCGCCCTGTTTGAGGGCGCTCTTGGACGGGGGCGCCGGCTGCGCCGCCGCAAAGCCGGCGGGGAGCGCGAGAGCCGTGAGAAGCGACAGCGCGGCGAATCGGGACATGAGACGGGAGTCTAGTCGCAGCCCCCGTCCCTGTCACGGACGCCTACTGGCGGACGACGAGCACCGAACACTTGGCGTGGCGGACGATCGTTTTCGCGTTGGAGCCGAGCAGGTAGGTCGCCATCGTCGGCCGATGCGAACCGACGACGATCAGATCCGCGCTCCAATCTTCGGCTTCCGCGAGCACCTCGGGATAGACGGCGCCGAAGCGCACGGTCGACGAGACGCGCTCGCCCGGCAAATCGACCTTGGCGGCGAGATCAGCGATCTCCTTCTCAGCCGCCTCGCGCATTTCTTCGTCGAAATTCGGTGGGATATAGTCGACGAAGGCCACCGGCACGAGCGGTTGGACATTGATGAGCCGCAGGCTCGCCTCGGAGCCGGTTTTGGCCAGGGCGAGCGCAGCGTCGAGCGCAAGTTTGGTCATGTCCGGCTCGCTCAGATCAACCGGCACGAGAATCTTCTTAAACATGGACGTCTCCCTCAACGCCTTCTCATATAGGCATTCCCAATGGCGGACGAGAGCGAACGCTCTGGCCGCGAGAGACGAGAATAGCCGAAGGAGCCCCTTATTGCTTGCGGGTGAGCCGGCTGACCGCGCTTTTCGTCGCCATGATGGTGTCGAGCGACTGTGAGCGCTTCGACGTCGCCTTCGACACGGCGTTCTTGATCTCGTCGACCGAATAGGGCTTCGGGATCACCAGCACCGGCTCCAGCTCCCCTGTCTGCAGCCACTGGGGAACGGCGGTGACGAAGATTACGGCCGCGTCGATGCTTTTCAGCATCTCGTCGACCGCAACGATGCCGGAGCTGCCGTCAGCGAGCTTGACGTCCGCGACGACGACGGCCGGCCGCGCCTTCAGCGCGAGCGACAGCGCTTCTTCGTGCGTGCGGGCCGGGCCGATCACACGGTGGCCGAGATCGCTCACAATCAGCTCGATGTCCTTGGCGATGATGGACTCGTCTTCGATCACCAGCACGTCGAGCGCGCGGCGCTGTCGCTTGGTGCGGGGCGCCTGCGCCGTCTCGGGCGTCTGCGCGTCTTCAGAAGGGAGGTTCACGTTCTGCCTCTTCCTTTGCAGCGCCCGGCGGCTCCTAAAAGGTCGAAACCCGCTTCCCGAAGGGCGCCTGGGGCCGGCGGAGTGGGCGCGGCCATGGCTGCAATGCTGTTTAACGCGCCCATTCCCCAACCGTTCCGGCGGCTGGGCTTTTTCTTCAACGACTTGGCCGGCGCCTTTGCGTCACTTTGTCTCACCCGGCCTCGCCCAAACTGAGCAAGTCGTCATTGATCGGGGCCGGGGCGCCCAATAGGGTTGCGCCAGTCAGCCCTTCCCTCAGCTGACATCGCCCTCCTCGGGCGTTCTCCCCCGACTTGGGCTGCTGGCGACAGCAGCCCTTTTTCTTCGACCTGGCGGTCGTTCACTTGCAGTCGGCCGCGTTCAAAAGCGGGAGCGCGGCGTCATGAATGACGCGCGCCTCGCCGGCGCCTAGACGCCCTTCGTGAGAAACGGCCGTGGCGCCTGGGGCCGCGGCCGGCCCTTCTGCGCCACGCGACGCCCCTCCCCCGCCCGGCCGGTCCCGGCCGGCTGCCAGGCCGGCACGAGCTGATGCTTGCCCGGCCCGATGAGATCGGCGCGGCCCATGGCCTTCAAGGCGTCGCGCAGCACGGGCCAGTTTTCGGGATCGTGATAGCGCAGGAACGCCTTGTGCAGGCGGCGCTGGCGCAGGCCCTTCACCGCGTCGACCGGCTCCGAGACGCCGCGACGCACCGGCTTCAGCGGATTGAAGCCGCTGTGATACATCGCCGTGGCGAGCGCCATGGGCGACGGCAGATAGGTCTGGACCTGATCGGCGCGATATTTGTTGCGCTTCAGCCAAAGCGCCAGATTCATCATGTCCTCATCCGTCGTGCCGGGGTGGGCGGCGATAAAATAGGGGATGAGGAAATAATCCTTCTTCGCCGCCCGCGCCGCGGCGTCGAAGAGCTGCTTGAACCGATCGTAGGCGCCGATGCCCGGCTTCATCATCTTCGAAAGCGGCCCGGCTTCCGTATGTTCGGGCGCGATCTTCAGATAGCCGCCGACATGATGCTCGACGAGTTCGCGCACATAGGCCGAGCTTTTGACGGCGAGATCGTAACGCACGCCGGATGCGACGAAAACCTTCTTGACCCCCGGGATCGCCCGCGCCTTGCGATAGAGCTGGATCAAGGCCTCGTGGCTGGTGTCGAGATTCTTGCAGACATCTGGATAAACGCAGGACGGGCGCCGGCAAAGCGCCTCCGTCTCGCGATCCTTGCAGGCCATGCGATACATATTGGCGGTCGGCCCGCCGATGTCGGAAATGACTCCGGTGAAGCCCTCCGTCTTATCGCGGATCGTTTCGATCTCGCGCAGGATGGAGCCCTCCGAGCGCGACTGAATGATGCGTCCCTCATGTTCGGTGATGGAGCAGAAGGAGCAGCCGCCGAAACAGCCGCGCATGATCGTCACCGAATGACGGATCATCTCCCAGGCAGGAATTTTCGCGCCGCCGTAGGCCGGATGCGGCGCGCGCGCAAAGGGCAGCTCATAGACCGCGTCCATTTCCGCCATGGTCAGCGGGATCGGCGGCGCCGTGAGCCAGACGTCCTTGTCGCCGTGGCGCTGCACGAGCGGGCGGGCGTTGCCGGGATTGCTCTCCTTGTGCAGCACGCGCGAGGCGCGGGCGTACGACTCTGGATCGCCGCGCACCTGCTCGAAGGACGGCAGGCGGATGACGATCTTCTCCGCCTCTTCGCCGGTCCCCCGGCGGCGGCCTTCGCTCGGATCGTCGAGATCGTCGGCGGCCGCCTCGGTCCAGCCGTCGGGCGTCGCATCACGCAGCAGGGCGAGACCGCGAAGGTTTGAAAAATCCTGGTCGAGCCCGCTTTTCGCGATGCGATGCGCGACATCGACGAGCGCACGCTCCGCATTGCCATAGAGCAGCAGGTCGGCCTTGGCGTCGAGCAGGATGGCGCGGCGCACCTTGTCGGACCAATAGTCGTAATGGGCGATGCGGCGCAGCGACGCCTCAATGCCGCCGAGCAGGATGGGCGCGTCCGGGAAGGCCTCGCGCGCGCGCTGCGCGTAGACGATGACGGCCCGATCCGGCCTTTTGCCGCCCTCTCCACCCGGCGTGTAGGAATCATTGTGCCGCAAGCGGCGATCCGAGGTGTAGCGGTTCACCATGGAATCCATGTTGCCGCTGGTCACGCCGAAGAAGAGATTGGGCCGCCCGAGCGCGCGGAAGGCGGACGCGTCGCGCCAGTCCGGCTGGGCGATAATGCCGACGCGGAAGCCCTGCGCCTCCAGCAGCCGGCCGACGATCGCCATGCCGAAGCTCGGATGGTCGATATAGGCGTCGCCGGTGACGAGGATCACGTCGCAGGAATCCCAGCCCAGCGCCTCCATTTCGGCGCGCGACATGGGCAGGAAGGGCGCGACCCCGAAGCGCTGCGCCCAGTATTTACGGTAGGAAAAAAGCGGCTTTACGGCCTGCGGTTCGAGAGTGGCCATGACCTAGCGGTTTTTATGAAAGGAACGACCGGCGGCGCCGGATCTTTGACGCCATTCTACCACAGGCCGCCAGCTGAATGCATTAGCGCCGCGCCAGGAAGACGGGGCCGCCCGCCCGCATGCTATTGAAGAAGGTCTAACGCTCGGGCTAGGGAAGCGGCGTCAGCCTGCCAGAGGGTCGGCCGCTCGCTTTCAGGACGCTCATGCACGACTCCCGCCGCCTTCAGGCTGTTCAGACGCCCATCATCCCCGTGATCGCCGATCTGATCCGCGCTCATCCCGGCACGATTTCGCTTGGCCAGGGGGTCGTCAATTACGGGCCCCCGCCGGCCGCCGCCGAGGAAATCGCGCGCTTCCTCGCCGAGCCCGACAACAACAAATATCAGGCCACGTCGGGCGTCCCGTCGTTGCTCGAGGCGCTGTCCCGGAAGCTCGCGGCGGAGAATGGCGTCGCCGTGGGCCCTGGCCACGGCAACCGGCTGATGGTCACCGCCGGGGGCAATCAGGCGTTCCTCAACGTCGTGCTCGCCATTCTCGATCCGGGAGACGAGGTCATCCTCCCGGTTCCCTATTATTTCAATCACGAGATGGCCATTGTTATGGCCAACACGCGCCCGGTTCTCGTCGAGACCGACGCGAACCACCAGCTCGATCTCGACGCCATCCGCGCCGCCATCACGCCGCGCACGCGGGCGATCGTCACCATCTCGCCCAATAATCCATCCGGCGCCGTTTATCCGAAAGAAGCGCTAAGCGCCGTCAATGCGCTTTGCGCCGAGCGCGGACTCTTCCATGTGAGCGACGAGGCCTATGAGTATTTTACTTATGACGGCGCCAAGCCGTTCTCACCGGCGTCGATCCAGGGCGCCGCCGCGCATACGATTTCACTTTACTCCATGTCCAAGGCCTATGGCTTCGCGAGCTGGCGGATCGGCTGGATGGTCTTTCCCGAGTCGCTCGAGCCGGCGATGCGAAAGGTTCAGGACACGGTGATCATCTGTCCGCCCGTCATTGCTCAATACGCCGCCGTCGGGGCGCTCGGGGCGGGTCGCGCCTTCGTGCAGAAGCAGGTGGACAGGCTTGGTCAGACGCGCGCCATGGTGAAGAGCCAACTCTCGGCGTTGGAAGAGGCCGGACTGGCCGAGCTTCCGCACGCCGCCGGGGCGCTCTATTTCCTCCTGCGACTGAAATCGAAGATGGGGCCGCTCGATTACGCATCGAAGCTCATTCGCGAGCATGGCGTTGCGGTCATTCCCGGCGACGCCTTTGGCCTGACTCGAGGCTGCCATTTGCGCGTCGCCTACGGCGCCTTGCGACCGGAGACCGCCGTCGAAGGCGTCGGCCGCCTCGTCGCGGGCGTCAGGGCGCTCGCCGATTGAGGGAAGAACGGCGGAACGCGGGTTGGCTTTCGCAGGTTCTCGCTGCGGCCGATCGCATAGGAGGAGGCCCATGGACACGCGCGCCGCGCTTCTTCTCGTCGTTCTTTGCGTCGTCAGCGCCGCGCCGGCGCTGGCGCAAAATGAACGGCCCGGCGACGAAAGCGGCGACAGGGGCGGAAGCCTGAGCGAGAAGCTCGACAAGGGGAAGGGCGTAATCAAGCCCGCGCCGGGCGTCGACCCCCATATCGTGAAGCCCGCCCCTGACCTTCCGCCGCAATCCACGCCTGTAATTCCGCCGCCCGCGCCGCAGGCCAAGTGACGCGACGTGCGCGCAACGGCGACGGTCTGGACCGGTTTTCTCGCTTCGAAAAAGCGACGGGCGCGCGTCACAGCACCGTCTTCGGGAAACGACAGCGAGACGCTCTGCAGTTTCAACTTCTCTTCGCTGTCGCCGGCTCTATCTTGAGCGTAGCTTCAAGTCGAAATGTTTCGCTTTCGGCTTGGAGGAAAAATGAAGACGACTTGCTACTTGCGTTTTTGTGGCGCAGCAATCCTGTCGCTGGCGTTCGCGTCCCCTTCAGCCGCGACCTGCGTGAGACCGAGCGGTGAATACGCTGGACAGGGCGGCGGATCCGTCGTCTCTGTAGATGGAAAGCTTCTGGGCGCACAAACGGAAAGATGGTCCCTCACTTTCCCGACCTTCAAGAATTCTGGCGTTGTGTCGATGTCGGCGACCGTAAGAATGGCTCTGCCCGGCGCCCCTTTGGGGGGCATATTGGAACTCTTCAATGGGACGACATACCCTTTCGATGAGACCAAGGTATACTCAGCATGGGATCCCACCACCTGTAGCGGCGTTCTTCGCGGCGTGGGCGGCTGGGCCTCTTTCGGCTCCGGAAAGATCCTGATTCAGCGCCAATATAGTTTCACCAGCGCCGATAATGGCCGCGTCGTCACACTGGCCCTGGGTTACGACGCGAAGACCTCTGAGCCCTATTTCCCCGCCTACGTCATCCGGCTCGAAAAGCAGTAGTCGATCCAAAGAACGGAAGCGCGCTCCTATCCAGGATTTCCGCATCTCGAGGCGGGAGCGCGCGCGCAACGCGGTTACGCCCTTAAACATGCTCCTTCAGCGCCCGGACGAGCTTGACCAGCCTGCGCATGACCCGCTGCCAGACAGACTCATATCTGGCGCGGATGACCGGTCGCCCATCCTTGACGACGAGGCGCCAGCCGTCGTTCGGGCCCCTCTCGAGCAGCCCCTTGCTTTCCAGCAGGCTGAGCTTTCTGCGAACCGTCTCGCGCGGTATCGTCGTGATCTGCGCAATGCGCGACAGGGTCAAATGATGATGATGCTGTTGCGGTCCCGCTTCTTCTGACGCCGCGTTGATGCGTTCGTCTCGCAGGTAATAGCGGGAGATCGAGATGAAGATGAGCAGAGCGTCCAGATCCCCTTCGAAAATCGCCCGCATGTCGACGAGGTGCGCGAACAGGAACTCGAGCAGTTCGTGCTGAAATTTGACGTAGTTCTCCTCGACGATGGTCTGAGGGATGTCCGGCTTCGCATCCATCATCTTGGCCCTCTTACGCCTTTAACGAAGCGAGCCTGTTTCGCCCGCGGCGCAGAATTCAATCACGTCGACAATTGTCGTTCAGGCGGAAATCGAAAGAAAAAAACCGTTGGCGCAGGCGGTCGGCGACAGTTGGAAAAGCGCCTGTTTCGCCGTTTTACGCCATGAGATTTGGCGCACAGGTAAACATAAGCGATCCAGGAATCAAGCGCGGGGCGCGACCACAGCGGCGCCGCCCATGGCGCGCTCAAGCGGCGCCGGAGCGGTGAATCAAGCGCAGGGGCTCTCGGAAGGCCCGCTGGTCCTCAGCGCATTTCCCTTCTCAACAAATCGGCCGCGGCGATGACCCATCGCCTCGTTGCGTTTATATCCATTGAGGTCCACTCCAGCCCGCCGGCCCCGATGAAACGGTTCTCGACTCTTTCCTGCACGCTGATTTTTGCGCTCAACGCATCGACGGCCCTGCCGCGCGTCCGTCACGAGCCTCCCGGGTCCGACCAAGCTTTCTGCGCCTTTGAAGCGCAGAAGGCGGTGGCGCGACGCCACCGACTGGCCGCCAGCGGGAGCGGCTCCGACGCCTTGGGGATTTATGCAAATCCGCAAATGAGCCTGGAAGCGGACAACGCTTTCGATGCTTGCGTCCGAAGACAGACTCGGTAGCGCGGGCTTGTACGCGCGCGGGCGGTCTCGAGATCAGTCGACATGGTCGGATCAAAGAGCGCGAAGCCGCAGATCTTTGACGGATGGTTGCGCGGGCGATGGTAGCGGAGGAGGGATTCGAACCCCCGACACAAGGATTATGATTCCTCTGCTCTAGCCGACTGAGCTACTCCGCCCCGACTGTCTTGACGCAGCCTTTCTGGAACGCGAGCGATATAGGTCGGCGCCGCGCGCCAAGTCAAGACGCTAGGTTCGCCGCGCCCGAAAAAGGCGCCCCCGCTCATCCGAGCGGGCGCCGACAGGCGATCAAAGTCCCGACCGCGCGGCTTTCGGCGCCTCAAGAGCCTTTTCTTTGCCGGTCCGGCATGCGACAAGCCGGGCGCGGCCGACCTAAGGGCGGGTCACGCCGCAAGCTCGACAGGAACTCTCCGGATAGCGCGCCCATGTCGGTCAAACACCCCATCATCTCGATCACCGGCTCATCCGGGGCCGGCACGAGTTCCGTCAAGCAGACTTTCGAGCAGATTTTCCGGCGCGAGCGCATCGAGGTCGCCTATGTCGAAGGCGACAGTTTCCATCGCTACAACCGCGAACAGATGAAGGTGAAGATGGCCGAGGCGCAGGCCGGCGGCGTCTATCATTTCAGCCATTTCGGCGCGACCGCCAACCTCCTCGTGGAGCTGGAGAATCTCTTTCGCGAATATGGCGAGACCGGCTCCGGCCGCTATCGCCATTACGCGCATGACGAGAACGAGGCCGCGGTGCTCGGCGTGCCGCCGGGCGAGTTCACCGATTGGGAGGAGTTGCCGCCCAATACGGACATCCTCTTCTACGAGGGCCTGCACGGCGCCGTGGTCACGGACGAGGTCAACGTCGCCCGCTACGCGGACCTCAAGATCGGCGTGGTGCCGGTCATCAACCTCGAATGGACGCAGAAGCTTCACCGCGACCGCCAGGCGCGCGGCTATACGACGGAGGCCGTCACCGAGACGATCCTGCGCCGCATGCACGATTACGTGCATTACATCTGCCCGCAGTTTTCCGAAACCGACATCAACTTCCAGCGCGCGCCGACGGTCGACACCTCGAACCCTTTCGTCGCGCGCTCCATTCCCACCCCCGACGAATCCATCGTCGTGATCCGCTTCCGCGAGCCGCGCGGGGTTGATTTCCCCTATCTGGTGGCGATGATCGCCGGAAGCTGGATGTCGCGGGCAAATTCCATCGTCATCCCGGGCAACAAGCTCGATCTTGCGATGCAACTCATCCTCACGCCGAGGATTCTCGAACTCGTCAAGCGCCGCAAGAGCGCGACGTGAAAGTTTAAGGACATGTCAGACGCACTCGAAGCCGCCCCGACCGCCGACACGCGCTCCTGCGCCAACGCCATCCGCGCGCTCGCCATGGACGCCGTGGAAAAGGCCAAATCCGGCCACCCCGGCATGCCGATGGGCATGGCCGACGTCGCGACGGTGCTGTTCCAGCGCTTCATGACCTTCGACGCCAGCGAGCCCAATTGGCCCGACCGCGACCGCTTCGTGCTCTCGGCCGGTCATGGCTCGATGCTGCTCTATGCGCTGCATTATCTGCTCGGCTATCCGGGCATGACGCGGGCGGACCTCGAGAATTTCCGCCAATTCGGCGCGCCGACGGCGGGCCATCCGGAATATGGCCATGCGCCCGGCGTCGAGACGACGACCGGCCCGCTCGGCCAGGGCCTCGCCACGGCGGTCGGCATGGCCATTGCGGAGCGTCTCGCCGCCGCCCGCTTCGGCGACGATCTCGTCGACCACAACACCTATGTCATCGCCGGCGACGGCTGCCTGATGGAAGGCCTGAGCCATGAGGCGATCGACCTCGCCGGCCATCTCAAGCTGTCGCGCCTAGTCGTCCTGTGGGACGACAATTCGATCTCCATCGACGGCCCCACCGATCTTTCGACCTCCATGGACCAGTGCGCGCGCTTCGCCGCCGCAGGGTGGCATACGCAACGGGTCGACGGCCATGATCCGGAGGCGGTCGCGGCCGCGATCGCGACGGCGAAGGCGGACCCGCGGCCCTCGATGATCGCCTGCCGCACGGTGATCGGCTATGGCGCTCCCGGCAAGCAGGGCAAGGAATCGGTCCATGGCGCGCCGCTCGGGGCGGAGGAAGTCGCCGCCGCCCGCGCCGCGCTCGGCTGGCCGCACACGCCCTTCGAGGTGCCGGAGACGATCCTCGCCGCCTGGCGCGCCGCCGGACGCCGGGGCGCCGGGGCGCGCGAGGCCTGGGAAAAGCGCTGCGCCGCCTCGGCGAAGGGCCGGGCCTTCGCAACCTTTCTGAAAGGCGACGTCGCCTCGGAGATCGCCGGCCCGCTCGCCGACTTCCGTACTGCGCTCGCCGCAGAAAAGCCGAAGGTCGCGACGCGCAAGTCCTCAGAAATGGCGCTGACGGTCATCAACGCCGCGACCGACGCCACCATCGGCGGCTCGGCCGATCTGACGCACTCCAATTTCACCATCACCAAGGGCATGGGGTCGGTTCGCCCCGATGATTTCTCCGGCCGTTACATCCACTACGGCGTGCGCGAATTCGGCATGGCGGCGGCGATGAACGGCATCGCGCTGCATGGCGGCTTCGCGCCCTATGGCGGCACCTTCCTCGTCTTCTCCGACTATGCGCGCGGCGCCATTCGCCTCTCGGCGCTCATGGGCCTGCGCGTCGTCTATGTGCTGACCCACGACTCGATCGGGCTCGGCGAGGACGGGCCGACGCACCAGCCGGTCGAGCATCTCGCTTCGCTGCGCGCGCTGCCCAATCTGCTCGTGTTCCGCCCCGCCGACGCCATCGAGACGGCGGAGTGCTGGGAGCTGGCGCTGGCGCAAGCCCATACGCCGTCGGCGCTGAGCCTCTCCCGACAGAACCTGCCGACGCTGTCGCGCCCGGTCACTGAAAATCTATCTGCGAAGGGCGCCTATGTCTTGCGCGAGCCCGAGGGCGGTCGCGACGTGACGATCCTCGCTACGGGCTCGGAGGTCGAGATTGCGCTGGCCGGCGCCGACGCCCTCGCCCAGACGGGCGTGAAGGCCGCCGTCGTCTCCATGCCCTGCTGGGAGCTTTTCGAGGCGCAGCCGGCGAGCTATCGCGCGCAGGTGCTGGGCGCGGCGCCCCGCGTCGGCGTCGAGGCCGCTGTGCGGCTCGGCTGGGACCGCTGGCTCGGCGACAACGGCGCCTTCATTGGCATGTCCGGCTTCGGCGCCAGCGCGCCGGCTTCGGCGCTTTACAAACATTTCGGAATTACCGCCGAGGCCGTGGCCGAAGCGGCCCGCACCCTAATTAAGGCTTAAGAGATCAGCGGAGGCGACTATGGCTCTGATTACCCTGCGGCAATTGCTCGACCACGCCGCCGAGCACGACTATGGCGTGCCCGCCTTCAATATCAACAATATGGAGCAGGGCCTCGCCGTGCTCGAAGCGGCCTCCGCCGTCGACGCGCCGGTCATCATCCAGGCCTCGCGCGGCGCCCGCAGCTACGCCAATGACATCATGCTCGCCAAGATGATCGAGGCGCTGATCGCCATGTATCCCGATATCCCGATCGTCATGCATCAGGACCATGGCAACAGCGAAGCGACCTGCGCCAGCGCCATCCGCTTCGGTTTCTCCTCGGTGATGATGGACGGCTCGCTCAAGGCCGACGGCAAGACCCCGGCCGACTATCGATACAATATCGACGTGACCCGCCGCGTCGTCGATCTCGCCCATTGGGTCGGCGCTTCGGTCGAGGGCGAGCTCGGCGTGCTCGGCTCGCTCGAAACCGGCGAAGGCGAGAAGGAGGACGGCCACGGCGCCGAGGGCAAGCTTTCTCACGACCAGCTGTTGACCGACCCGGCGCAGGCCGAGGATTTCGTCGCCCTCACCAAGGTCGACGCGCTCGCCATCGCCATGGGCACCTCGCACGGCGCCTATAAATTCACGCGCAAGCCCGACGGCGCGATCCTCGCCATGAACGTCGTCGAGGAGATCCATCGTCGCCTGCCCAACACCCATCTCGTCATGCACGGCTCGTCGTCCGTGCCGCAGGACCTGCAGGACGCCTTCAACGCCGCTGGCGGCGAAATGCCCCAGACATGGGGCGTGCCGGTCGAGGAGATCCAGCGCGGCATCAAATTCGGCGTGCGCAAGATCAACATCGACACCGACTGCCGCATCGCCATGACGGCGGCGATCCGCGCCACGCTCGGGAAGCACAAGGGCGAGTTCGACCCGCGCAAATATCTGAAGCCCGCCCAGGAGGCGATGGTGAAGGTCTGCCGCCAGCGCTACGAGGAATTCGGGACCGCCGGCTGGGCTTCGAAAATCAAGCCGATCCCGATGGCCGAGATGGCCAAGCGCTACGCCAGCGGCGCGCTGGACCCGCAGTTCGGGACGAAGAAAGCGGCGGAGTAAGCCGCCGCGGCGCTGATCGTTAGCGTCCCTCTCCCGTGCGCGGGGGAGGGCCAGGGAGGGGGTTCGAGCCGCCTCCCCTACTCGCCTTCAGGACTGCATGCCCGACGTCGTCATCGCTCCCTCGATCCTCTCCGCCGACTTCGCCAGGCTCGGCGAGGAGACGCGCGCCATGGAGCTTGCAGGGGCGGATTGGATTCACCTCGACGTGATGGACGGGCATTTCGTGCCCAACATCACCTTCGGCCCCGGCGTCGTCGCCGCGCTGCGACCGCATACGCGCCTGCCGCTGGACGTGCATCTGATGATCACGCCGGTCGACCCCTATATCGGCGCCTTCGCCGACGCGGGCGCCGACGTTATCACCGTTCACGCCGAGGCGGGGCCTCATCTGCACCGATCGCTGCAGACCATTCGCGCGCGCGGAAAAAAGGCTGGCGTGTCGCTCAATCCGGCGACGCATGAGAGCGCGCTGCAATATGTCCTGGACGACATCGACCTCGTGCTGGTGATGAGCGTCAATCCCGGTTTCGGCGGCCAGACCTTCATCCCGTCGCAGCTCGACAAGATCCGCGCCATTCGCGAGATGATCGGGCGCCGCGACATCCGCCTCCAGGTCGACGGCGGCGTGACTCCCGAGACCGCCGCGGCGATCGTGGACGCCGGCGCCGACGCGCTCGTCGCCGGCTCGGCCGCCTTCCGTGGCGGCGGGTCGCAATATGCCGCCAATGTTGCGGCGCTGCGCGCGGCGGCGGCGCAGGCGGGCGCGATTGGGGTCTGACGCCTTTTCAATTGGCGGCGCTTTTGCTTTAGCCTGGCCCTGTCTTTTCGCGAGCTGACGCAAGATGATCGCCCACGCTCCCTTTGTCATTGTGCTCGCGCTGCTCGTGGCGGCGGTCATCCTCTCGATCCTGGCCAAGCGGCTCGGCATGCCGCCGGCCGCCGCATATGTCATCGGCGGCATGGCGCTCTCCTTTGCGCCGCAGCGGCTGCCTTTCGAGATCGATCCCGAATTCATCATGGTGCTGTTCCTGCCGCCGCTGCTGCAGTCGAGCGCCTATTTCACCGTCTGGCGCGACTTCAAGGCCAATCTCCGGCCTATCATGATGCTGGCCATCGGGGCCGTGATCTTCACCACGGCGGTCGTGGGCCTGGTCGCGCATTGGCTCGTGCCGGCGATGCCGCTCGCGGCCGGCTTCTGTCTCGGCGCCATTGTCTCGCCCCCAGACGCCGTGGCCGCCAAGGCGGTGCTCGCGCGCCTTCCCGTGCCCGAAAGAGTGGTCACCATTCTGGAGGGCGAAAGCCTCGTCAACGACGCCTCCGGCCTCATGCTCTATCGCGTCGCGACGGCGGCGGCGTTGACCGGTCTTTTCGACTGGTCGGACGCGGCGATGATGTTCGCGCAATTGACCGCGGGGGGCCTCGCCGCCGGCGCCGCCGCCGGCGTTTTCGTCAATTTCCTCATGGCGCGGCTGCGCGACACGCAACTGATCATCATCACGAGCTTTCTCTCGGCCTGGGCGACCTATCTCGGCGCTGAGGCGTTGCATGCGTCCGGCGTCCTTGCGGTCGTCACCGCCGGCCTCATCATGGGCTGGGGCCAGCACGCCATTCTCGACGCCGAGAGTCGGCTGGAGGCGCAGGCGGTCTGGCGCTCGGCGGTCTTTCTGATGGAAGCCGCCGTCTTCATTCTGATCGGCCTCGCCCTGCGCAAGGTCGTCGAAGAACTGGGCGGCTTCGGCCCCGCCCTGACCTCGGCGCTCCCCCATGCGCTCGTGGTGACCGCAGCGATGATCGCCGCCCGCTTTGTCTGGGTCTTTCCGGCCACCTATCTGCCGCGCCTGCTGATCCCGGCGATCCGCGCCCGCGATCCCTTTCCGCCGCCCTCCATCCCGGTGATCATCGGCTGGGCCGGGATGCGCGGGGTCGTCAGTCTCGCCGCCGCGCTGGCCTTGCCGATCGGCTTTCCCGAGCGCGGCTTCGTCATTCTGACCACCTTCGTCGTGATCGCCGTCACCGTGCTGCTGCAGGGCGCGACGCTCGGACCGCTGGTGACATGGCTGAAGCCGACCGCGCCGGCCGTCGGCCCGAATCCGCCCCTGGGGGACCACGCGGCGAGGGAAAAAGTCTATTCCGCGGCGCTGGAGCGGATCGAGGCCGAAGTCGACGACGACGGCGCGCATCTCCATCCCCGGCTGATGGAGGAATATCGTCGCCGCGTCTTCATCTACCGCAAGAACCACGAGGAGCGGGAAGCGCTGGTCGACGTGCGACGAGCGCATTTTGAGATGGCGCTCGAGGCCGTCTCGACCGCCCGCGACGAGCTCCTCCGCCTGCACCGCCTCGGCTGCGTCCACGATTCGACGCTTCATGCGGTCGAAGCCGAGTTGGACCTCGAAGAGGCGCGTCTGAGGCGGCTGTCGGGGGAGCGCTCGAACGGCCATTGAATCCGGTTTCGAGGACGGCGGCGAGGCGGGGCGGGGGCAGGCGCGAGCGAGACGGCTCCCGGGTTGCGAAGCGGCTCCCACGGCATTAAGGAGAGCGGGCGCTTTGGGGCGTCGCCAAGTGGTAAGGCAGCGGATTTTGATTCCGCCATACGGAGGTTCGAATCCTCCCGCCCCAGCCAGAGCCAAGGTTCTCCAAAAAATAGAGTATTATCAAGCGCTTAGTCTCTTTAAAACAGGCCTTGGTACCCCACTGGTACACCAAACTAGGCACCGCTGTCTGTGTTATGGGAGGCCTTTAAGAAAGCCAAGGGCGTTCTGAAAGGCTAAGTTGATCGCGCTGCCAGGACGCCTCACCTGTGGGGGTGCTAAACCAATAGGCAGCTCCACTCCTCACAGCCTGTTGACTTTTAAGTCATGATTTATGATCTAACAATCGAGAAGGCCGAAGCTCTAAGAAAATGCGAGCGGGAAGGCAAACTCCTTGAAGTGTCTGGCTTGGTCCGAGCGAGGTCGATCCGCAGGCGTGTGTGGATCAGAACAAGTCTGATGCAGGAACTGTTCGGCAAAAACGGGGGCGAACCGCAACATTGGGCGGCTGCCGATGTGCAAGCGTTCCTCAAGCGCTTTGTACAAGGGGAAAAAATGGTCATGATTTTTGCCGAACGTGGCCTAGGCGCATTTCCTGATTTCAAATTGACCAAGGGAGGCGGAAGTCCATTTTTTGAAATCAGGTTTGATCTCGAACCGAATCGACCACCGCAGGTTCGGCTTTTCGGTCGATTCATCGCCACGGATTGCTTTGTCATAACGTCTATCGGCGAGAAGGGGCCAACCGACACAAAGGGAAAGACTAAAACCATCGATGTGGCAGCGCATAGGAAGGTGTGCCAGAGGACGTTCGACAATTGTGACTTGACTCGAACGCCTTGGATTCCGGACCCGGAGGGATCCATGTCTAGTGTGGAGATTGCAAAATGAAGCCGAAGCAGCAAACGGTTGCCAGAAAAGAAAAGCAAAAAGCGACCACACAAGCAGTTTCTGCTTTTGAAAAAAAGGTTGCCATCGCGTTCCTGACCCAACAGGTCCTTTCTGCTTTTTCAGCCAAGCTGATCCAACTCAATAAGCAAAAGGGCTGGGGACAAGCAGACTTGGCCCGGCGTTTAAACATCGATCCTAGCCAAATCTCGAGGTGGCTTGCAGGAAGGCAACCGAACATGTCGCTTGAGTCGACTGCGTTGCTAAGCCTTGCAATGCAGTGCGAACCCTCGTTTGAGCTCATAGACTTAGAGGTTGTTGAGGAGCGAGGAGCGGAGATCGAACTCGAGGCTGAGGCGTTGGATTGGACCTGCGAGATAAGCGACGATGACGAGTGGGGGACCATCAATGAATTTGAGAACGAGGACTTACAGACGCTTGAGAATTACTACGAAGTAGAAGAACTGTGCTGAGATTGAAAGCAAGTACCGATGGCCAAAGGAATTACTAACGCTGCGGCTGAAAATGAACCGCCTATCCGGATCTTGCCTGGAGCAATTATCTGCGATCACGTTAAAGATGATCCGCATTCGGGTCTCACGCTCTTGGGCGCTCGAGTGGGAGTTATGTTGGTTCCGAGGTCTCCAGGAGCTGAATACAAGTTTCGTGTTGTATTGCCTATAATGCACAAGACAGCTGGCGATTATGTTATCCGCATGATCGCTGCTGCAGGAAAAAAACAGCTCTTCTCTGGCGCTTTGAAAGTAAAAGCTGACGGTAAGAATGGGGTAGGTTACGTAAATACTCCCCCCTTCAAACTGCGCCTTGAGGCACCCTCCGTGCTAACGATCTCCTTTGGAGTGGAAGGCTTTCCACTGCGTCCTGCAATTGTATTGGCCTTGATTAATGAAGAAAAGGAAAAAACTATGAGTGAAATACCTCCGCTTGGAACGCCGACGAATCAGGCCGTCGAATCGAAAATCGTAAAGGCTAAGCCGAGGCGAACTAAAATCTCCTCTACTCCGCAGAAATGATAGTTGCATAACTAGCTGATCTCAGCCTGGCACACCCACCACGAAGGCATATGCTTCTCCCGCCGCAGCCAGGCGCAAACTAATTTGTTTTTATTCAATAAAACCCGAGATTTACTATCAGGTGACCGCCCTTGGTACATCAACGAGTATCCAGACATGATGCCAGTCCATTCCCTGCGAAGCCGCCGACTTATCAATGCCGCCGGTAACCCTGCGGGGGTATAGTCTCTGTCCCGATCTAACGACAGTCTTTTGATTCAGGCGCACCATGAAATACGAACTGCCGAGCAGCCATGGCCTCCCTCATGAGATAGTCTCGAACCCAGAGCTTGTTCCGAGAACCGCCGAGGGGGACCCATCGTTAACTGACGTTCAGTTTGCCGCCTTAGAGGCTGGTGTTGCCCGTGGGGCATCTTTGCTCGTGGTAGCGCCTACCTCAACCGGGAAAACCCTTATAGGCATTTGGGCCCTAGCAAGTTGGTTGAAGAGCGATCCTAGACACCACGCGGTCTACCTGGTTACCCACCGCGCATTAGCGGCTCAGAAGTTCGAGGAGTTGGATGCCCTGCTAAGACCGTCTTGCTTTCAAGGCGACGGAAGCTGCATCGTTTTAGCTGATGGCGACTCGATAAGGGATGGAAATGGAAACACTCCGATCGAGCCATTAAACGTTCCGGTATTGGTAGCGACCTACGAAAAGTATCTTGCCATGCTGGCCGGCAGCGGCATTAGGGAAGACATGTCCCATTGCGCTGTCGTCTGTGACGAAATCCAGATTATTGGAGATCAGCACAGAGGTAAGCAGATCGAAGTCCTAATGACTATTTTGAGGATGGCGCGATGGGGCCAGGTGGTTGGTCTTTCAGCAGTCCTGGAGGCCTCCGATGCAGAAGCGTTGAGCAGCTGGCTTGACGTACGGCTCATCAGATCCACCCAACGAGAGAAGCACTTAAGGTATGAGTGTCGCAGGCCTGACCGGGTCCAGCTCTTCGAAACGACGCGGGATAACGGCGACATAACTGAGGAAGCTCGCGGGCGTGAGCGAAGCATCGACACTATAGGAATCGTAAGGGAGCTCCTAGCTGAAGGCGATTGTCTGCCGGTAGTTGTGTTCTGTATGACAAAGAATAAAGTCTTTGAGTTAGCGCAGGAGTTCGCTGAGTCCAAAGGCGTAACTGTGGGGCCGCGTGTTAGCATCCATGAGGAACTCGCGGACGCGACCACCTCGGCGCTAGAGCTTACGAGCTACCTTCAGCATCGGTTCGCCTACCATTCGGCCGATCTCTTGCAAGCAGAACGTGCACTGGTCGAAAAGTCTATAAAGGCTGGTGATGTCGATGTGGTCTTTTCAACAAGCACTTTGGCTGCGGGCGTCAACTTCCCGTTCCGAACGGCAGTTTTTGATAGCTGGAAAAGGTACAATCAGAGGACACAGATACATGAGCCGATCCCGGCGAGTGATTTTCAGAACATGGCTGGGCGCGTGGGCCGCATGGGTTTTGAGGGAGACTATGGCCGAGTTCTATTTACAGCAGAGAATGGATTTCGAGAGCGGGCGGCAAATGTTTACTTATCGCCGGATTTAGTTAGTCAACTAGAATTACGCCTGCGCCCGGAGGCATTCACTCATCTAGCTCTACAACTAGCTTCGTCCGGCATTTGCAAGACTAAAGCAGAGGTTGAATCGTTTTTGACGGGAACCTTGAGCGCAGAGCGGGAGCGGGCACGCAACAGAGCAGGATTAGCTCACTGGCAGCAAGCGGTATCAAGTTCCATCGACGAACTAAAAGCTTGGGGCTTCTTACTATGAGTTTATTGTACGCAACGGACGTGGGCAAAGCAGTGGCGGCCAGCGCCCTCCTGCCCCAAACTGCTGCTTATCTTCTTGAATACCTAGCAAGTCGTGGACCGAGACTAGCTGGTCTCTTACCCTCTGATGATGGAAACGTAGGGGAGCCTGATAAGCTTGCATTCTGCTTATTCCATGCATGTCTGTGTTCACCAGAGTTTTCGGGAGTTCAAGGAACCCGTTTCATCCCGTATCACTTGGCCACAAACCAAGTGAATGCTCTTGCAGACCAGTGCCGACCTCTTCTGGTTGACGGAGGGAGGTGGGAAGCGAACAAATCGGCCGCTAATGGTTCAAGTTTGTTAATCTCTTGGATCAACGGGGAGCACATACCCAGTTTGGAGCGAATGTATCCAGGACTGCGCGCAGGCGTCATACAGACGCTTTGCCACGATGTTAATTGGTGCCTCACGGGTATCACGAACATTCTGGCGATAGCTACCCGGAGTTCACTCCCCGAAGCCGAAAGACCGACAGCTTTCAGACGTTTGTCTCCTGACGAACTCAGTCGCTTGAGATCGCTTTTGCCTTCGCTGCGCCTACTCAGTCGACGATTAACCGTAGGTCTTCCCGATAACATTTTATGGATGATGGATCTCAAGTCTGAGAACGGGCGGCCGCACATCCGGCGTAGGGAAGCTATAGAGCTAAGATCCGCGGGTTTCTCGTCTTTCAACCACTTTCGGCAGCGCACAAACTGGCCTGCTCTAATCTCCGTGTTCAGAAGCCTCGGAATCAGAGATGCGCAGGGTCATGCGGAAATCTTGCAGCGTTTGGCTAACGAATGGCACATGAAGCAGCGAGTTCGTTGTCTTTCCCAGCAGAGAGTAAGCTTAACCGGTGAAGATCGTCTCCTGTTAGAAAATCTCTACGCAACACGGGACTTGGAATTTCAGAGATCTTTAGAGGCTTTGCTGAATCGAGCTGGACTCAGCTTTACTCTTTTCGATGACGGCACGAGACCGGGGGCATTCGATTATCTATTGCACGTGGGGGAAAGACCAGATCTGGTCATTGAGTGCAAAACCAAACAGAACAACGGACTAGTTGACTTAAACAGTGCCCGCGTCGTGCTTGCCAGCGCCTCGCAATACGGTTTCGACGAAAACTTCTGTATAACTGTCTGTCAGCCGGGGATTGATCCAAATGTGCCGGAGCATCTGCAGGGGTGTGCAAAGCTAGCTGTGGTCGAAACACACGACCTTGCTGCCGGATTAGTTAAGGTCATAGCGGGCGTTATGACCCCCGCGCAGCTTCACGATTGGCTGAGCCAGCCCGGCCAAGCAACTGTAGAAACTATGGGTTGAGCCTTGGAGACGCTAAAAATCCAGCAAAAACTTGTTAAGCCCTTTTGTGGTGCGTATCTTCTTCGTTTCCCCCCTCCCACGTCGGTGGCTAACATCGCTCTTTGAGGGGTGGATTAAGACTAGTCGCTGCGCATGTCGTTGAGGATGCGATAGACGCTCGCTCTACCGATTCCAACCTCGTTCGCAATGTCTGACGGTCTCTTACCAGACTTATACAAGCTCATAACGGTTGACGACTTCGCTCGTGCGGTTGTGGCTCGTCCCTTGTATTTCCCTTCCTGCTTAGCTTTTGCTATCCCTTCCCGCTGGCGTTCAAGCATTATTTCTCGTTCAAACTGGGCTATCGAGCCAACCAGATTGATCAACAAACGTCCTGTCGGCGTGTCCGTGTCGAGGTTCATGGCAAGGATACGAAGAGAAGCGCCCTTGTCCTCAAGCCGCCCCATGATCTTTACAAGGTCAGGAACTGAGCGGGCGAGCCTGTCGAGCTTGGTCACAACCAGTGCGTCACCTTTACGGACGAACTTGAGCACCTTCTCCAACTCGTCTCGCCGCTGGACTGAGGACACCAGTTCCTCGAAGACTTCGTCACACCCACACGCCAGCAAGTCTCGGCGCTGGGCCTCCAAGCCCGCCGCCTGCTCCGTGGTGCTGGTTCGTGCGTATCCAACGAGCATTGACTCCCTCCTGTCTCATACGATGCACCACATTGTGAGAATAATGGCGTCTCAAGTCAAGTGCCATTCTTGTGAGACGGCTTTTCGTCGTTTTGCGGTGACCCACACGGGCAGGGCCATGTGAGACATTGGAATTCTTGCGGAGATCGTCGTGCTTCTCATCCGTGTCCAGGAATGTGCTTTCGGACGAACTCAATCACGGCAGAGCGATTTGACTTCAACTCTTCCTTTTTTAGACCCTTGCTTCGGTTCACAGCTACGCTTGGGATGCCTCTGGCGTCGCAGGCGGCTTTCCCTCCGCCCTCTGCTTGGCTGGCCCACAATCCTATGAAAATGACAGCGCGGGGCTTCAGTAGGTCCAGCCATCGCTGGAAATGCAAAGTTCGGCAGGTAGCGGCAGTCGCCTTGTTTGGCGGGCTGTATTTTTGGCCGGCCCTACTTGTGCGGCAGCGAACCAGATTGCAGTAGGCAATCTCCTCCAGAACAAGGCCGCATTCCACCAGAGGAAAATACTGCCCATGCACTGGCCAGGTCGGAATGAAATCGTCTAGGAGGCCTTGCAGATGTGAGTAGCTTGCGACCGTTTCGGTATCGCGCAGGGCTCGGAGGGCTGCGGTGTAAACCCGGTCTGCATCTCCCAACCGTTCGTTTGGCAAGCCAGGGTTCTGCCCGACCAGCAAGAGCTTACTGCGATCGTAGTGGCGGCCTATGTAACCCGGCTGCGGGACGTTTTCGTTCGAGTCTCGTAACAAATTCTTGTCAGTGGCGGCATTGCACTCAGCGCACTTGAGAACCTTAACGAACTCCTGATGCCAGGGCACATCTGCAATAGGGTCTTCGTCTATCATCCTTTGCCTCCCCGGCGAGCTAAGTAGCCAGCTCAGTCGACTAAGCAAGACACTCAGTGAACGCCTAAGAAACTTGGGAAGACGCTAACCCGTCTCCGTGTTGCTCAATCGCAACATAAGCTCGCTGACCTGAAGAACAAGCATTAGAATCAGTATTGAGTGAGTTTTTCTTCGTTCGCTAAAACGTTTCTGTCCTTCTTAGGACGGATACAAAAAGCGAATGGAGATCGAATGGAAAGAAGTTGCAAGGTGTCTGGATGCTTGTCGCCAGCGAGTGGATACGGAGTTTACTGCTCCAAACATAAAGCTAACGACAGGCGTCATGGCGACCCCAACCAAAAAGGGGTTACAACAGCAGAGCTTAAACCGTATCGAGCCATGGTTACCGCCCGAATCCATAAAAACATCCAAAGTTCCGTTTGGCAGATGGCCGATCAAAGGTGGAACGCTGTAGTCCAACTGGCGGAAGGCATCCTGAACCGATTTGCAAGCGGTAGGCCAGGGATCGGCTGGGAGCGGAAGGCCGCTGTGGAGGTAGTAAAACTCTCCCGAAACGTAGCTGCTAGGGAAGTCGTCGAGAACGTGCTGGCAATGTATCTGATGCTGGACATGGAACCACGGCGGTTCGTTACTGATAGGGCGTTCAGAACCCAACTGGTAAGAAGGGTGCGTGGTCTCACGAGAATAAACGCCCGAGAATGGGTGGACCAAGATTCTGGCAGGCTCAAGCGAGTATACACTGAGTTGCCCCCAAGGGTGACACGTTCAATTGGAGAGTGGCTTGCTTCCGCCTTAGGGGGCATCGGAGTCTACCTTGCCAATCTAGAAAGAGAGGAAGTCCGAGGTAGGGATCGAGAAGCACGGGAACTGACCGAGGCTTTAGAGGGGGTGCGGTGACAATGAACGTTCACGTTAAGGAGACTACGATACTGCCGCTGGAAGATGCCCCAGAGTTCAAGAAATTGGTCAGTCAAGTTCGGAATGAGTTGGTAGAGAAGTTTGCTTGGTCTGCCCAGCACGACGGGATCGTGTATCGCCAAGACCCATTAAAAGCTCCACCGATGAAAGACGCTACTTTCAACCGGATTTCAAGGAGCGCACATTCTTTTCTCTACATAAACAAGAAGGGAAAGAAAGACCGATGGTATGAAAGTTTCGAGGACGTATTGAGTGCCCTGGACGATCCTGACAGTGACTTTGGTTTCGTCATGGCGGAAGCCGTGGAGTTTCTTCCGGGTCAAAGCGAACTAAGCAAGGACGGCTTAGGCAGGTTGGTCCTGAACCTATGGCGAGCGCCCCCTTGGCAGATCATCGCAGATGCTGAACCACCGCAACCGCTTCTCATTCACCTTGCATACCTCTTTGATGGGGACCAGCAGGCTGTAGATCACATCCTGGACTTCATGGCACACCTCCTTCAACGGCCGGAGGAGCGAGTTAATCACGCCATTCTGTTGACGAGCGAGGCCAAGGGCATTGGTAAATCCACGCTTGGAACGATTGTACGGCGGCTCGTTGGCCAGAGGAACAGCCGAGTCGCTCAGTCGAAGGACTTGAAGAGTTCGTTTGACGGGTGGCTCGTGGGACAGCTCATCATTCAGGTAGACGAGATTTACGAATACGGAAACTGGGATCTAGCCAACAAGCTGAAGCCGATCATTACGGAGCCGACTGTCAGCGTGAACATCAAATACGGCCCAGAGATGGAGGTTCAGAACTTCGCCAGATTGTTAATGTTCTCCAATCACGAAGCTCCCATCGACCTTGAGGAGGGTGATAGGCGGTACTTCGTGTTCAACAGCAAAGCCCAACCGAAGGACACGCTCTACTACGAGGAGCTGAATGCCTACATCGACTCGAAAGAGGGAATGAACGCCATCTACACCTTCCTGATGAAACGTGATTTATCCCGGTTTAAGCCCTTTGCTCCACCGCCACTCACGGAGGCGAAGAAGGCGATCATCAAAGCAAGCGGCAGTCCTCTCAAGCATTACATTGCCGAGGTGGTCGCCAATGGGCATCTAATGAGGGAGTTGCGGAGAGAATTTACCTTAGACGAGTTGGTGCGGCAGCTGACAAAAGAGGGGTACGGGCAGCAGGTAAAGAACACAAAAGAACTCGGAATGGCCCTTAAAGCGGCAGGGGTCACTCAGGGGAGGCGTGGATCGGGCGAAAGGCGCGTGCGGGTCTACATCCTGCCGGAACCTGTCGAACCGATGGCCTCGATTGAAGACGCCGAGTTTTAAGGGAGGAGTTTAGGGACCACGGCGGGCAGCTCGGTCACAGAGACCTAACCGACCGAAAACAAGGGCGTAAATGAGAGCCCGAGTAGCGGCCAAGGAGGGGCGACTATTCGGGTTCTCGGCCACTCTTGTTTCTGATTGGAAGCGTCACCGATTCAACACAAGCCTGCTTGGCCGCTAAACTGGTATCCCCGGCATAACGGCCCATGGTCATACCAAGAGGCATGTCCTCCTTTGAATGCCCAATAACCTCGGCAATCGTCCAAGGCGAGTAGCCGGTAGCACCGTTGTCGAGTGCATCGGCTGCTTTCTTGGAGAACCATCGACGGAAGCTGTGGAAATCAACCCTCGATTGTCGTGCTCCAGGGAGCCTGTCATCAACACCGATCCGCCTTCTGTAATCGGTGAAGCGTTTGGAGATTTTTTGCGACCGCTCGACCGGACTCCCTTCTGCTGGCGTCGGCAGTTCGTCGAAAAGGAAGGAGTCTAATGGTTTACCCTTACAACGCCGCTCGAAGATGTGGAATAAAGAAGAGTGTATTGGTACTTCTCGCTCGCCTGCAGGGGTCTTCGCCAACTTGACATCGATGACTCCGTTCTGAACATCTCTTATCCGCAACTGAGCAATTTCCTCGACCCGCATTCCAGATAGCGCCGCTATGAAAATTGCGTCCATAAGGTACTCGGGAGGATCGTTAGAGATAAGCTTCAAAACTTCCTCGTCCGTATAAGGCCGCTTCTTTTCTTGCTTGGAAACACGACGCTCCGGCAAGGATTGGCCCTGCCATACGTTGTCTTCAACATGACCCTTTCTACGCAACCATTTCCAATAGGATGACAGGCAGGAAATGTCCTTGTTAGCGGTCCGCCAGTGAGCGCCTCTTTCTACAAAGGCTTTTGTCACGTAATCACCAGCCGCTTTTCTGGTGACGGCTTCGATTGTTAGAGCGTGCCCGTTGAGACCCAGCCATCTGTCCAACTTCAAAACTGCCCTACGGTAGTCGATCTTCTGTCGAGGCTTCATGGAAGATTCGGCCAACCACTGGTTGATAAACGTGACAAGTAGCGTTTCCTCCCCTGAAGCTATCTTGTAGAAAATCGAACCAGCCCCTGGGTTACCTGCCTCTGACAATTCTTGTGCCCGTTCCGAAATAAGGGAACGCATCACCATTGGGCCATCGGCAACCACCTCGCCCCAAGGAGCTATCTCCTGCCCGTAGCTAGGGTCCTTCAGAGCTCGCTGCAGTTCTTTCCTGTAATCAAGTGCATCCCGGACAATGGGGTTTTGTAGTGAGCCGCTTCCCGTTTCCAGTTGCCTTTGCGCAGAGGCGATCACCTCCCTGAATTCAGCGACCACGTTCCAGCGTAACGCATTAGCTTTCGCTAAGCTGTCGGTTTTCAAGGGTCGAACTAACTTAGCTTTTCCGACGATGTGCCGTACGGGCGCAGGTACCTTAACCTGAACACGCCATTGGTTACCGTGCTTTTCCAAGTATCTTTTGTCGAGAGCCATCTGCGCCGGTTCTAAAGCGAATGTACGCCACGGGTACACCAATCTGGTACACCATAAAAAGCCTATTTGAAATGGATAATCAATACTTTCAATTAGAAAAATGCCTATGACGTAGGCTCCTCCCGCCCCAGCCAAGGTTTTCTGCAAGTCTCGGTTCTGCCTTCAGCTGTCCGGCGCTCGACGTGGGCTCGTGGCCCGCGTTGTCACATTCACCGACGGATAGGCTTCGGCGCGCGATTGAGGCTCCGCCGTGAGCTACAACGCCCTCGTTTTTGCGCCCCAGATCATCGCCGATCGCGTCCGGCTCCTCCCTCGAAGCGATCAGCGCCTCGGGGGATTCCCGCAACCCGCCTTCATTTTCGGCGTTCTGCCCCTGGTGATTGCGACGGGCGCCGGCGCCAATGCGCGACGATCGCTGGGCGTCACTGTGCTCACCGGGATGCTGTCGTCGACCTGCCTCGCGGTCGTGCTGGTTCCAGCATTTTTTGTGGTTCTGCAGCAATTGGACGAGAACAGGCGGCGCAGCAAACAGTTGGTTGCGCGGCCGCGCTCCGAGGAGAGCGCAAACGATGCGACTTCAGCTCCGCAGAGTCCGTAAGCCCGCCTCCTCAAAGGCGCAAAAAAGGAAGCTCGGCGCAAGCCGAGCTTCCCGCTGTCGTCTCAACCCTGAGCGTCCGCCGATCAGTATTTCGCGACGGCTGGCGCCGGGGCGCCAAAATTGAAGTGATAATTGACGCCCGCGCGAACGATGTTGAACTGCGGGTGGCGATGG